>CALQEM020000288.1:0-4158 GCA_943329595.2 Bifidobacterium breve
ATCTCCCACTCGCACGTCCGCACCAAGCGGCGCTGGAACCCCAACATCCAGAAGGTGCGCACCATCATCAAGGGCACGCCCACCCGCCTCAACGTGTGCACCTCGTGCCTCAAGGCCGGCAAGGTCACCCGCGCGGTCTGAGCGTCACCCGCTCACCTCGGGCCCACAGTGGCCGCTCCGGCACCAGCCACAGCGTTGAGTTCCTGCTACGTCCTCAGGTCAGCTGGGCGGCATGAAGTGCTCATGCCCCCCGGCTCCTCGATGAGTAGCACCGTCGACCAGCACGGGCCCCTCGCGCCCCTCTCGTAGTTCGCTCACCCGCCCGATGGGCCGGAACGCAGCGGGCACCACGGCTTCGGGCGCGAACGTCGCCAGCAGCCCGTAGTCTTCGCCACCGACCAGTACCCACTCCCACACGTCGAGTCCGAAGTTGCGGGCCATGGCCTCCACGTCGTCGTCACCGCCGAGCAGGCTTCGGTCGAGGTCGATCACGACGCCTGACGCCGTCGCGATGTGTCGTGCATCGGCGAGCAGGCCGTCGCTGAGGTCGATCATCGACGTGGCCCCCGCGGCCGCCGCGGCGACTCCTGCCGCGTAGGGCGGCTCGGGAGTTCGATGCGCTGCCACCACCGACTTCGGCTGGCGGTGCCCACGACTGAGCACGGTGAGCCCAGCGGCCGCTCGGCCGAGCCGTCCAGCGAGAAAGACGCCGTCACCGGGCCGCGCTCCCGAGCGCGTCACCAGGGCGCGATCGCCGGAGTCTCCGAAGGCCGTCACCGACACCACCAGCGTCGGACTCTCGGCCGTGTCACCCCCCACCACCGACGCGCCGACCACCGACGCCTCGGTGGCCAGACCTTCGGCCAGTTCGCGCGCCCACGCCAGCGGGAGGCTTCCCGGCGCGGCGAGCGCGACCAGAAGCGCGGTGGGAACCGCCCCCATTGCCGCGATATCGCTCATCGCGCGGGCCGCTGCCTTGCGCCCCACATCGTGCGCCGACGACCAGTCGCGACGGAAGTGCCGCCCCTCGACCATCTGATCGACCGCTACCACCAGCCGTCCTGACGGGGCAGCAAGCACCGCGGCGTCGTCGCCGAGACCCACCTCGACCGACGGTCGGGCCGAGGCCACGAATACCTGTGCCAGCACGTCGATCAGCGCAAACTCGCCCACATCGGCGAGGGTGAGGTCGTCGGAGGCCACGCTCAGCGCAGCCCGGTGCCGCGTCGGAGGGCGTCTGAGATGAGCAGGTCGATGAGCGTCGGGTAGTCGATGCCGCTGGCCGCCCACATCCGCGGAAACATCGAGATAGACGTGAACCCGGGCATGGTGTTGATTTCGTTGAGCAGCACGGAGCCGTCGGACCGCACAAAGAAGTCGACCCGCGCGAGACCTTCGCAGCCGAGGACCTCGAAGGTCTCTACTGCCAGTTGCTGAACCCGTGCCTCGATGTCGGCAGACAGTTCGGCCGGCACCACCAGATCGACCGCATCGTCGAGGTACTTAGCCTCGAAGTCGTAAAAGTCGTGGCCGCCGCGCACCACGATTTCGGCGCACACGCTGGCCTGCGGCACGCCGTCGACGACCAGCACCGCGCACTCGACCTCGCGGGCGTTCTCGATGCCGGCCTCGACGACCACCTTGGGGTCGTGGACTCGCGCGGCCTCGATAGCGGCCGCGAGCCCGGCGAGGTCGGTGAGCCGCGTGATGCCGAGGCTACTGCCGGCACGCGCGGGCTTGACGAACAGCGGACGCCCGGGCGAATCGGCCAGCGCGGCACATCGGGCTAGCGAGAACTCACGGTCGGTGCGCCACTGGCGGTCAGTGACCACCTCGTAGGGGCCGGTGGGGAGTCCGGCCGCGACCACCAGCGACTTCATATGCCCCTTGTCCATGCCCGCGGCCGAGGCGAAGACTCCTGAGCCCACGTAGGGCACCCCGGCCAACTCGAGCAGCCCCTGAACGGTGCCGTCCTCGCCCCACGGCCCGTGCAGCACTGGAAACACCACATCGACCCCAGACTCACCCCAGCCCCCACCCAGCTCGGCCAGGGTCACCGATCCGGCCCGCTGCCGCAGCGTGACATCGGAGCCCGACGACTCGACCTCCGGGAGCACGCCGTCGGCGATCATGAGCCGATCAGGGTCATCGGACACCTCGACCCAGCGGCCGTCAGGCGCGATGCCGATGGGCACCACCTCGTAGCGGTTACGGTCGATGGCGCGGAGCAGGCTTCCGGCAGACACGCATGAGATGGCATGCTCGCTCGAGCGGCCTCCGAAGAGCACCACCACGCGGACCTTCGGCTGCTCCACCACGCTGGCGAGCCTACCGGCAGCCCACGCAGTAGCGTGACGACATGACAGCTGAGTGGGCACCAGACTCGCGCGTGGTGTCGGCCGGACGACCCCCGCGTACCCCGGACGCGCCTCTGAACACACCCATTGTTCCGGCCTCTTCCTTCCACGCCGAGGGACCGCTCGAATACGCGCGCGAGGGATCGCCCACCGTCGCCTCGCTCGAGGACCTGCTGGCCGACCTCGAGGGTGGCACCGCCGTGGCCTTCGCCTCGGGCATGGCGGCAGTCAACGCGGCGCTCGAACTGGTGCCTGCCGGTGGAGTCGTCGCTGCACCCACCCATAGCTACACCGGAACCGCGTGGCGCCTGCGCGAGCTGCACGAACTCGGGCGAGTGTCACTTCGCCACTATCAGGCCGACGACACCGAGGCACTGACCCAGGCTGTCGAGGGGGCAGCGCTGCTCTGGATTGAGTCGCCGACCAACCCCATGATGGAGGTCACCGACATCCGCGCGGGTATTGCAGCAGCCCGCTCGACGGGAGCCCTGGTGCTGGTCGACAACACCTTTGCCACGCCCCTGCGCCAGCACCCCCTCGACCTCGGCGCCGACATCGCACTGCACAGCGTGACGAAGTTCATCGGCGGCCATTCCGACCTGCTCATGGGCGCCCTGGTGGCGCGCGACACCGAGCTCGCCGAGTACCTGCGCACCCGGCGCGTTCTGCTCGGGGCTGCTCCCGGAGCCCTCGAGGCCTACCTCGCGGTGCGCGGCGCACGCACGCTCGCGCTGCGACTCGACCGCTCCGAGGCCACGGCCGGCGCCCTTGCCGAGCGGCTGGCCGCGCATCCGTCGGTCGAGCGGGTGCACTATCCCGGACTCGCCACTGACCCCGGCCACGCGCTGGCCGCGAGCCAGAGCTCGGGGTTCGGCTCGATGATGTCGATCGTGGTGCGCGGTGGCGCGCAGGCCGCCGAGGCAGCCCAGGCCGCAGACCGAGTGTGCCGCTCAGTCGAGCTGTGGACCTACGCCACCAGTCTGGGCGGGGTTGAGTCGCTGATCGAGCGCCGCCGCCGTTGGCCAGGCGAGGCCGGTGACGTGCCAGAGGGGCTGCTGCGGCTCAGCGTGGGCATCGAGAACGCCGACGACCTCTGGCTCGACCTGAACCGCGCGCTGCTCGTCTAAGTCGCCCTGTCTGCGGGACGCTTCGCGCCGGGAGCCTTCCGGCAGGACGTTCCGACTCATCTCCTATTCCATGCGAAAGCGTCACACCCACCGGGGGCGGGTGTGACGCTTTCGCATGGATTAGCGGGAAGGTTGTTCGGCGAATCGCCTCGAGCTGACACCGTGGGCCACGCACCCCGCGAGGTGAGCAACGACGCTAGACGATGCCCTCGGCCTTGGTCTCGCGGCTCATGAAGGCGCGCAGCATGTCGGCTGGCGGCATCCCGCGATGCACCACGTTGACCACCTGCTCGGTGATGGGCACGTCGACCCCGTGGTGGCGCGCGAGGTCGAGAATCGCCTGACAGCTCTTCACGCCCTCGCAGGTCTGCTTGGTGGACGCGATGGTCTCGTCGACCGAGAGCCCGCGGCCCAGGTTCTCGCCGAAGGTGCGGTTGCGTGACAGCGGCGACGAGCAGGTGGCAATCAGGTCGCCGATGCCAGCAAGCCCGAGAAAGGTCTCAGATTCTGCGCCTAGCGCGACCCCGAGTCGGGTCATTTCGACGAGGCCGCGCGTGATGAGTGACGCCTGCGCGTTTTCTCCGAAGCCCATGCCCACCGCCATGCCGTTGGCGAGCGCGATGACGTTCTTCACCGCGCCCCCGATCTCGACCCCAATCACATCGGTGGTCCAG
>CALQEM020000289.1:0-4144 GCA_943329595.2 Bifidobacterium breve
CGGAGCGGTTGTCGATGCCCCAGGTCGCGGTCGTGCCCGACCCTGAGTACGGCGCGTAACGGCGGTACGAGTTGGGAGTGGGCGCCATCAGGGCGGTGAACTCGGGCATGGTCGCGAGGATTCCCCCGACCGCGTGACGCATGGTGGCCGAGATGCCGTGGGGCATCGCCTCGTCGAAGAAGGAGGCCTCGCCCCCGAGCCCGCGCAGGCTCATGTGAGCGTGACAGCTGTTGCCCGCCCACGACGAGTTGGGCTTGGCCATGAAGGTGGCGAGGAGGTCGTTCTGCGCCGCCACCTCCTTGACAGCCGACTTGAACAGGAAGGCGTCGTCCGCCGCCTTGATGCTGGGGCCGTACCGGAGGTTGATCTCGAACTGGCCCGGGCCGGTCTCCGGGTTGCAGGCCTCGATCAGCAGCCCGTAGTCGAGCATGCCCTCGCGGATGAGGGCCCCGATGTGCTCCTGGTGCGAGCCGAGCACCACGCCGTAGGTGCTGGGCCGCTCCTGCAGGGGCACCAGCTCGTCGGCGCGCTTGCGGTGGTCGGTGCCACGCGGCTCTTGCAGCAGGTAGAACTCAAGCTCGAGCGCGCTCAGCGGCTCGAGCCCCATCGCTCGCGACCGCTCCACCACCGACGCCAGCACGTGGCGCGGGTCGATGGGCACCGGTCCGGCACCGTGCAGCTGGTGCCAGTCGCACAGGATCAGGGCGGTGTTCTCGTGCCACGGCATGACCCGTGCCGTGCTGAGGTCGGGCACCGCCACGATGTCGGGGTACCCGAGCCGCTCGGTGGGGAAGTAGCCCACGTGGTCGAGCGGGCGGGCCACGAGGTTCGACTCGTCGACGTGCATCACCCAGAAGACGTCGCACAGGGGCATGCCGTGCGCCAGCACCCCGGGCATCTTATCGATGGGGATGCGCTTGCCACGCATCACCCCGTGCGTGTCGCACCCTGCCAGCACGACGGTGCGCACCCCCTCGCCGCGGAGCCGCGCGAGCAGCTCGTCGGCAGCTGACGGGCCAGTCCGGTCATCCATGGTTTGCTCCTGTCTCGTCGTGGTCCTGACCATCGATGACGAACCCGCGGTAGCCATCGGCCACCACCGAGTCGCACTCGTCGCGGTACGGCCCGCATCCGGCGACGTACACGGTGAAGACCCGTGGCTTGCCCGGCACGTTGCTGCCCAGGTACCACGACGAGGCCTGCGGGTAGAGGGTCGCGTCGGCCAGTTCAGTCACGTGCTGCATCCACTCGTCCTGCGCGCCGCGCGAGGCCTCGATGGAGCGATGGCCCCCGGCGCGCAGGTGCGCCAGACACGCCACGATCCAGTCGACGTGCTGCTCGATCGACACCACCATGTTGCTCAGCACCGAG
Source organism: Bifidobacterium breve (assembly GCA_943329595.2). Lineage (GTDB taxonomy): Bacteria > Actinomycetota > Actinomycetes > S36-B12 > CAIYMF01 > CAIYMF01. Next base: position 1,372 of record CALQEM020000289.1, read on the forward strand.
GGGCTGCCCGGGCCCGTGACCAGGAAGAGGTTGGGGAAGCCCGCCGTCTGGAGTCCGAGCAGGGTGCGCGGGCCGTCGACCCAACTCTCAGAGAGACTCACGCCCCCGCGTCCCCGGATGTCGATCTCGGCCAGGGCCCCTGTGATGGCGTCGAAGCCCACCGCGAACACGATGATGTCGACCGTGATCTCACGCCCCTCGACCCGGATTCCCGAGGGCGTGATGCGCTCGATGGGATGCGCGCGCAGGTCGACAAGCTCGACGTTCGGGCGGTTGTAGGTGTCGAAGTACCTGGTGTCGACGCACGTGCGCTTCGTTCCGATGTGATGGGTGGGACACAGGGCCTCGGCGACGGCCGGGTCGTGCACCTCATTCCGGATCTTGGCTCGAGCGAACTCCTGCGCGTAGAGGTTGGACTCCTCGCTGGAGAACATGTCGCTGAAGGCACCAGACAGCGAGCTGATGCCCCCCCTCGCCCATCCCTGCTCATACCTCTCATGCCTCTCGGCGGGCGACACGTCGACCGCCCGATCGGACGCTGGCGGTAAGGGGGTTCCGGCGTCGGACCCCTCACACACCGCCCGGCGCTCGGCGAACCCCTCGACCGACGAGCGCCACTCGTCCTCAGAGACCGGGCGGTTCACCGCAGGCATGCTGTAGTTCGGCGTGCGCTGCAGCACCACGAGGTGCTCGGCCTCCTCAGCGAGGTGGGGGATCGCCTGGATGCCTGACGAGCCGGTGCCCACCACCGCGACCCGACGGCCGCTGAGGTCGACGGGATCGTGCGGCCACAGCCCGGTGTGCAGCCATTCGCCCTCGAAGGAGTCGAGCCCCTCGATGTCGGGCGTCTTCGGCAGCGAGAGGTTGCCCGTCGCCATCACGAGGAACTGTGCTCGGTGCACGTCGCCGGCTCGCGTGGTGACGGTCCATCGCGCCGCGTCGTCGTCGAAGTGGGCCGAGACGACCTCCGTGTTGAGGTCGATGTCGCGCCGCAGGTCGAACCGATCAGCCACGTGCTCGAGGTAGCGCAGAATCTCCGGCTGCGCCGCGTAGCGCTCGCTCCACCTCCACTCGCGCACCAGGTCGTCGGAGAACGAGTAGCAGTAGTCGGCGCTCTCGATGTCGCAGCGAGCTCCGGGGTAGCGGTTCCAGAACCAGGTGCCTCCCACTCCGGACCCACGTTCGAGCACCCTCGCCGAGAGCCCGATCTCTCTCAGGTGGTGCAGCATCGCCAGCCCCGAGAACCCGGCGCCCACGACGATCACGTCACGGTCGTCGTGCTGCATCAGCTGCGACTCTGCAGGCTCAGCGCCGCGCCAAAGGCCGCGCGCACCTCGTCGGGCGACCAAGGCTCGGGTGACTGGGTGATGAAGTAGTCGTCAAGCGCCGCCTCGGTGAGCCGCTCGACGTCGGCGTCGGTGATGCCCAGGCTGCTGAGCACCGGGAAGTCGAGGTCGCGCAGGATGCGGGACACGGCGCGCACGGCTCGCGAACCGTCGGAGGTGCCGTCGGCGGGCTCGCCGAGCGCGTCAGCCACCCGCTCGAGCTGGCCGGGCACGTGCTGGCGCTCGCGCTCGAGCGTCTCGACCAGCACCAGCCCCACGGTGAGCCCGTGAGGCGCGTGGCTGATTCCACCGATCGCCTGACCCAGCGAGTGCTCTGCGGTGCAGTCCGAGATGTTCATGGTCAGCCCCGCCATCGTGCTCGCGCACGACATCTGGGCACGGGCACCGGCGTCGGCGCCGTCGCGGTAGGCGGCCACCAGCGACTGGCCCATCATGCGGATCGCCTCGAGCGCGATGGCATCACCGATGGGCGTGCGGACGATGGCCACCATGCCGGCAATCGCCTGGGCGAGCGCGTCGATGCCGGTGTTCGCCGTCATCGACGCGGGCATGCTGTGAGTGAGCAGCGGGTCGACCAGCGCGTACTGCGCCCGCAGGTTCGCGTTGGCGATGCCAGCCTTGCGACCGGCGGCGGGGTCGGAGACCACCGACCCGCCCGACACCTCCGAGCCGGTCCCGGCGCTGGTCGGCAGCGCGATGAGCGGAACCGTCGGCACGGGGTAAGCGGGCGCCGACGCCAGGAACTCGCCGAAGGTGATTCCGCGCTCGCCGCACAGGCGCGCGGCCTTGGCGGTGTCGATGACCGATCCGCCTCCCACCGCCACGAGGGCATCGGGTCGAGCCGCGACGAAGGCCGCGATCGCCGAGTCGACCATGTCGACCGTGGGCTCGCCTGCCGGCTTCGCGAAGAGCGTGACCTCGAGGCCGTCAGTGGAACCGAGCAGGTCGAGCAGCCCAGCGACCGCGGGGTTGAACGCCTCAATCCCCTCGTCGAGCATCAGGAACACGCGCGAGGCACCGACCTCGGAGAGCACAGCGGGAAGCTGCGCGGCCACGCCCTCACCGAAGCGGATGCGCACTGGCAGGTGATTCGCGAAGGTGGGGATGGTGTTCAGCACGTTCTCGGCTCCAACGGGTCGGATGAGGAGAGTGGGGGTGAGGCGAGGGTGGATGAGGTCTGAAATCTGTACCAATGAACGTAGGTCCGCCGACGAGCCCTGACAAGTCGCACGCGTCCGCTCGTTACGTCTGGGTTAACTTCCTTGCTTTCGGGGGTGCGCGTCACCATACTCGCCCTATCGTTGCCCGCGTTGCACAGCGTTCATCGAGAGTTAGCCACCACGACGTGCACGGCCTGCACACGATGAACCCCGAGGCGCACAACGAACCCCACCCCACCCGAGAGGCAGACATGTCCACAGGAACCG
>CALQEM020000290.1:0-4142 GCA_943329595.2 Bifidobacterium breve
AGGGCGATGATCATCGAACCGACGATGCCGCCAAGAATGGCGATCATGATGGGTTCGATCAGCGCGGTCAGCGAATCGGTGGTGGCCTCGACCTCAGAGGTGTAGAACTCGCTGATCTTGTGCAGCATGGTGTCAAGTGCGCCAGTGTCCTCGCCCACCGCCAGCATCTGCACCACCATCGGGGGAAAAACAGGGTGCTGGGCCAGTGGAGCCGCCAAGCTCTCGCCCTGGCGCACACTGTTCTGCACGTCACGCACAGCGCGGGCGATCACGACGTTGCCCGAGGTGTCGGCCACGATGTCGAGGGCCTGCAGGATCGGCACCCCAGATTGCACCATGGTGCCGAGGTTGCCTGTGAACCGGGCCAGAGCGATCTTTTGGAAGAGCCCTCCGAAGATCGGAATCTTCAGCTTGAGCGGGTCGACGATATTGCGCACCTTGTCGGTGTTCTTCACCTTGCGCCACCACATCATCCCGAAGATGAACAGGAAGATTCCGGGCACCAGGCCAACCTTGAGCAGCGTGCTCATGAGGATCAGGACCTTGGTGGGCGCCGGAAGTTCGCCGCCGAGCTGGGTGAATAGGTTCTCGAACGTGGGCACCACGAAAAGCAGCATGCCGATGGTCATCATCACGGCCATGAGCAGCACGGCGACCGGGTAGGTCAGCGCTGCCTTGATCTTTCCACGCAGCTTGACCTCGCTCTCGAAGCTGTCGGCCACCTGCAACAGCACGGTGTCGAGAAAGCCGCCCACCTCCCCGGCGCGGGTCATGTTGACCATGAGCGGCGGGAATGCCTCGGGATGGCGGGCCATGGCCGAACTGAGCGCCGTGCCCTGCTCGACGTCGAGGCGCACCTCGGAGATCACCCGGGCGAGCTCGTCGTTGTCGGTCTGGTCCTCGAGGATCGACAGCGCTCGCAGCAGCGACAGCCCCGAGTTGATCATGGTGGCGAACTGCCGCGAGAAGATTGCGAGGTCCTTCAGCTTGACCCTCTTGCCGAACTTGGGCATCGCCAATTCGCGCTTGAGCCCCGAATTGGCCTCGGAGATCGTGATGGGGGCATACCCCATGCCCCGCAGCTTGCCGGCGACCGCAGACTCGGAGTCGGCGTCCATCCGCCCGGTGACAACCTTGCCGGAGCGGTCGCGAACCGCATACTCGAACGTGGCGGTGGTCATGGTGTCTCCCTAAGCCCGGCCGGTGAGGCGGTTGAAGTCCTCGATGTGGTGGGCCTTATCGAGGGCCCCCTCGTACGTGATGCGACCAGCACGCACCAGCTCTGCAAGGTGCTGGTCGAGGGTCTGCATGCCGTGCTGGCCGCCGGCCTGCATCACCGAGTAGATCTGGTGGGTTTTGCCCTCGCGAATCAGGTTGCGCACCGCGGGGGTCACGGTGAGCACTTCGGCCGCCACCACGCGGCCCTGGCCGTCGGCGGTCTTGGCCAGTGTCTGGCACACCACGCCCTGAAGGGTTCCGGCGAGCTGCTGGCGCACCTGCTGCTGCTGGTGCGATGGGAAGACATCGATGATGCGATCAACAGTCTGCGCGGCATCCTGGGTGTGCAGGGTCGCGAAGACGAGGTGCCCGGTCTCGGCGGCTGTGAGGGCGACCTGGATGGTCTCAAGGTCGCGCATCTCGCCCACGAGGATGATGTCGGGGTCTTGCCGCAGCACGTGCTTGAGCGCCTGGGAGAACGACTGGGTGTCCTCCCCGATCTCACGCTGATTGACCAGGCACGACTTGTGCCGGTGAAGAAACTCGATGGGGTCCTCGACGGTCATGATGTGGTCGTGTCGGGTGCGATTGGCGAGGTCGACGAGACTCGCGAGAGTGGTCGACTTGCCGCTTCCAGTGGGCCCGGTCACCAGCACGAAGCCTCGGGGGAACTGGGCGAACGTTGAGACAATGGGGGGCAGACCTAGGCTCTCGAGCGACTTGATCTCGAACGGAATCAGGCGGAACGCCGCACCCAAGGCGTCACGCTGCCGGTAGAGATTGCCACGGAAGCGAGCCCTTCCCGGGAGGCTGTACGAGAAGTCGAGTTCGAAGTCTCGCTCGAACCGTTCGCGCTGCACCTGGGTGATGGCCCCGTAGAGAATGCGCTGGAGCTCAGGGGGCGTGAGAGCTCCGAAGCCTTCGAGAGGCATCAGTTGGCCGTTGTGGCGAATCGTGGGCGGCGCCCCTGCCGTCAGGTGCAGGTCCGACGCGCCGGCGTCCATCATCATCGCGAGCACCTCGTCGAGGCTGAGGTCGCTCTCGCGACGGGAATCCTCCGTGCTCGCGCGCCCTGTTTGAGGGGCTGACTCGCGGATGGTCACCGCCATCGAAGGCGCCGTGACCGCGCTGATCGGTGGCGGCTGCAGCGGGCCGGTGAGGGGCGGGGGCGGAAGTGCTGCCCCGGTGTCGATGCTCACCTATGCGCTCCTCGGAGTGGGTTCAGGCCTGAGTGGTCTTGTGCTGCTCTGTGTCACATCGGCAGAGTTGGTCTATTCCTTGAACTCCGCCGCACGAGCGTTTGGATCGTGGCCCCGTGAGTAGGGGGTCAGACCACCACCCGCAGCACCTCGTCGAGGCTGGTATGCCCGGCCAGCACCTTCTGCATTCCGTCCATGCGCAGCGAGACCATGCCCTCCTCGGCTGCAGCGATGGCAATGTGGGCCACACTGGCGCGCTCGACCGTCAGGCGCTCGATCTGCTCGGTCACCGGCATCACCTCATGCAGCGCCATCCGGCCGCGGTAGCCCGTCTTCGCGCACATTGAGCAGCCGACACCTCGATGCAGCGTGGGCAGGGGCTCACCGTCGTTCCACGGGAACCGCGAGGCCACCAGGGTCTCCGGCGTCGGGATGTACGGCTCCTTACATTTGGAGCACAGGCGACGAGCCAGTCGCTGGGCGAGCACGCAGTCGATTGCAGAGCCCACCAAGAACGGCTCGATGCCCATCTCGGTGAGCCGGGTCACCGCGCTGGCGGCATCGTTGGTATGCAGCGTCGAGAGCACGAGGTGGCCGGTGAGAGACGCCTCGATGGCGATCTGGGCGGTCTCGTGGTCGCGGATCTCGCCGATCAGCACGATGTCGGGGTCAGACCGCAGGATCGAGCGCAGTGCCGACGCGAAGGTCAGCCCCGCCTTCGCATTGGTCTGAACCTGATTGACGCCCGGAAGGCGGTATTCAACCGGGTCCTCGACCGTGATGATGTTGACCTCGGGCTTATTCACGATGTTCAAGGTGGCGTAGAGGGTGGTGGACTTTCCCGACCCCGTGGGCCCGGTGACCAGGATCATTCCGTAGGGCTTGGAGAAGCTCACTGCGTAGCGCTCGTAGTTGCCCTGGCTGAAGCCTAGGTCAGCCAGCCCGAGCCTCGTGGTGGAGTTATCGAGGATTCGCATGACCACCTTCTCGCCCCACACCGTGGGCAGGGTGGCCACGCGTAGGTCAATCTTGCGGCCGTGGGCGTTCACCGACAGGCGGCCGTCCTGCGGCACCCTCCGCTCGGCGATGTTGATGTCGGCCATGATTTTCAGGCGGCTGATCACGCCCGAGCGAATGTGTCGGGGGGCACGCATGACCTCGTGCAGCACACCGTCGATGCGAAACCTGACCCGCAGGTCGGTCTCGGTCGGCTCGAGGTGAATATCGGAGGCTCCGTCTTGGATTGCCTGGGTGATGAGCAGGTTGACGAACCTGACGATGGGGGCTTCCTCAGTGACCTCGTGGACGCTGGAGAGGTCCTCCTCATCGTCCTGCACGTCGAGTGAGGTGCTCAGCGAGCCCAACTCGGCCTCGGACCGGTAGAAGCGATCAATCGCCCCCATCACGTCCGACTTCGTAGCGACGACTGCCTTGACATCCATACCCGCGGCCGAACGCAGGTCGTCGATGGCGAACACATTGCTCGGGTCGGCCATCGCCACCACGAGGCGGTCGGCCTCGATCCGCACCGGAATGGCCGTGTAGCGACGACAGAGCGCGCCCGGGATGAGCGCTACCGCGCCGGTCTCGATGGTGGTCTCGGACAGGTCGAGGTACTCGAGCCCGATCTGTGCCGCTAGGGCCGATACCACCTGGGCCTCGGAGAGGTACCCCAGGTCAACCAGAACGCGCCCGAGAGACGTGCCCTCCTGCTGCTGCTGGGCC
>CALQEM020000291.1:0-4136 GCA_943329595.2 Bifidobacterium breve
CGCTACGGCGATGGCAACTACTTCTTCGCGTTCTCGCCCGACATGAATTCGATCGTCGAGCCCAACCCCACGTTTCGCGGCAACATGCTCAACTACCGAGACGCCGACGGCAAGCAGTTCTTCCGCGACTTCCGCACGGTGGCGCTCACCACCGGCGACGGGTTCGTCGACTACGTGGGCACCCGGGTGGGCTCCAGCCTCCCCGCGGCGAAGGTCAGCTACATCAGCTACTACAAGCCGTGGAAGTGGGTGGTGGGCACCGGCGTCTACCTCGACGACATCGCTGCCGAGACCGCCGCACGCCTCGATCGGGCAAAGCAGGAGCTGAGCGCCTCGCTCGACAAGCAGGCCTTCTTCGGCTCGGGCTTCTTCTTCGTGCTCGACAGAAACGGCGACGTCGTGGCGGCGCCTGGCGACGAGATGGGCGCGCTCACCTCCCCCGCCGGGCGAAGCCTGAGCAAGGAGCTCGTCGTGGCTGCGCCTGCCGGCACCACCGAGAACCACCCGGTGAGCGCTGAGGCGGTGTTGCGCGACGGGGTCAGCGAGCCCTGGGTGTTCAACGTGTCCACGGTCGAGGGCCAGGACTGGGTGCTCGCCTCCGCGGTGCCCCAGGCAGAGCTGACCCGCGCCTCCACCGATCTGGCGCTTCGTCAGGGGCTGCTCAACGTCGCCGTGCTCGTGCTCGGACTCACCGTGGGAGTGCTCACCAGCCGCCGCATCGTGAAGCCCCTCGGCCGGGTGACGGCCGCAGCCATCGCCCTCGAGCAGAACACCTACGACCCTGAGTCGCTCGCGCGCGTCGTCTCGCGCAGGGACGAGGTGGGAGTTCTGGCCCGAGCCTTCCGCCGCATGGGCGAGGAGGTGCTCGAGCGCGAGCGTGCGCTGCGCGCGAGGGTGCAGCACCTGGAGGTCGTCGTCGACAAGGCGAAGGTCGAGAAGGACATCAACGACATCGCCGAGAGCGACTTCTTCCAAGACCTCGAGCGTCGCGCCGACGAGATCCGCAAGGGCGACTGACTGCCGCTTGCGGAGTCAGACGAGGTCCTCGACCGCGGGGTACCGGTCGTGGCCGAACGTCTCCACCTGCGGCGAGCGCTGCTGCACCAGAACCCCGCCGTCGACCACCAGGCAGCTGCCCGTGATGTAGGCGGCGTCGTCAGACGCGAGGAAGGCCGCGGGGCCGGCGATGTCGGCCGGCGTTCCGCCTCGGCCGATCGGAACGGTGTCGCTGCGCCGCTTGTCGGCCACCGGCTCGGCGTGCTCGGGGCGCGTCACGATCAGCCCGGGCACCAGCGCGTTCACCCTGATCCCATAGGGGGCGAGCTCCAGCGCGAGGCTGCGAGTCAGTGCTTCCACCCCGCCCTTCGAGGCGTCGTAGGCGGCCATTCCGCGGTGCGAGCGGTTGGCCCCGCCGCTCGACATGTTGATGATGCAGCCGCCGCCAGCCTTGGCCATCAGCGGCGCCACCGCGCGGCAGCTGAGGTACTGGCTCTTGAGGTTGGTGTCGAGGAAGTGGTCCCACCAGGCCTCGTCGGTCTCGAGGAAGTGCCGCGAGATGGTGACGTCGCCCGCGTTGTTCACCAGCACGTTGATGCCGCCGTAGGCGGCCACCGTCGCGGCCACCATCGCGTTCACGGCGTCGGCGCTCTTGACGTCGCAGGCGACCGCCATGGCCACCCCGCCCTGGGTCACGATGTCGGCCGCAGTGGCCTGCGCCCCCGCCTCGTCGATGTCGGCCACCACGACTGACGCTCCCTCGGCCGCGAACCGGCGGGCGATGGCCTCGCCGATTCCGTGAGCGGCCCCGGTGACGATGACCGACGTGCCCTGAAAGCGCTGCATGCTGACTCCCCCTCGAGGGCGGTGATCCCCGCCGGTGAGCCGACTCTAGGACCCGCCCGCGCGGCGATGGGGCGCAACCCTTGACACAATTGTCATACAGAGTCCACAGTGAGGCGACGAAACTGTGCGTGAGCGGGGGGCGCGCCCTGACGAGCGGGAGTGGATCACATGGAGTGGAATGACGGCAGGGGCGACTCGTGGCGCGACCGCATCTCACAGCCCGTCCATGAGATGCGCGTCACGAAGCGACTTCGTGTTCCGATGCGCGACGGAGTTCATCTGAGTGTCGACGTCTTCGCGCCCGACGACGACGGCGCCTATCCGGCTCTCGTGGCCTACGCGCCCTACTGGAACGAGGGCCAGTACCTCCCTGTTCCCACGTCGAATCCGCACCCCACCGCCGCCATGGGCAACTACGCGATCGAGGCGGGCGACAGTGCGTACCTCGCGGCGCGCGGCTACGCACACGTGGTGGCCAACGTGCGCGGCACCGGTGAGTCCGAGGGTGAGTACCAACTCATGGGGCCGCTTGAGGCGCAGGATGGCTACGACCTCATCGAGTGGCTCGCCGAGCAGCCTTGGTGCGACGGGAACGTCGGAATGGTCGGGGTCTCATACTTCTCGTGGATCCAGTACCTCGTCGCCGCGCAACAGCCTCCCCACCTGCGCGCGATCGCCCCCATCGAGGGAGCCACCGACTTCTATCGCGACGTCTGCTACCGCGGCGGCATCTTGAGCCTGGGCTTCCTGTCGTACTGGAACACCGAGCTCAGCGATCGCGAGTCGATCAGCCGCACCGAGCGGGACCTTTCTCAGGAGGACTTCCGGGCCCTCACGGACCGCATTCGTGACGAGAACCTCGACATCCGCAACGTCTACAGCGCGTACCAGTTGCTCATGGCCCCGCGGAAGAACCCCGTGCTCCACGACGCGATCATGCATCCCCTCGACGGGCCCTGGTACCACGAGCGCTCGGGGTACCAGCACTTCGACCGCATCGACGTTCCAGTGCTGAGCGGCGCAGCACTCGACTTCTGGGACCTGCACCTCGCAGGCGGATTCCGCGCGTGGGACCGCATGAGCAACCCCGCGAACAAGCACATGATCTACCCGCGCTTCCACCTCCGGCCGTTCGCCGAGAACCACGACGTGCTGGTGCGCTGGTACGACCACTGGATGAAGGGCAACGACACCGGCATGCTCGACGAGTCGCCCGTGATGCTGTGGGTTCAGGGCGACGACACGTGGCGCAACGAGCATGAGTGGCCCCTCGAGCGCACCGACTGGAAGCGGCTCTACCTCAGGGCGGGCAACGCGCTCTCGTGGGACGAGCCAGCCTCCGACGAGGGTTCCGACAGCTTCGACAACATTCCTTACGTGTACCTCGAGTCGATCTTCGGAGGCGTGCCCAGCGCCGTCTACCGAACCGAGCCGCTTGAGAGCGACCTCGAAGTGTCAGGGCCGATCGCACTCGAGCTCATCGGCTCCCTCACCGACACCGACGGCCATTGGATCGTTGAGATTCGGGACGTGTCACCCGACGGCTCGAGTCGCATCGTGTCGAAGGGCTGGCTCAAAGCCTCGTTCCGTGCCCTCAACTCGGAACTATCGACACCATTTCGACCCGAGCGCGACTACACCGACCCTGAGCCGGTGACGCCGGGCGCGATCGATCGCTATGCCATCCAGGTGCACGACACGAGCAATGTGTTCCTCGCCGGGCACCGCCTCGAACTCATCGTGAAGAGCCTCGACCACTCGCTCGAAGGCGAGTGGAACACGATCTTCTACCACCTGCCCAGCGCCCGCGAAGTGACTCACACCGTGCATCACAATGCCGAGCACCCGTCGTACCTGCTGCTGCCTGTGGTTCCGCGCGCCTGAGTCGCTACACCGGTGGCGCACGCCCGCCCGCCCAGTCCTGCCGAGACCTGCGCAATGACGCGCTTGGGGCCCGGATTTCGCGTCGTGGCGCAGGTCTCGGCGAAAGGGGGGCGGTGCTGCTCAGCAGGGACTCAGCAGGCGATGTGGCACCCCATCGTCGACTGGCCGATATCGGTTGACCCTCCAGAGGTGCTACGGCAACCACCTGATCAGGGCCGCACTCGACGCGGGGCAAATCGCCAGACGAGGCTGGGTCAGCCGCCCGCCATCCAGGTCATCCCCGCCGCGAAGACGAAGCCGCACGCGGCAAGCACACCAGCCCACCGGCTGGCGCCGCGCACCGCGATGGGGATCATCTCGTTGACCACCACCACCAGCAGGGCACCGGCAGCGATCGACTGGATGATGGC
>CALQEM020000292.1:0-4088 GCA_943329595.2 Bifidobacterium breve
CCCGATAGTGCGGCAACCGAGGGGCAAACTGCGGGCAGCGCATGACTCGGGCTCGCCAGCCCTGCGAAGATCAAGGCCGCCACCAGGATGGTCACCCATCGCCCTGACTCGTACCAGCCGCGCTTGGGGAGCTCCCTGTTCTGCAATTCTGCAGTCGCCGCGAGGGTGCGCGCGGCGCGCCTGGTCACCATGAATCCGCACGGGACAGGGTGCCAGATCCACCGCTTGAGCTCTTCGAGCGCCGATACTCGCTTTGAGAGCATGCTGGGGTTCGTTCACACACATTGGGCACTGGCGTGATAGACCTTCCACATTCTCCCCATGGGACTCTCTCTCAACTCTGTCGACTGGAAACTACCCCATCCGGCGGGCACGGGGACGATCATCCGGATGAAGGGTGACAGCATTCCGACGGTACCGAAGGCCGAGTCGCGCGCCAAAGGCTCGATGAAACGCTCGAAGTGCTGGCCGCGCCGATCCTTGGGCGGGTGGCTGCACGCGGGCCACGAGGCCTGCTCTCAGCCTCCGAGCCAGCCACTCACGGCAGCAACCCACGCGTCGGGCTGTTCCCAGATCGTCATGTGCGCCGCGTCGATCTCGACGGTCGCAGAACCCAGGATTCCAAGAGCCAGCCGCCTCGAGAGCTCAGGTCCTATGAGGATGTCGCGGGTGCCGATCACGACGTACTCTTCCGAGATTCCCGCGTCCTCAGGGCACCGATTGACCAAAGAACCCCGAGACGGTCACCGATTGACCAAAGGTGCCGGGAGGAATGGGAGGAGGTGCGGCACTGAGAACTGATCAGTACGGCGGCCAGACGCGAACGGGCTGGGGTGCGGTCTATCCGTTTGGAAAGGTGGGTTGCAGGTGTCCTCGGCCGCACGACGATGATGCACCGTGGCCAATCCTCGGCCACCGATGGCGTAACGAAGGAGGGGATCATGAGTCGCACATCCAAGCGCTACGCCTTGATTGCGGGGGTGCTCGTGCTCGCGCTGATCGCGGGACTCGGAGCGTGGACCGTCGCCAACCGGTCGACGTCGACCGATGGCTTGGCGGGGGCGACTTCGAAGGGACGAGGCGGCTCACAGATCACGATCACGAACGACGGGCCGTTCCTGCTCAGGGTGAAAGATCAACGGACCGGAGTGGTGACTGAGGTTCCGAGTTGCACGAACATCACAGTGGAGCCCAAGGACCCCACGCGTGGATGGAAGGGCTACGGTTCCCCTTCGGTCATGGCGAACGCTGATGGCAGCACAACAACGAGGCCGTCAACTTGGTTTTGGGCGTACCCCCGTAACTCGGTGTCATGGAAACTCGACACAGCCAACTTCACCGAATACCCAGCCGACTCGGTCAAGTGCACGAACACGTGGGCTCCCGCTCCGGTCGCCGGGCGGCCCACCGACCTGATACTTGAGATCACGGTCTGCATCCCCGTGCGCAACTACGCCTCATCACATACCTACGACAGCAGCGCCGAGGAGCTAGTGGGGTGCGATACAGGGAAGGGCGACCGATTCTTTGGAACCCAGACAAGCGTGATTAAAGCGCGCTCATCAGACGGCGGAGCTCACGCCATCTACCAGGACGACAACATTGCCACCCACTCACTCACCGACCAGTTGGACCAGACGACCCAGACCTGGACCTTGGAACCCGGAGGGAGTAGGTATGGTCTCCGGGCGAACATCACTCAACTTCCCCATGGCAAATGGAAATTGGGGAAGGGCGACATCAGCCCGTTCAGGTACACGATCGACGGCTTCGGGGCAAGCTTCTGTGCCAATCACCGGCTCACCACCAACGAGGTGATCTATCAGTGCTAGCACCACTGAACGTGCCCGGTGGAAGATTCGAGGAGTAGTCGGCGCGGCGCTGGATGCGTCAGGCCGACGTCGAGGTCTAGTCGGCCAAGGGGTTCGACGAGACCATCGGAATGCGCTCGAGGTTCTTCAGCCGTTCGAGCACATCCGCGGCGACGGGCTCGCCTCTCTCAAACGCCTGCAGACCGTCGTCGAGGGTGACGCTCCCAAAGCTGCGCTCGCTACTGGTCGACTGGGGTCTGACGCTTGCCCCCGACTCGCGGCCCACCGGCGCGGGCCCACGCCCGACTGACATCTGCTTCGCGCGATACGCCTTCTGGAGTCGCTTCATCCCCCACTTCCCCCCGAGGTAGGCCAGGCCGACCGACGCCAGGCTGGTGCCCACCGCAGCCGCGATGGACACCGCCTCGTCGGTCTGCTGGCTCTTGGCGGCGGCGTAGGCGGCGTAGCCGGCCCCCGCCGACGCCGCCAGCGCGACGGCCGCACCGGGGATGCTCGCGTAGGGCACGATGTACCGCCCGGCGCGAAACGCTCCCTTCGATGACAGGGCGAGACGCGCGTAGGCGAACCCGCCGGCGAGGGCGAGCAGGCCCCCGGCGGCGCTGGCGGCGCTGAGCAGGAGGGTCGTGGTGCTGTCCTCGGTCTCGCCGCCGCTGGGGTCGCTGGAGTTGACCGGGTCGCCATTGGTGTACGCGTAGGCGTTGTTCGCGCCGTCGAGCACCGGGTCGGGCGAGAGGAACTCCCCGAGCAGTGGTGCGTAGGCACGCGCGGGCAGCAGGGTGATGCTGCTGGTGCCCGCCAGGGTCTCGCGCCGCTGGGCGGCCCGCCACGAGTAGGCGGGCGTGCTGGTGGCGGTGTCGGTGGCGATGGCCGCGAGGGGCTCGCCGTAGGGCCCGAACCGGTCGGCCACGCGGGCGACGGCGGCAGTGCCGCCTCCGAGGGCCGGCACCGGCACCTGCACCAGCGCCGAGCCATCGGCTCCGGGGATCGCGAGCACCGCCTGCTGGCCCGCCTCCTGCGTCACCGTCGCTCCGCCGGGAAGGCCGTACTGCACCGACTCGGTGCCCGTCACCACGCCTCCGGCCACCGTGACCCGGAACGGCCCGGCGTAGCGGGTGGTGGTGGTGCCGGCGTCGCTCGCCGTGGTCTTGTCGAGCACTGACCCGGCGTACGCGTCGAGCGTGGTGGTGATCCGGTTGGCACCGCCCACGTCGGACTCGTCGACCACGACGACCTGCCCGTCAACGCCCCACGTGAGCGCCAGCGGCCGCTCGCCGCCGAGGGTGAGCATCCGGCCGAGGCCGTCGAAGGTGGCGGTGGCGGGGTCGCCACCCCCGGTGAGCAGCGGACTGGTGGTCGACGCCAGCCGGCCCGTCGCGTCGTGGCACACCACGTACGCCGTGCCGTTGACCCGCCCGCCCGTGCGCAGCCCGTCCTTGCCAGCACCGGCGTAGCCGGTCGGGCACGACGCGTTCTGCGTCGCGGCGTACGTGTAGCCGAACGTGGCACCCGCTGACGGGGCCGCGCCACCGGAGATCGCGACCACCGCGGTCGCGAGGCGGCCGGCGGAGTCGTACTGGTAGCCCCGCGACTCCGCGTAGGCGTTGGCCACGCTCGAGGTGACCCGCGCCGACTCCACTCGGCCGTAGCCCGACTGCGCGCGCGTCTCCACGACGGTTCCGAGCGCAGGGTCGCCGGTGCGCACAGACACAGTGCCCAGCGCGCCGTTGGGGAGGTACGCGTACCCGGCGGACACACCATCGGGGTAGGTGACGCGGGCCACGCGTCCGCTGCCACCGTCGTAGGCGACCGACGCAGCCCGCACGCCGTTGACCGAGATGCTGTCGAGCCGCGCGTCGAGTGGCCGGTAGGAGTACGCCGTCACCAGTGGCGACGCTCCGGACCCTGCCGGCGGGGTGATCGTGCGCGTGAGCACTCTGCCGAGCACGTCGAAGGTGGTGGTGGTCACCGCGCCCGCGGCGTCGGTCGACTCCACGACCCGGCCCTGCAGGTCGACCGTGGTGGTGGAGGTGACCTGAGTGTTCGGGCTCACCGGGGCAGCCGGGCCGTGCTCGACAGTCACCGACGACACCAGCGGGTCGCCGCCCACCGCAGGGTCGGTGGTGACGTGCTCGAGCAGGTTGTCGGCGGTGTCGTAGGCGCTGGTCGACTTCGTCGTGCCGTCGTCGAAGTACTCGCTGCAGATGGTCTGCGACGCGTCGTCGCCGCCCGTCACCTGCGCCCGCACCCGGCCGGTGA
>CALQEM020000293.1:0-4085 GCA_943329595.2 Bifidobacterium breve
CGAGGCGCGGGGGCTGGCCCGCGAGCACCTCTCGTGGTACCTCGGGCAGCCCAACTACCAGGGGTCGCTGCTGGCCCAGGGGTTCAGCGAGGCAGACCTGGCCGACGGCGGGTCAGACCACCTGGTCGACTCCCTCGTCGCCTGGGGGTCTGTCGACGAGGTCGAGTCGCGGGTTGCGGCACACCTGCGCAACGGAGCCGATCAGGTGCTGCTGCACCCGGTCTCCGGCACCCCCGACGAGCAGTTGGCCGCGCTGGCGGTCGTGGCCGATCGGCTCGCGCTGACGCCTGCCTAGGGTCGCGGGGCTCTCCCTCTCGACGTCACAACGCATGGCTTCGCCCCACCGGGTGACGCCCCCACGGCCCTATGGCTGAACGACGAGTCGAGGGTGACGGCGCAGGATTGAACTGAGGGGTTCTCGTTCAATCGTCAGGGGGAGCCATGCTCCGTCATCTGCTGTTCGCCGTCGCCGCAGTCGCGGCGCTCACCGTTGGCATTGGCCCGATGCCCGCCCTGGCCTTCTCGCACGCGACGACCAATGTGGCCGTGGCCACGCAGCGGGCGCTGGCCCCCGAGTCGACGGCCGCCACCGTGGCGGTGCACGTGCCGTGGTCGTGCCGGCGGGGCGATCGGACCATCTGCATCAACAAGCGCACGCGGTGGCTCACGTACATGAGGTACGGGGCACCCGTGCGCGGCTACGCGGTGCGGCTCGGGCGGCAGAGCCAGCCGACGCACAATGGGACGTTCTTCGTGTACTGGAAGCACCGCTGGCACTGGTCGAGCGCCTACGGCTCGTCGATGCCGTTCAGCTTGTTCTTCTCCGGCGGGCAGGCCATCCACTACTCCGCGAACTTCGCCCAGGTGGGGTACGCGGGGGCGAGCCACGGCTGCGTCAACCTGCGCAGCTGGAGCGGGGCCCGCTGGCTGTACGACCACACCCCGCTCTGGACCCGGGTCTATGTCGGCTACTGGTAGGGCTGTCGCGTGTGGGCGCGGACGTGACCTTTGGCCGATTCGGCGCGACCACTGCGCGCGTAGATTCGGAACAGCGGCCCACTCGAGGACTGCCCGGCGAGGAGTGTCACTCCGATGAATGCGAACGCACGTCGCGCGGCCATGTCCGGACTCGCAGTGATTGTGCTGGTGGGACTTGCCGGATGTTCAGGCGGATCCACCGACAGTCCCACGAGCTATCCGAGCCCCTCGGGTGCGCCGGCGCCGGGGGTGACCACCGCGCTGCAGCCCAACGGCCGCCAGCTCACTCCGGCCGGAACGCAGGTCGCGCTGGGCAACTACTCCACGGGCGCGGCGGTGAGCGACGACGGTCGGTGGCTGTGGACCATCTCGGCCGGACTCAGCTCGAACGACGTGCGCATCGTCGACACCACGACCGGCACGGTGTGCCAGACGATCGACATTCCTGGCGCGTCCGGCGGTGTCGCAATCGACTCCACGCATCACCTCGCCTACGTGGCGGGCCTTCCGAACTCGCGCTGGCAGCCCTCGAAGAACGGGCTGCCGGGGGTGAAGGGCGACGTGGTGTTCGTCTACCGCTGGACAGACACGTGCGGCGAGGCAGCGCTCGACCGGATGATCGGGGTGCCGAAGCCAGCCGATGCGCCTCCCGTGCAGGCCTACCCGCCGCCGCGCGCGGGAACCACAGCGTCGCCGCTGGCGTGGCCACAGAGGCTGGCGGTGTCGGCCGATGGGTCGCGGCTGCTCGTCCCTCTGAACATGGCTGCCAGCGCGGCGATCGTCGACCTCAACGACTCATCGGCCGTGCGTTATGTGGCCACGGACGACTACCCCTTCGGCGCTGCGGTGACGTCCGACGGTGCGATCGGCGTGGTGACCAATGAGGCAGCGGGGACGCTGTCGGTGCTCGACCTCGCGAAGGGCACCAAGGTCGCCGACGTCGCGGTGGGTCCTCCGCTGAGCCACCCGCAGGGCGTGGTGATCGATCGCGCCGGGGCGAGGGCGTACGTCGCCTTGTCGGCCAGCGACCAGGTGGTGGTGGTTGACCTCAAGGAGTTGAAGGTCGAGCGCACGATCTCTGTGGGAAGGCCTGAGGGCCTCGGCACGATGCCTGTCTCGCTCGCGCTCACCGCTGACGAGTCGCGTCTGATGGTGGCTGAGTCCGGGGCCGACGAGTTGTCGGTGATCGCCGTTGGCGGTGCCAAGGCGCAGCCCGCCGATTGGACCGTGATCGGTCGCATTCCCACGGCGGCGCAGCCGCAGGCGGTCGTCACGTCGGCGGCGAACGGATCGGTCCCGGCCCGGGTGCTGTACGTGGCGGCCGAGGGCATGGGCATCGGGGCCAACCCGCAGGGCACGAATCCCGTGCTGCCGAACGACCCGATCTTCTGGGCGTTCACATCGGTCGCGCCCACGACCGACGTGTTCAGCGGCTTCCAGTACGGCGGCCAGATGGTGACGGGCCGGGCCGGGTACCTCCCCGTGCCCACCGATGCCGAGTTGGCGACGATGACGCCCGACGCCGCGGCCCAGCTGGTTCCGACCAACTCAATGGCCGCGCCCGCCGACACCGTGCTGCGGGCCGACGGGCCTATCAAGCACGTGTTCTTCGTCGTGCGCGAGAACCGCAGCTACGACCAGCTGCTGGGTGATGTGGCGGCGGGCAACGGCGATCCGAAGCTCACCGTGTTCGGGTCGGGGGTGACGCCCAACCTGCACTCGCTCGTCGCCCGCTTCCCGCTGCTGGACAACACCTACGCCAACTCGGAGGCGTCGGTACAGGGCCACTATCTGACCGCGTCGGCGAGTGTTCCCGACTACGTGTCGCGCAACTGGGTGCAGCAGTACGCCGGCCGCGGGCGACCCAACGACTTCGGCGCGTTCGCGGTGACCTGGCCGGGCAACGGCTTCCTGTTCAACCAGGCGGAGAAGCAGTCGATCAGCTACTTCAACTACGGCGAGGGGTTCATCGGCGGCTACAGCTCCGTTCCTGACCGCGACCGCACTCCGGCCATGGCCGCGCAGATCAAGGCCGTCGAGGCGAACTCCGACCTCGGACCACCCTTCGGCGGCTGCTACCCCTCGGACATGTCGATCGGCAATGCGCAGAACGCGGCGAGCAGTCTCGTGTTCGACTCGAGCCTGCCCACCGGGGCGCCTGCCGGATCGTTCTCACGCGTCGACTGCTTCAGGCAGCGATTCGCCCAGCAGCTCGCGTCGAACTCGGTGCCCGCGCTGAGCTACCTCACGCTGACCAGCGACCACACGCGCGGAACGCAGCCGGGCTTTCCGACGCCGACCGCGATGGTCGCCGACAGCGACCTGGCGCTCGGTCAGCTCCTCGACACCATCTCGCACTCGGCGATCTGGTCGTCGTCGGCAGTGTTCATCGTGGAGGACGACTCGCAGGACGGTGCCGATCACGTGAACGCGCACCGCATTCCAGTGGCGGTGGTCAGTCCGTACGCGAAGCAGGGCACGGTGGTGCACACGCGCTACGACCTGCTGTCGGTGGTGCGATCGGTGGAGCTGCTCACCGGGCTCTCGTCGCTCGCTCTCGGCGACGCCCTCGCCGTTCCGATGTACGACGTGTTCGCGCCGACGGCGGTGAACTCCGCTCCGATCGATGGGTTGCCGGTGACGGTCAACGTGCTCGACTTCAACACGGCGTCGTCGCCGGATGCCGAGTGGTCGACCTCGTTGGCGCTGGGTGTCCCCGATCAGGTGGGGCAGGCGACGCTCGACCAGATCATCTGGCACTCGGTCCACGGCGCAGGTTCGCAAGCGCCGCCACCGGGGCCGGGGGCCGTGGGCGAGGACGAGGGCGAGTTGGCCTCAGCCGCGGCGGCTGACTGACCCCTCGAAGTCGTTAGCTCGGTGAGCTACAGGGCGGTGATGATCTGGTCGCGCCCGGCAGCCTTTGCCGCGTACATGGCCCTGTCGGCCCTGTTGACCATCTCGTCGGTTGACTCTCCGGGCCTGGCCAACACGACGCCGATGCTCATGGTGGCACTGACCTCAATGCCATGGCTGGCATCGATGGGTGGCAGTGTCGCCCGCCGTACCTTCTCCGCCACGGCGAGCGCGCCCTTGAGGTCGTGGACGCC
>CALQEM020000294.1:0-4052 GCA_943329595.2 Bifidobacterium breve
ATCGCCCGAAGTGATGTCTCGGAAGAAGGGAAGTCCAAGCACGGTTCCCGCAAGGGATTCTGTCACGGGAAACGCGCCTACTCGGGCGATGTCGGAAAATGCGCCCATGCGATCGCAGCTCTCCGGCCACCAACGTCGCGACTCGATCCCGGCGCGCGCCAGCGACGCCTCGGCGCGGCGCAGCGTGTCGTCATCGGCGAACCGGACCAGCCAGTAGGGGGAAACGCCCGGGTTGTCCGAGCATGCCGCTGAGAGCCCGAGCGACCTCTCGGCCGCACAGGTGAGCGCCCTCGCCGCTCGCCACTCCAACTCCTCGACCTCCCAGAGGTCAAGTGCGGCCAGGGCGTAGGCGGCACTGGGCTCGGGCAGCTTGGCGTTGGTCCCGCGGATGTCGGACGCTCGACGGTCGACGAAGCCGAGGCTGGTGAACGAGCGAAAGCGCTCGGCCGCATCGTCGCTGCCGAAGATGACGACTCCGCCCTCACCGATTCCGAGCACCTTGGTCGCGTGCAGCGACAGGGCGACCGACCAGCCGGCCGGAAGCCACGACAGGTCGCGGTGTGACGCCCCGCCCGAGGCGGCGGCGTCGACCACGCAGTGCTCCCAGGCCGACCACCTGCCCACCTCGATCTCTGCGCCGAACGGCAGCACGGGCATCACGGCATCGTCACCCTGGGGGTTGATGTCGACCAGCTGCCAGTCGTCGGCACGGACATCGTGAAACACCACCTCTCGGCCAGCGTTGACGATGGCCATCGGGGTGGCGGCGAACGTGAAGGTGGGGCAGTGCACCCTGCCGGAAGGGAGTCCCTGAACCGCTCCCTGAAGGCCGAGCGTGGCGCTGCTGCAGGTGGCGACGCGCGAGGCGGGCACGTTGAACCTCTCCGCGTACCGCCGTTCGAGCTCGACCGACAGGGGACCGAAGTTGGAGTAGACGCGACTGGCATCCATTCCTCGGAGGTATCCCACCACCTGGTCACTCACGGGCAGTCGCGGACGCATCACCGGCACGACATCCACCCGGTCAGTGTATTCAAGTTTCGGGGCCCGAGAACGGCGGCGTCAGACCAACTGGGCTGCCCAGCGGGTGAGCGTCGCGTTGAACGCCTCAGGCTCCTCCCACATGGGGCAGTGCCCCGACTGCTCGAAGATCACCCGGGTCGCGTTGGGGAGGTTGTCGAGCAGCCAGTCGGACGACGCGAGCGGCACCACCTTCTCGTCACGGCCCCACGCCAGCAGGTGCGGCACCGTGAGGGTGGGGACGAGCGCCCGGTAGTCGCGCAGCGTCTGGTCGAGCAGGATCAGCGAGCCGGCGTTGGCGCCGACCCCGCCGATGGCGTCGACGAAGGCGCGCACCTGCTCGGGTGGGAGCTCATCCTTGAACATCAGCGGGACGAACTCCTCGAAGAACCCGTCGAAGTCGGCCTGGGCCAGACGTACGTACTCGTGCAGGGTGGGCAGGTCGGCGATGCCGTTGGGCCAACCGTCCTGGGTGAGGTCCGACGGCCCCTGCGACACGATCACCACGCCGGCGAGGCGAGGGTCCTCGCCGAACTGCGACAGGTAGTCCCACACCACCATGCTGCCCATCGACCACCCCACCATCACCGCGTCGCGCAGGTCGAGCTCCTCCACGAGGGCGCGAACGTCGCGCGCGTACTGGTCGACGGTGTGCCCACCCTCGACCGAGGGCGAGGCTCCATGGCCGCGGAAGTCAGGCGCGATCACACGATGGTCGACCGACAGCGCCTCGACGTTCCTCTCGAAGAACCGATTCGACATGCACACGCCGTGCAGCAGGATGAGCGGTCGGCCGGCACCGGTGTCGGTGTACGACAGCGTGGCTCCGGTGGTGAGGGCGATCGTGGTCATGGGGGTCCCTTCGGCAGCACTGATGCCCGCATTCAATCAGGATCAGCGAGCCGGCGGAGGCAGATAGCGCGAGAGGGGAGCGGGCTTGAGCCCGTGCTCGGCATAGA
This sequence comes from Bifidobacterium breve, assembly GCA_943329595.2. Taxonomy (GTDB): domain Bacteria; phylum Actinomycetota; class Actinomycetes; order S36-B12; family CAIYMF01; genus CAIYMF01. The sequence goes on from CALQEM020000294.1 coordinate 1,980, forward strand.
GCCGCACGAGCTTGCGCAGGTTCGCCCTGAGGTCACCGTTGAAGTGCAGCAGCACGACGTCGCCCGGCCGATAGTGACTCGACGAGCCGAAGCTGATCGAGCCTCCCTGCGACACGGTCACATTCCACAGCAGGATGTCGGTGATGCCACACGAGGCGGCGACGCTCTCAATCAGGGGCGTGCTGCTGCGCTTGGGCATGTACCCCGCGCCATAGGGAGGCCGCAGCATCCAGGGACGCTTCCCGAAGTCCTTGCCATATCGACCCTGCGGCCCGCAGATCTCGTAGCGCCGCTGCGAGTCCGACAGCCCGGTGAGGGCCCGGTGCGTCATCGTGTGGTTCTGCACCGAGTCGAAGGCGGAGAACTGGCGGAAGAAGCCGGGGTCGCCCTGGATGGCCTGGTTGGTGACGAACGACGTGACAGGGGTCTTGCTGGTGCGCACCCACCTCAGTGCGGGTCCCTGGTGCGACCAGCCGTCGTCAATCGTGATGAAGAAGACCTTGTCCTTGGTGACGATGTTCCAATGCACCCTCGGGGCCTTGGCAGCGAGCGTCACTGCAGCGGCCACCCGCACCTTCGGCGACTCCGCGGCGGCGCTCGGAGCGACCCCTCCCGCCAGGGCGGCACCCGGCACGAGCACGGCAACGGCCACGAGGGCTGACGTCAGGCGACTGGTCATACCGCCAGTGAATCAGACCGGCAGCGGGCGCAGACAACGCTAGCCTCCAGACGTGACGATGACTCCCAGCGCCGACCTTGACCTGGCCCTGCACCTTGCCGACATCGCCGCAGGAGTGACCATGAAGGCCTTCGGGCGCCGGATGTCGGTGGTTCGCAAGGCTGACAGCACCCCGGTCACCGAGCTCGACGGCGCGGCCGAGTCTGCGATCAGGGCGGCGGTCCGCGAGCACCGCCCCGACGATGGCGTGCTGGGCGAGGAGCAGGGACTCGTCGCGGGAGCCAGCGGTCGCGTGTGGGTGGTCGACCCCATCGACGGAACCCGCATGTTCGCCGAGGGCATTCCGCTGTGGACGACCCTCATCGGGCTTCGTGACGAGTCGGGCGTGTTCGTGGCCGTCGCCGACGCTCCCGCCATCGGCGAGCGAGCCAGCGCGCGACGGGGGGAGGGCGCGTGGATGGGTGGCCGACGGCTGCAGGTGTCGGACGTCGACTCGCTGGGCGACTCCTTCGTGCTGCACTCGTCGGTCGAGGAGTTCGTCACCGCCGGAACCCTCGACCGCCTCGGCCGCCTGGTGTCGGCGGCACGCGGCAGTCGCGGGATCTCCGACGCCTGGGCCCACCTGCTGGTGGCGCGCGGCGCAGCCGAGGCGATGCTTGAGGCCACCGAGTGCCACGAGTGGGACTGGGCGGCCTCCGGCCTCATCGTCACCGAGGCCGGCGGCCGAGTCGGCACCCTCGACGGCTCGGACCCCACGCCCGGCTGTCGGCTGCTCGTCACGAACGGCAGGGTCGACGATCAGGTTCGCGACGCGTGGTGATCACCCCGGCGGCGACGACCCCACAGGCTTCCACAGCGGGTGCGGCACCCCGGCGAGTCGGTTGATCACCAGCGCCTGGACGAGCAGCAGCACGACGCCCAGCATGAGCACCAGCAGTTGAGGCACCGTGTGCAGCAGCCCGAAGGCCACGATGAGCGTGGTCGCGGTGGCGGGGGCGTGCGGAATGCCCAACCAGATCAGCAGAGCCCCCGTGAGGCACATGGCCAGCGTGAGCGCGCCCGCGCGCGGCCACGTCACGAGGTCGAGGTCAGGGGGCGCGGTGGTGAGCCCGAAGATCGCCAGCGCCAAGGCCCCTGCCAGCACACCGACCAGGTGTCCGAGGAACACGTTGCGCGGCGCTGCCGGCACGCTCATCGCCGAGAAGAACAGGATGAAGGCCGTGGGCCCCAGCGACGGGAACACGAACGCCTGGTGCGTGATCGCCGCGAGAGCGGCAAGGGAGCCGATGGCGATCGCCCCGTTGATGAGCACGTAGAGGCCGAGGATGTTCCGATCCCCATGGCGCTTCTCCTCGGCCGACAGCAGCAGGGTCGCCCGCAGCCTCTTCACGGCG
>CALQEM020000295.1:0-4026 GCA_943329595.2 Bifidobacterium breve
AAGCCGCGCAGCGTGGTGATCTGGCCGGAGCTGCCCAAGAGCCCGGCCGGCAAGATCCTGCGTCGCACCGTGCGCGAGCAGGAGATCGAACGGCTCAGCGGCGTGGGGAGCCAGTGACCGCATGAGCGTCGAGTCGCGGCCCCCGATGGACGCCTACATCGTCGATGTGGTGCGCACCCCCTTCGGTCGCGGCCGCGAGTCGGGCGCACTGGCGGGCATGCACCCCGTCGACCTTCTGGCCTCGGTGCTCAATGGTCTCGTCGAGCGCACGGGCATCGACCCTGCGGTCGTCGAGGATGTGATCACCGGCTGCGTGCAGCAGGTGGGCGAGCAGGCCGGCAACATCGGCCGGCACGCCGTGCTGGCGGCCGGGTGGCCCGACTCGGTGCCCGCGGTCACCCTCGACCGCAAGTGTGGCTCCTTCCAGCAGGCGGTGCACTTCGCCGCGGCAACCGTGGCCTCCGGCCAGATGGACGTCGTCGCCGTTGGCGGGGTCGAGATGATGAGTCTCATCCCGATGAAGCTCAACCGCATGGGGCGCGACGAGCTGGGACCGATGTTCCGCACCAGCAGGCCTGATGGGCTCGTTGGCCAGGGCATCTCGGCCGAGCTGATCGCCGCCCGGTACGACCTGTCGCGCGAGGAGCTCGACGCCTTGTCGGCCGCCTCGCACGCGCGGGCCGTCGAGGCCCGCGACGGCGGGGTGATGTCGCGCGACATCCTGCCGGTCAGCACCCCTCATGGGCTGGTGTCCGTCGACGAGGGCATCCGCGACTCGACGACGGCCGAGGGCCTGGCCGCCCTCAAGGCCAGCTTCCAGCGCGATGACTTCTCCGAGCGCTTTCCCGAGATCGCCTGGCGGGTCACCGCGGGCAACTCCTCCCAGCTCACCGACGGCGCGGCCGCCAGCCTCGTGGTGAGCGAGTACGCCCTGAAGGCCCTGAATCTCACCCCGCGCGCGCGGGTGGTGGCCACCAGCGCCGTTGGCGACGACCCGATCATGATGCTCACCGGGGTCATCCCGGCCACCCGTCGGGTGCTCGAGCGAGCGGGCCTGGCGATCGATGACATGTCGACGGTCGAGGTCAACGAGGCCTTCGCGTCGGTGGTGGGCGCGTGGCTGCGCGAGTTCCCCGTGTCCGACGAGATCGTGAACCCCTGGGGCGGGGCAATCGCCTTCGGCCACCCCGTGGGGGCCTCCGGTGGACGGCTTCTGGCCAACCTCGTCGGCCGGCTCGAGCAGACGAGTGGGCGCTACGGGCTCTGGACCATGTGCGAGAGCGGCGGCATGGCCAACGCCACCATTCTCGAGCGGGTGTAGTGGTGGCGCAGGGCTCGGGACGGACCGCTGTGGTCACCGGCGCTGCGCGCGGTATCGGTGCCGGATGCGCGGCCGACCTGGCGGCTCGCGGGTTTGCGGTGGCCCTGGTCGACGTCGATGGTGAGTCGGCGGAGCGGGTGGCACACAGCATTCGATCGACCGGCGCCACGGCCGACGCCTTCCAGTGCGACGTCACGTCATCGGCGGGGGTGCGCGACACCTTCGACGAGATCGTGAGCCGGCTCGGACCGCTGGGGGCCGCCGTGAACTCGGCCGGCATCAATGTGGCGCGACACTCGGTCAGCGAGCTCGACGACGACGAGTGGTCGCGCATGATCGCCGTGAACCTCACCGGAGTGATGCACTGCCTCCGCGAGGAGGTGCGGCTCATGCGCCTTTCTGGCCGCGGCTCGATCGTGACGATCGGGTCTATCCTCAGCACGGTTGCCTACCCGCGCGCCGCGGCCTACATCGCCACCAAGCACGCCGTGCTCGGGCTCACCCGCAGCGCTGCGATCGACTGCGCCGCCGAGTCGATCACGGTCAACCTCGTCGCGCCCGGGCATGTGCGCACTGAGTTCGGCACCGAGGAGATGACTCCCCAGAAGGAGGCCGCCCTCGCGGCCTCGTACCCCCGGGGGGCGATCGCCGAGGTGCACGATGTCACGGCGCTCGTGGGCTTCCTGTGCTCAGATGAGGCGCGCAACATCACTGGTTCCTGCTACACCACCGACGGTGGCTACACCGCTCACTAGGGAGAGACTCATGGCCGACAAGGGTGCCAACGGAATGCCCGCGGGATTCTCGATGCCGCTGGGCGCGTCGCTCTACGCGTCGCCGCCCTACGAGTTCCGTCGGGCCGACCAAGCGTGGGTGCAGTACGAGGCCGATCCCGAGAAGGTGGCGCAGCTCCTGCCGCCGGGGGTCGTTCCGGATTCCGACCCGCCCGTGTGCGAGGCCTGGGTGTGCTGGTACCCGTGGACCACGTTTGGACCCTTCCACGAGGCGTATGTCATGGTGCGCGTCGTCGTCGACGGAGTGCGTTACTGGTACCAGCCGGTGATCTTCACCGACAACGAGGTGCCGCTGGCCGCCGGCCGGGAGATCTGGGGCTTCGCCAAGAAGCTTGCCGTGATGCGGTGGGACTGGGGCGGCGCCGGCCTCGGTGGCAACCGCGGCGAGCAGCTGCTATTCACCGTCGAGCGCCCCGCGGGCAACCGCATCATGACGCTCACGATGGCTCCCGAGCGGCTGTACGAGCCCTCGGACCGCGAAGGGCTGCCAGTGCTCAGCTTCCGGCACCTGCCCCCGTCGGAGGAGGGGCGCAAGCCCGCGGCGTCGGAGTTGGTGCGGCTCGACGTCAACGGCGCGCTGTACAAGGGCGCTGACGATCGCCCGGAGTTCTGGGCCGGCCGCGGATCGGTGACGATGCCGTCGACGAGCGAGATCGATCCGTGGCACCTGCTCGCGCCGACGAAGGTGCTCGGCGCGTACTGGACCACCGCCGACTTCAGCCTGCCCCTCGGCACCGTGGTCAAGGACTACGTCGCCGAGGGCTACTTCGACGAGGGCTGAGGTGGCCTACGACCTGAGGGGCGCGGGCTTCTCGATGCCCCTAGGGGCGAGCCTCTATCCCCCTCCGCCGTACGAGTTCCGCGATGCCGAGCAGGTGAGCATCTGCTTCGAGGCCGACGCGTCGGCGGTGTCCGCGCTGATTCCGAGGGGCCTGCGAGTCGACGCCACGGCCGAGGGCGCGGCCTACTGCGAGGTTCGCGTGTGCAACTACCGGTGGAGTGCCTTCGGGCCCTTCCACGAGACGTATGTCATCGTGCGGGTGCGCGACGACAACGATGACCCCTACTACTTCCTCCCGCTCATCTTCACCGACAACGAGGCGCCCCTGGCTGCCGGCCGCGAGCTGTGGGGCTATCCCAAGAAGCTCGCGCTCATGCGCTGGGACTGGGGCGGCGCTGGCTCGGGAGGCGCGCTCGGCGAGCAGTTGGCCTTCACGGTGAGCCGCCCTGCCAGCACGCCGCTCTTCACCGCCACCTTCACTCCCGAGCGGCAGGCCGACCCGGGCGAGCGCAGTGGTCACGGGGTGCTGAGCCACCGGCTGCTGCCGCCGTCGCAGGAGGGCCGGCCGCCGGCTGCCGACGAGCTGGTGCTGCTCGCGTCTTCCAAGACCCTGCAGCGCGATGCCGCCGGCAACCCGAAGCTGTGGGCGGGGCGTGCCTCGCTCACCATCCACTCCGACAGCGAGCCCGATCCGTGGCACCTGTTTCGGCCGACCCGCATGCTGGGCGCCTTCTGGCAGATCAGCGACTTCAACCTGCCCATGGGACGAGTGCTGCTCGACTACCTGGCCTGAGGACACGCGTCTGTTCGTTGGCCAGCGCTGGAGAACCCGGGCCCTAGCTGATGGGCTCGGTCAGGTTCTCCTTCAGCGCGACCAGCTCGGCCTCGGTGACTCCGTGCAGCATCAGGTACTCGCGCGGGCTGCCGTACGCCGTGCGCACCCCGGCGAAGAAGCGGTGGATGTACTCGGGAGGCGTGAGGTTGGCCTCCTTGGGCAACTTGTCGAGGGCGGGCCCGTAGCTCGGCATCCCCCGCAGGCGTGCCAGCACGGCGTCGACCAGGTGCGAGCCGGCCGCGTACTCGTCGGCGATGTCGTTCTCGTCGCAGCCGACGGCCGCCAGCACCATGGC
>CALQEM020000296.1:0-4008 GCA_943329595.2 Bifidobacterium breve
CGCCCTCGCCCTCGAGGACGACGGCATAGACGGGAATGGGTTTGATGGCCGGGAGACCGGTGGGCTCGCCGGTGCGCAGATCAAATCGCGAGCCGTGCAGCCAGCACTCAAGGGTGCAGCCGTCGACCTCGCCCTCCGACAGTGAGACGTCGGCGTGCGAACAGATGTCGTTGACAGCGAAGACCTCGCCCTCGGCACGCACGATGGCAACCTCAACGCCGTCGAGGACCACCCGGTAGGCCGTGCCCTCGGCGATGTCGCCGAGCCGGGCGGCGGGCTGGAAGCCTTCCATTACTGCTCTCCTCCTTCTCGGTCTGGGGTGCGGGCGTCGTCGCCACCGGCGAGCTTGCGCTCGATGGCAGCCATGATGCGGGCGCCGACTCCTTCGGTGGGGATTCGTCCGACGATCTCGGCAAAGAATCCGTGCACCACGAGTCGTCGCGCGCTGTCGGCGTCGATTCCGCGCGATCGTAGGTAGAACAACTGCTCGTCATCGAAGCGGCCGGTGGCACTGGCGTGGCCTGCTCCGGTGACGTTGCCCGTCTCGATTTCAAGGTTGGGAACCGAGTCAGCGCGGGCGCCGGTGGTGAGCAGCAGGTTGCGGTTGATCTCGTACGTCTGGGTGCCGACTGCTTCGGCTCGGATGAGCACGTCGCCGATCCACACCGAGTGCGTGCCGTCGTCCTGAAGGGCGCCCTTGTACACCACGTTGCTGCGGCAGTGGGGCTCGCTGTGGTCGACCTGCAGTCTGTGTTCGACGTGCTGGCCCCGTTCGGCAAAGAACACGCCGAGCAGTTCGGCGTCTCCCCCGGGCGCGGAGTACGACACCGTGGGCACCACGCGCACAACATCTCCACCCAGCGTGGCTACCAGTGACCTGAACCGTGAGTCGCGGCCGAGCTGCGCGTGCTGCCGGCCCAGGTGCACGGTGTCGTCGGCCCACGACTGAATCGAGATCACGGTCAGGTCGGCGCCGTCGCCCACCTCAATCTCTACGTTGCCCACGTAGCTGGTGGATCCGACGTGCTCGATCACCACAACCCCGGTCGAGCCCTGTTCGGCGCGAATCACGAGGTTGCCCACGGTGGGGAGTTCGGTGCCCGTGCCGGTGATGGTGATGACCGACGGGACCGATCCGACCGAGTTGCGCGGGAGTATTAGCAGTGAGCTTAAGGGCGCTGCCTCGAGGACCAGCCGACACTGGTATTCGACGGGCCCCGACGGGGCATCGAGGGTGTGAGTGGCCACCGACTCGACCCTGGCCTCGGGTGAGGCCACGATGTTGATGGACGCCTGATCGGCTCCGTCGACCGAGAGGTGCAAGCCACGCAAGCGGCTCAGAGGGGTGAACCTCCATGCCTCCTCGCGCCCCGTGGGGGGCGCGTCGGAAATAGTGCGATTTTCGGCGACGACGGTCATGTCAGCCGACCGCCCCTTCCATTTGCAGCTCGATGAGGCGGTTGAGCTCGAGCGCGTACTCCATGGGCAGCTCGCGCGCGATGGGCTCGACAAAGCCGCGCACGATCATGGCCATCGCCTCGTCCTCGGTCATTCCGCGCGACATCAGGTAGAACAGTTGGTCGGCGCTGACCTTCGAGACCGTGGCCTCGTGACCCATGGAAACGTCGTCTTCGCGCACGTCGACGTAGGGGTAGGTGTCTGACCGGCTGATGTCGTCGATAAGCAGGGCGTCGCACTTCACGGTGCTGCGTGAGCCGTGACTTCCCTCGAGAATCTGCACGAGGCCGCGGTACGAGGTGCGGCCACCGCCGCGGGCCACCGACTTCGACACGATGGTTGACGAGGTGAACGGAGCGGCGTGCACCATCTTGGCGCCGGCATCCTGGTGCTGGCCCTCGCCCGCGAAAGCGATCGAGAGGGTCTCACCCGTGGCGTGGGGGCCCATCAGCCACACAGCCGGGTACTTCATGGTGACCTTGGAGCCGATGTTGCCATCGATCCACTCCATGGTGGCGCCCTCCTGGGCGATGGCACGCTTGGTGACCAGGTTGTAGACGTTGTTCGACCAGTTCTGGATGGTGGTGTAGCGGCAGCGCGCACCCTTCTTCACCACGATTTCAACCACGGCCGAGTGCAGCGAGTCACTGGAGTAGATCGGCGCGGTGCAGCCCTCGACGTAGTGCACGTAGGCACCTTCGTCGACGAGGATGAGAGTGCGCTCGAACTGGCCCATATTTTCGGTGTTGATGCGGAAGTAGGCCTGCAGGGGGATGTCGACCTTGACCCCCTTGGGCACGTAGATGAACGAGCCACCCGACCACACAGCCGTGTTGAGCGCCGCGAACTTGTTGTCGCCGACCGGGATCACCGAGCCGAAATACTCGCGGAAAAGATCCTCGTGCTCGCGGAGGCCTGAGTCGGTATCGAGGAACAGCACACCCTGCTCGGCGAGGTCTTCACGGATGGCGTGGTAGACAACCTCGGATTCATACTGAGCGGCGACTCCTGACACCAGACGCTGCTTCTCGGCCTCAGGGATTCCGAGTCGGTCGTAGGTGTTCTTAATGTCGTCGGGAAGGTCGTCCCACGAGGCCGCCTGCTTCTCGGTGGAGCGCACGAAGTACTTGATGTTGTCGAAGTCGATGCCACCAAGGTCAGAGCCCCAGTTCGGCATCGGCTTCTTGCCGAACAGGCGCAGGCCCTTGAGGCGCATATCGAGCATCCACTCGGGCTCGTTCTTCTTCGCGCTGATGTCGCGCACGACCTCCTCGTTAATGCCGCGGCGCGCGTTGGCGCCCGCCACGTCGGTGTCGGACCAGCCGAACTCGTAGGTTCCGATGCCGTCGATGTCGGGGTGGGCGAGGTCAGTCATGATGCGGTCCTTCCAGCGGAGGGTGTGGTGCGGGCTACGAGCGCGGTGCGGGGAACAAGCGTGGTGCAGACTCCGTCGCCGTGGCCGATGGTGGCCAGGCGGGTGACGTGGCTGCCGAGCAGTCGACCAATGGCCTCGGTTTCGGCCTCGCAAAACTGCGGGAACTCCTCGGCGACGTGGGCCACAGGGCAGTGGTGCTGGCAGAGCTGGTCGGCGGTATCGGTGGACGATCGCGTGATGGTGGCCGCAAAGCCGTCGTCAGTCAGAGCTTCGGCGAGCACCGCCACGCGGGAATCAGAATCGGTGATTCCCGCCATACGTGGGGTGTACCGACGCTCGAGGTCGGCTGCCCGATGGCGGGCAAACTCGAGCACTGCGTCGGGGCCGTGTCGCTCGGCGAGAAATCGCAGTGCGCCGAGGGCGACGTCGTCATAGGCCTGGTCGAACGCGTCGCGCCCGCTGGAGGTGAGTGAGTACACCTTGGCGGGCCTGCCGCGACCGGGGCGTGACACCGGGCCGTAGGGAGCGCGGTCGCTAGGGCTGGCGAATCCTTCGCCGACGAGGGAGTCGAGGTGCCGGCGGACCATCGCGGGGGTGAGCCTCAGACGGCGCCCGAGCTCGGACGCCGTGGCAGGCCCCTCCTCGAGGAGTGACCGGGCGACCCTGGTCGACCCTGTTTCCAATGATTTCACAACCTCATTGTTGCGTATTTCGCCTGACACGCAAACGCGGGGTGATGCAAGCGGGTGCGGGGGTGACCCCCGCACTGTTCTGTGGTGTGATCGGGCACGTTCTGTGGAGCGATCCGACACCGGTTGATGTCGGATCGCACCACAGAACGGGTGGGGTGGCTGGGCGGCGTGGGCGCGCATGCGGGGGGACCGCACCTAGGATCGTGATGTGACCGAGCAGTCGGGGACCTCGAAGCCCAGCAACACCTCCGATCCCGGCAGCGGGGGGGCTAGGTCCGTGGGGCCCGCGGTCGAGGTGGTCGGCCTCACGCGGTCATTCGGTGGCGTACGTGCCCTCGACGGGCTGTCGTTCCTCGCCCCACGCGGCGCCATCACGGCAGTTCTGGGGCCCAATGGGGCGGGCAAGACCACGACGCTGGAGATCTGCGAGGGCTACCAAACCGCCGACTCCGGAACCGTGTCGGTTCTGGGGCTCGACCCCCG
>CALQEM020000297.1:0-4005 GCA_943329595.2 Bifidobacterium breve
GGAGTCCGGCACCTGACTCGGCCACGGCGGCGACCGGGCCGCCGTCCTGCCACAGGTCCTCGCAGATGGCGAGCGCGACGTCGACGCCATGCACCCGCACCACCGTCTGGCGCGTTCCGGGCACGAAGTAGCGGAACTCGTCGAACACCCCGTAGTTGGGCAGGTGGTGCTTGGCGTACCGGGCCACGGCGCGGCCGCCGTGCAGCACCGCTGCGGCGTTCATGGGCGCCCCGCGCGGGACGCCGAGCTGGGCGGCCGCCGCCTCGTCGTGGTCGAGGTAGCCGACCACCACGGGAGTCCCGCCGAGGCCCTCGTCGGCCAGCCGCGCCGCGACCGAGTGGAGCGCCGCGCGGGAGGCTCGCTGGAACGAGCGCCGCAGGGCCAGGTCTTCCACCGGATATCCCGTGAGCACCATCTCGGGGAAGGCCACGAGGTGCGCGCCCGAGCGCACGGCCTCGTGCGTGCGGCGAACCACGAGGTCGGCGTTGCCGACAAGGTCGCCCACGGTGGGGTTCACCTGGGCCAGGGCCAGACGCAGTTGGGGCATGGCGCAACGCTACCGCTGCGTCATGGGCAGGCCCGCGGAGTCAATCGCGCGTGGCGTAACACGATCGAAACCATCGACGGCGATGATGGGCCCATGGACAAGCAGACCGAGTTCGTGCTGAGGACCATCGAGGAGCGGGACATCCGGTTCGTCCGGCTGTGGTTCACCGACGTGCTGGGGGTGCTCAAGTCGGTGGCGATCGCCCCGGCCGAGCTCGAGGGCGCCTTCGCCGAGGGAATCGGCTTCGACGGCTCGGCGATCGAGGGCTTCGCGCGGGTGTACGAGTCCGACATGCTGGCCAAGCCCGACCCCGCTACCTTCCAGGCGCTGCCCTGGCGCGGGGAGTCGAACGGCGTGGCGCGAATGTTCTGCGACATCCTGCTGCCCGACGGCACGCCCTCGTACGCCGACCCTCGCCACGTGCTCAAGCGCACGCTCGAGCGGGCGGCCGACCTCGGGTTCACGTTCTACACACACCCCGAGATCGAGTTCTACCTGTTCGAGGGCGAGCCCAAGCGGGGTGAGCAGCCGGTGCCGGTCGACCAGGCGGGCTACTTCGACAACGCTCCGGGGGCGGCGCACAACTACGACTTCCGCCGCAAGGCGATCACGCTGCTCGAGTCGATGGGCATCTCGGTGGAGTTCAGCCACCACGAGGGTGGGCCCGGACAGCAGGAGATCGACCTCCGCTACGCCGACGCGCTCACCACGGCCGACAACATCATGACCTTCCGGCTGGTGATGAAGGAGGTCGCGCTCGACCAGGGAGCCTTCGCGTCGTTCATGCCCAAGCCGTTCGCCGACCACCCGGGCTCGGGGATGCACACCCACCTGTCGCTCTTCGAGGGCGACCGCAACGCGTTCTACGAGGCCGGCGCCGAGTACCAGCTCTCGAAGGTGGGCCGGTCGTTCATCGCGGGCCTGCTGCGCCACGCCCCCGAGATCACCGCGATCACCAACCAGTGGGTCAACTCGTACAAGCGTCTCGCTGGCGGCGGCGAGGCTCCGGCCTACGTGTGCTGGGGCCACAACAACCGGTCGGCCCTCGTGCGCGTGCCCATGTACAAGCCGCAGAAGGGCAACTCGACCCGCATCGAGTTCCGCTCGGTCGACAGTGCCTGCAACCCCTACCTCGCCCTGGCCGTGATGCTGTCGGCAGGGCTCAAGGGCATCGAGGAGGGGTACGAGCTCCCGCCCGGCGCCGAGGACGACGTGTGGTCGCTCACCGACGCCGAGCGACGGGCCATGGGCATCATGCCTCTCCCCATCAGCCTCGACCAGGCCATCGTCGCCATGGAGCAGAGCGAGCTGGTCGCCGAGACGCTCGGTGAGCACGTGTTCGACTTCTTCCTGCGCAACAAGCGCGCTGAGTGGGCCGAGTACCGGCGTCAGGTCACGGCGTGGGAGCTCAACCGCTACCTGCCGTCGCTCTGACCGCTGCGTCGCCGTCCTTCCGCCGCCCGACGCAGGCCCCGGTAGATTGTGCCCATGGCCACCGCCCGCGCCCCTCGCGTCCTCGCCGTGCAGAGCGACGCCACCGCGCCGCCCGCGCGCGGCGGAGCCTGGATAGCGCAGCGCGGGGTGGAGATCGAGGTCGTCCACGCGTGGCAGGGCGACCGGCTGCCCGACTCGCTCGCGGGCTACGACGGGCTGATGGTGCTCGGGGGCGCGATGGGTGCCGAGGACGATCACGTCGCCGACTGGCTGCCGCAGCTTCGCCACCTGATGCGCGAGGCGGTCGAGGCCGACCATCCGGTGCTGGGCCTGTGCCTCGGCCTCCAGCTCATCGCGGCTGCGTGCGGGGGAGCTGTTGCGCTCGGCGAGACCCCCGAGTTCGGGCTTGGCGTGATCGAGCTCACCGACGCCGGCCGCGCCGACCCACTGATGGGCCACCTGCCCGACCGGGTTCGCGTCCCACAGTTCCACCGCGACGGAGTGCCCATTGCGCCGCCGGGCGCGGTGGTGCTCGCCACGTCGGGGCTCTACCCGGTGCAGGCCATCCGCATGGGCGCCCACGTGTATGCCGTGCAGGGCCACCCCGAGATCGACTCCGGGGTGCTCGCCGACTGGGGCTCGTTCGAGGAGGCCGACATCCTCGAGGGGTCCGGCCGCTCGCTGGACGAGGCGGTCGACGAGCTGCGAGCGGCCGAGGACGAGCTGCGAGACTCGTGGCAGCCGTTCTTCGCGGCCTGGGCCGCCCTGGTGGTCGACCATGCCGCGGTGCCCTCGGCATGACGGCCACTGACTCGTCCCGACCCATGTCAGGTGCTCGACTGCCATGAGCCAGCGACGTCCGCGCGAGGAGTCGCTGCCCACGCGGCTGCGTCGGCTGGGCGTCAACGATCCGTACGCCGTGGCGCTCGTCCTGGAAGCGCCCGACCTGGCTGCGCTCGACTCGGCCGACGATGAGGTGCTCGACGACCTGACGTGGGCGGCAGACCCCGACGCAGCGCTGCGTGCCCTGGCACGTGTGGTGGCGGCGCCAGGTGGCGAGGCTGTTCTTGCTCAGGTCGTGGCCGACCGGGTGCTGCGCATCAGGCTGCTGGCGGTGCTAGGGCTGTCACTAGCCCTGGCCGACCATCTCGTGCGGCATCCCGAGCACGTGTCGGCGCTCCGGGAGGGTGTCCCGGCGCCCGATCGGGAGGGGCTGCGCGATGGCCTTCTCCGCGCGGTGGGTGCCGACCCCAGGTCGCACCAGCCCGTGTCGACCCTCGTGGCCGACGCGGCGCTCAACGCGGTTCGCGTCGAGTACCGCCGCAGGGTGCTGCACCTCGCCGCTCGTGACCTCACCGACGAGGTCGGCATGGAGGAGGTCGGGCGCGAGCTGGCCGAGCTCGCCGATGCCGTGCTGGAGGCGTCCCTCGCAATCGGCCGCGCGAGCCTGCCAGTCGATGCTGCTCCTTGCCGCATCGCCGTGATCGGACTCGGCAAGTGCGGCGCGCGCGAGCTCAACTACGTGAGTGACGTCGACGTGGTCTTCGTGGCAGAGCCAGTCGACGGTGACGACGAGGAGTCGGCGCTGGCGACCGCGTCGCGACTGGCCAAGTCGGTGATTCACACGTGTGTGACGGGCACGGGCGAAGGGTCGATCTGGGAGGTTGACCCCGGCCTGCGGCCCGAGGGCAAGAGCGGTGCACTCGTGCGCACGCTCGACAGCCACGTCGGCTACTACGCGCGATGGGCGAAGACGTGGGAGTTCCAGGCGCTGCTCAAGGCGCGTCCGAGCGCCGGAGACCTCGAGCTCGGCGACGCCTACGTCGCCGCCACTCTGCCAGGGGTGTGGTCGGCGGCTGATCGTGACGACTTCGTCACCGACGTGCAGGGGATGCGGCGCAGGGTCGAGGAGCACATCCCGTCGCGCGACGTCGACCGAGAGATCAAGCTCGGCCCCGGTGGGCTGCGTGACGTCGAGTTCGCGGTGCAGCTCCTTCAGCTCGTGCACGGTCGCACCGACGTGA
>CALQEM020000298.1:0-3996 GCA_943329595.2 Bifidobacterium breve
ATCGACACCAAGAAGGAGCACATCGCCGTCGCCGAGGCGCGCAAGCTGCGCATCCCGGTCATCGCCGTGCTCGACACCAACTGCGACCCCGACGAGGTCGACTACCCGATTCCGGGGAATGACGACGCCATCCGCTCGGTGGCCCTGCTGACCCGGGTGGTGGCCGACGCTGTGGCTGAGGGCCTGATGGCTCGCGCCGGACGCGCCAACGCCGCTGCTGGTGTGGTGGCGGCCGACGAGCCTCTCACCGAGTGGGAGACCGAGCTGCTGGCAACGTCCGACGCCGCTGCTGTTGAGGTCGAGGCTGCTGTTGAGGCCGAGGTTGCTGCCGAGGTCGCCGAGGTTGCTGTTGAGGTCGCCGAGGTCGCCGAGGTTGCCGAGGTTGCCGCCCCCGCAGTGGTCGAGGAGATCGTGGACGAGCCGGCCCCGGCCGAGTCCTGACCCACGACCCCGTCACACCCCTCCCCACCCGATTTCGACGACGAAGGATTGACCATGGCAACAATCAGCGCTGCTGATGTGAAAAAGCTCCGTGACCTCACGGGCGCCGGAATGATGGAGTGCAAGCGAGCCCTCGAGGAGGCCGACGGCGACGCCGAGAAGGCGGTCGAGGTGCTGCGCATCTCCGGAGCCGCGAAGGCCGCCAAGCGCGGCGCCGAGCGCTCGGCCTCCAACGGCCTCGTCGCGGTGTCGGGCACCACCCTCGTGGAGGTGCTCTGCGAGACCGACTTCGTGGCGAAGAACGCCGACTTCCAGGTGCTCGCCGACCGCGTTGTTGCGGCCGCCGACGCCGCGAAGGTGGGTGACCGTGACGCTCTGCTGGCGGTCACTCTCGACGACGGCACCACCGTGGCCGACGCGGTTGCCGGCCTCGCCAGCATCATCGGCGAAAAGATCGAGCTGGGCAGGGTCACCCGGTTCGACGGCGAGGCAGCCGTGTACCTGCACCGCCGGTCGGCCGACCTCCCGGCGCAGGTGGGTGTCCTCGTGGCCTTCACCGGCTCCGAGGAGGCCGCTCGCGGCGCTGCCATGCAGGTGGCCGCCATGCGCCCGACGTACCTCACGCGCGACGAGGTGCCCGCCGAGATCGTCGAGAACGAGCGGCGCATCGCCGAGGCCACCGCGATTGAGGAGGGCAAGCCTGAGGCTGCGCTCCCCAAGATCGTCGAGGGTCGTCTGAACGGCTTCTTCAAGGACAGCTGCCTGCTCGAGCAGTCGTCGGTGCAGGACTCCAAGAAGTCGGTCAGCGCGGTGCTCGCCGAAGCTGGCACCGTGGTGTCGGGTTTCGCGCGGTTCGAGATCGGCCAGGACTGACCACAGGTTGAGCCCTTCGGGCCCGGCGTCACACCTCGCGGTGGCACACTGGGCCCGAAGCGGCCTGAACATGTCATGCTCGTCCAGGCTCGTTAGTGCTTGTCAGAACGGTCCCACCGGACATGAGGAGGACGTCAATGAGCCCCATGACCACCCCCACAGCCCAGAACATCTCCTTCCAGCCCTCGCTCGATGGCACCCTCGATCTCTGGCCCATCACCCCCGACGGGGGCTGGACCCGCGTGCTGCTGAAACTCAGTGGCGAGGCCTTCGCGGGCGGCGGCGGTCTCGGGGTCGACCCCGACGTCGTGCAGGCAATCGCGCGCCAGGTGGCCGATGTTGTGCGATCGGGCGTCGAGGTAGCCGTGGTCATCGGAGGCGGCAACTACTTCCGCGGCGCCGAACTCTCCGAGCGGGGCATGGACCGCTCGCGTGCTGACTACATGGGCATGCTGGGTACCGTCATGAATTGCCTGGCACTGCAGGACTTCCTCGAGAAGGAAGGCGCCCCGTCGCGGGTGCAGACCGCCATCACTATGGGCCAGGTCGCCGAGCCCTACATTCCGCTGCGTGCCATCCGCCACATGGAGAAATCGCGCGTGGTCATCTTCGGCGCGGGCCTCGGAGCTCCCTTCTTCTCCACTGACACCTGCGCGGCCCAGCGTGCCCTCGAGGTGCACGCCGAGGTTGTGCTCATGGCCAAGGGTGTCGATGGCGTGTACGACTCCGACCCGCGCACCAACGCCGATGCCGTGCGGTTTGACCACCTCACGCATGGCGATGTGCTCTCGCGCGACCTCAAGGTGGCCGACGCCACGGCCATCAGCCTCTGCCGCGATAACCGCCTGCCAATCGTGGTCTTCAACCTCATGGTCGAGGGCAATATCGCCCGTGCCGTGCGGGGTGAGAGGATCGGCACCCTTATCTCGGAGTCACTCTCCTGAGAAGCGCCACCTGACCCACATACGAACCACACCGACACACGACACACGAGGAGACTGCGGTGATCGACGACATCCTGCTCGAGGCTGAGGAAAAGATGGACAAGGCCCTCGGGGTGGCGCGCGACGACTTCACCACCATCCGCACCGGTCGGGCCAACGCGGCAATGTTCAGCCGCATCGTGGTCGACTACTACGGCACCTCCACGCCGATCCAGCAGGTGGCGTCGTTTACCGTGCCCGAGGCGCGCATGGTGGTTATCACGCCCTACGACAAGGGCGCGCTCACCGCCATCGAGAAGGCGATCCGCGACAGCCCCCTCGGCCTCAACCCCGGCAACGACGGCAACATCATTCGGGTCGTGCTGCCTGAGCTCACCGAGGAGCGTCGCAAGGAGTACATCAAGATGGCGCGTGGTAAGGCCGAAGACGCCAAGATCTCGATGCGCAATGTACGCCGTCACGCCAAGGACGCCATGGACAAACTCGGTAAAGACGGCGAGGTTGGCGAAGACGACGTTCGACGCGGCGAGAAGGCGCTCGACGAACTCACCTCGCAGCACGTGGGTCACATCGACGACATCCTCAAGAACAAGGAAGCTGAGCTGCTCGAGGTCTGAGCTGCCCGAGACGATGTCCGACGACACCTCACCGCCACCGCAGGCGTTTACGGCCGCCGCGGAGACCGCGCACGGCCGCGCCGGCCGCGACCTGGTGGCTGCCGTGGCGGCGGGGCTGGTGCTCGGCATCATCTGCTTAGTTAGTCTCTTCACGGTCAAGTGGCTGTTCGCCGTGGTAGCGGGGGTGGCGCTGGTCATCGCGGTGCAGGAATTCCGGGTGGCCATGAAGCAGCGCGGTATCACCATCGACGCCATGACACTGTTCGCGGGAGTGGTGGCGCTCTCGGTGGCCGCGTACTTCGGCGGGCTGGCCTGGCTGGCGATGGGCTTCGGCGTGCTCGTGCTGGCCCTGGTGTTCCGGCGGCTGCGCGGCGGCACCGAGGGATACGTACGCGACGTCACCGCAAGCGTCTTCGTGGCCGCCTACCTGCCGTTCATGGTGGGCTTCGTCATGCTGATGCTGCGGGCCGACAACGGCGCCGAGCGCGTGCTCACCTTCATTCTGCTCACCGTGTGCAGCGACATCGGCGGCTACGCGGCCGGCGTGCTGTTCGGAAAGCACCCCATCGCTGCCAGCATCTCGCCGAAGAAGTCGTGGGAGGGTCTGGTGGGGTCGCTCGTGCTGCAGTCGGTGGCGGGCGCACTGCTCTTCGTATTCCTCTTCGACGCCCCGTGGTGGCAGGGCGTGGTGACCGGCATCGTCTTGACCGCGGTGGCGACCCTCGGCGACTTCGCTGAGTCGGCCGTGAAGCGCGACCTCGGCGTGAAGGACATGGGCACCATCGTGCCGGGCCATGGGGGCATGATGGATCGGCTCGACTCGCTGGTTCCCAACGCCTTCGTCGCGTGGCTGCTGCTGACGCTTTTTCTGGGGGCATCTTCATGACAACCCCGCCGGTACCTGGCGAACTGCAGATGGTGGCGCCGCGGCGGCGCAAGCCTCCGGTGCACCTGTCCGACCTCACCATGGCCGAGCGCAGGGCGAAGGTCGCCGAACTTGGGCTGCCCGCCTTCCGCGCCGACCAACTCTCGCGGCACTGGTTCGCGCGTCTGACCAACGACCCCGCGCGCTGGACTGACATTCCGCCCGCGGTGCGCGAGACGCTCGTTGAGGCGCTGGC
>CALQEM020000299.1:0-3994 GCA_943329595.2 Bifidobacterium breve
GAAGGGAGTTTGGAGCACAAGCACGCCTGGTGGCGGGTGGGACTTGGGGATAACCAAAGTCTCGATAGAATGGACCGGAGTGAACAGCGCCCTGTCGGCAACCTTCAGCTGCCTCTAGAGGGCCCTGGGTGAGCCACCGGAACGGGTCGCCCGGCGACTGATACGGCGGCCCCACGAGTTCCCGAACACCCCTACGCTCCTACAGCACCGCGCGTCGACCACAGGATGAAGCCCCGCACTCGTCAACGTGCGGGGCTTCATCGCGATTCGGGCGGGCACCCGGTCACCCTGCCATCCACATGGCGGGCGGACATGCGACCAGCCAGATCACCACGTGAGATCACCACGTAGCTCCCCCGTCACATTTCACCGGGCGCCGTTCACCCCCGCTCTCTCTCGCGCCGACCACTTCCCCTACACCGTGCCCGCCCCCCGGAATCTCTTGTCAGAAGGTGTCCGTCCCGGGATTCTTCGGTCAAGAGATGACCAGGGGCACGGCTTGACCGCACCTGCGCAATCGGCGGCGTAGCGCCTGGACTCGATCCGGTTCTCGTCGTCCGTGACACCGAGCACCAGGTTCCAACCCCGTTACATCTCGCCGAGCTCCGGCCACACGGCCACATAGGCTTCACCAACCAGCCGTGAACGCTGACCGAGGGACACACGTGATGGCCGACACACAGCCCGGCACCGGCATGGGACCAGAAACTCCTGCCACCACGACCCGGCGCACACGGCGTCTCGCCCTCATCGGTGCACTCGCCCTCGTGCTCGTCGCTGGCGCCGTGCTCATCGGCGTGTCAACCTCTGGCGCGAGGTCAGGAGCGACGTACAACAGCGATATTTGTCAGAAAGGCGGCTTGTGCCAAGTCGGCGAGGTCGGCCCCGGAAGCGGAGTTGTGTTCTACGTGGCCTCCAGTGACTTCGCTTGCGGGACAGCCACATGCCGCTATCTTGAGGCCGCGCCAACAGGGTGGAACAACTCCACCGCTGATCCGAAAATTAATTGGGACGCCGCGATGTCGATGGCCTCTTCGTATGCCGGTGGTAGCCAAAGCGGATGGCATCTACCGACCAAGGATGAACTCCTCTACCTCTACGTGGCCAATGGCAATCCAGGCAATGTGAAGGACAATGCTGGGTTGACGAAGAGCAACTATTGGAGTTCCACTCAGAGCGGCGACACCGCGTGGCGCCGGAACTTCGCCGATGGAGTTGAGGGCAACGACCCGAAGACAGGCACCCGCTACGTCCGGCCGGTGCGGGCTTTCTAGCCCCCGTATCGAGTGACCCGGAATCTCTTGTCAGAAGGTGCCCGTCCCGGGATTCATTGGTCAATAGATGCCCCTGGGAGAGGGTGCATCAACGCGGAGTCGGTATCGGAGTCGTGCTCGGCTCGACTCGGCTGCACTCTCGGTGGCTCGCCGGGCATCGTCGGATAGTGCGGCTGATACGGCAGCTTCCGCGTGCTCCCCGACACCCCTCCCCTTCCACATCCCCGCTCGCCACACGTGGTGGCCCCGCACTCGCCAAGAGCGCGGGGCTTCACCATGGGGCAAGCCGGGCGCTCTTTCACTTCTCGATCGTCAGCACTCAGTCCCCCACGAACCGCACCTCCCCACGACATGGAGAAGCCCTGCCCGACACGTGGTCGGGCAGGGCCAGGTGCTTCGCGACTACTTCGCGACGCCTTCCCAGAACAGCGAGTCTCCGACAGCGTTCGACGTGCGGTGCACGCGACCGTCGAGGTTCTCAGCGACCCACACTGCGGCGGCGGTCACGGCGGACTCGGCCTCCTCGTGCGTCTCCCACACGCTGATCGAGATCAGGGTGACCGGGTCGACCTCGATGACCGAGTACGCCTGGAATCCGGGCTGGGCCTTGAAGATCTCGAGCAGGCCGCCGGGGCTCACGACGAGCTCGTTGACGTCCTTCACGGTGCCGTGGAGAACGTCGTAGTTGGCGATGCGCAGGTGATTCATGTCTGTGTCCATTCCTCGTCGCCCCGTGCGGGCGAGACATGCAGACATTAGCGCAGGGGCTAGTGGCAGGAACCCGTCGTGTACCCCGCCACGTCGATGCCCGGGCTGCGCCTGAAGAACCCGCTGGGCTTGAGGTGGAAGCCGGTGCGCTCGACGGGCATCACCGGCCAGTCCTCGGTGCGGGGGATGTGGTTGGTGCCGAACACGTACCAGAGCACCACGTCAGCGGCCTCGAGGTCGCGGTCGGCCGCGGTCCATGCGGGCAGTCCGGCGCCGCCCGCGTGCTGGAAGGGGTAGTCGCCCGCGGGGTAGCGCTCGGCCCGCTCGTTGGGCGTGACCCACAGGTGGTGGTACATGAAGCCGGCGCGCTGGCCGATGACCGACTCGCGCTGGGCCATCGGGAAGGTCGTATGCCCGGGCACGAGCTTGTAGCCCACCGGGTGCCCCACGTGATTGGGCCTCTCAGGGTTGACCACCTTCCAGAAGCGCCCCGCCATCGGGTCGATCAGCCGCTGGGCCGTCGACTCGCTGAGCAGTGGCGTCTCGGTGACCTCGTACGCCGCCCCATAGGGGTTGCGCGGGCCGAGCGGGTGGGCCACCGACTCGACCTCGACCACGGTGTTGGTGTCGCCGTCGACGTCGAGGTCGAGGCGCGCGCACAGGATGTGCTGGTGGAAGGGCGCGAGCAGCCCGGGCTCGAGCTCGGTGGCCGACGGGTGCTCGACGCCCGGCTCCCCCGCGATGGTGAGCACGATGCCCGTGAGCTTGGCCTCGAACTCGATCGAGCCGTCCTGGTAGAAGTACCAGAAGTAGCCGTACTCGTAGTTGTTCACGGTCACGATCGACGACACCACGAACCGGCGGCCGCGACGCACCTCCACGTGCCCTGTCTCGTCGGTGTGCTTCCAGAGGATGCCGAAGTCCTCCTCGTGCATGCAGATGGCCTGGGGGATCTCGCGCACCGCGCCGTCGGGCCCCACCACCGCGACGTCGAGGTACACGATCTCGCCGAGGCAGTCGCAGCCGAGCGTGAGCGAGTTGGTGTAGTTGCCCAGCCCGAACTCGCCGGTGTCGAACGCCTGCTTGCGGTGCGCGGCGGGTGTGGGGTCGCCGTAGGGGATCACGAGCTCGGCGATCGACATGCGGTGGGCGATGCGCCGCT
Organism: Bifidobacterium breve; assembly: GCA_943329595.2. Lineage (GTDB taxonomy): Bacteria > Actinomycetota > Actinomycetes > S36-B12 > CAIYMF01 > CAIYMF01. The sequence goes on from CALQEM020000299.1 coordinate 3,145, forward strand.
CGACTCCGGCGTCGTCGAAGCGCACGCCGTGGATGACCAGCCCCTCGCGCTGACAGAAGCCCACGCGCAGCCTCCACCGCTCCCACTCGACGGCCCACCCGTCGACCGTGAACGACGCGCCGTCCTTCTGGATGATCGCGAGGTCGCGCAGGCTCACGGTGGCGCCGGTGTGGTCGGCGCGGTACGGGCCCGGGGTCTTGGGCGTGGCGATCGTGGGGTCGTCCTCGACCGCCACCACCTCGCCGGTGTCGAGGTCGACGATCGCGTGCAGGGCCGAGATGGGGTGCGCGTACACGTTGGCGTCGGGCGTGGGGCGGTGCCACATGGGTGTCCACACGAGTCGGCGGCTGTCGTCGACCCCCGCCGGCACCTGCGAGCCGAAGGGCCAGGTCTCGAGGTGCACGTCGTCGATGCTGTCGATACCGCGAGCGCGGAGCCCGCTGAGCACGCGCTCGTCGGCGCGGGCCGCAGCCATCGCCTCCTCGGCCTCGATGCTGAGCACGGGCGACAGCGCCCCCGGAACGTCGGCCCACGAGCGCACCGAGCCGTCGACGCCCACCACGGCCTCGCTCACCATGCCCTCGGCGCGGTTCCACACCGTGACGCGTGCGGCCCGGTCGATCGGGTCTCCCGTGCGCCACGCCAGGACCGCCGCCTTCGGGGGCTCGTCGGGCTGCACCATGGCGATGAGGTGGCGGTGGTCGAGGCCGCGCGACTGCGTGAGCGCCCTCACCACGAGCTCGAGCTCAGGGGGACTGAGCGGGTCCAGGGGGTGCGCCGTCATGGACGCAGCCTAGGCGGCAGGGACGGATGGTCGCCCGTGACGTAGGGCGGGTTCATTGACACGTCA
>CALQEM020000300.1:0-3978 GCA_943329595.2 Bifidobacterium breve
AGCGGTTCTTCGGGTTGGTGCGCCCTCCTCAGTTGCGGTCCGGCCACTGTTTGGCTGGCCCGCTGATCTCGTCGCAGCCATCGGTAACCATTACGAAATTGTTAGCGGCGGATATGAATACGACGGCCGCGAAATAGTGCCGTTCGACGCCGACGCCACGCGCGCGTTCTTCACATCAGTGAAGGGCGAGGTCGAAGCGGTGGCCATCTCAGCGGTGTTCTCGCCCATGTTCGCTGTGCACGAACTTGCTGCCGCAGACATCGCGCGCGAGGTTCTCGGTGCCGACATCATCGTGTCGCTCTCACATGAAATCGGTTCATTGGGCCTGCTCGCTCGGGAGAACGCGACCGTGCTCAATGCCGCGCTCACCGAGGTTGCGCGCGAGGTGGCTACGGCTCTCACAACGTCGCTGCATGAATACGGAATCGACGCCAGTGTGTTGTACGCCCAAAACGACGGCACGCTCATGGCACTCGACTACGCGGTGCGGTTTCCGATTCTCACGATCGGATCTGGCCCGGCCAACTCGATCAGGGGTGCGGCCTTCCTGACCGGGCTCAACGATGCACTGGTCGCCGACGTCGGCGGAACCTCCACCGACTTTGGCATGCTGGTGAATGGATTTCCTCGCGAGTCCTCCGCGGCCGTCGACATCGGGGGCGTGAACACCAACTTTCGAATGCCCGACATTCTGGCCATCGCTCTGGGTGGCGGCACCGTGGTGCGCCAGACGGCGGCCGGAGTTGAACTCGGTCTCGACAGCGTGGGCTACCGACTCCCGGAAGAAGCCCTGTGCTTCGGCGGGATCACCCCCACAGTCACCGATGCGGCGGTACAGGGTGGACGCGCCATCATCGGAACGGTTCATGTGCCTGACGAGCATCAGGAGGTCCTCGCCACGGCACTCAATGTCGTCGACTCAATGATCACCGATGCAGTCGACCGGATGAAGTTGGGTAAGGGGGATATCCCGCTGATCGTCGTGGGCGGTGGCTCCGTGTTGATTCCCGACTCGATTCCGGGAGTGTCGAAGGTTTATCGTCCTGACCACTTCGACGTGGCAAACGCCATTGGCGCTGCGATTGCTCAAGTTTCGGGCCGCTGGGATGAGGTGGTCTCACTGGCGCCAGGACGCGCTGAGGTGATCGAAGCGGCCTGCGCTCAGGCTCGGGCGCGGGCCATCGAGGCCGGCGCAGATTCAGAAAGAATTGAGATCGTCGAGATAGACGAGGTTCCCCTCGCCTACCTGACCCACCCGGTAGCTCGCATCACTGTCAAGGCCGTCGGTCCGCTCGGTCGACTTTAGGAGGAGTCCAACATGCGCACAATCCCTCGACTCGTGGCCTTGGCCGCAACCGCAGCACTACTCGCCGCCTGCTCCGGAACCGCGCCGCCACCGGCACCGGCACCGGCACCGACGAATGCGGCATTCACGTACATCAACAACCTCGACGTCATGACGTCGTGGGATCCAGCCACGAGCTACTCCAATGAGGGAATCGCTACCAACAATCTCTACGAGCAACTCACCCGCAGCAATCCCACCACCAACAAGGTGGAGCCACTGCTCGCCACCACGTGGGAGGCCTCGGCCGACGGCCTCACATGGACCTTCACCCTGCGCGACAACGTGAAGTTCAGCACCGGCAACCCGATGGACGCTTCGGCTGCCAAAGCTGCCCTCGATCGCACCATCACACTGGCTGGCGGTGGCGCCTACATCTGGGATCCCGTCGAGACCATCACGGCGAAGGACCCCACGACCCTAGTGTTCGACCTCAAGTATGCCGCCCCGCTCGATTTGATTTCGTCGTCCGCATACGCCGCCTTTATCTACGACACCAAAGCAGCCACTGGTGACCTCGCCCAGTGGTTCGAGTCCGGACATGCCGCGGGCACCGGCGCCTATGTTGTTGACACTTGGAAGCAGGGAACTGAGAACGAACTGACCTTGAAAGCGAACAAGGACTACTGGGGAGGTTGGGCCGGAGTGCATTACCAGTCGGTCACCTTCAAGGTCGTTCCCCAGGAGACAACTGCAGTGCAGCTACTGCAAAGTGGCCAGGGTTCGTTCATGCCCAGCGTCTCGTCGGCGTTGTTCGCAAGCCTGAAGGGACAGGCGAACGTCACCACCGAGGAGTCGCCCTCATTTCAGAACATGCTCGCCATGCTCAACACGGCGTCGGGTCCGCTCGCCGATGCCACGGTGCGCAAGGCAGTAGCCGAGGCGATTGACTACGACGGCATCATCACCACCCTGCAGGGCAGCATGGTCAAGGCCACCGGCGTCGTACCGCCTGGCCTGATGGGATACACCACCGAGGTGCAGCCCACCACGAATACTGCTGACGCCACCGCGCTGCTCACTGCGGCTGGCTACGGCCCCGGCGGCAAGAAGCTCTCATTAGTTCTCACCTACGCTGCTGGCGATCCAGTTCAAGAGACCGTGGTCACCGTCATGAAGGCGAACCTGGCGAGTGTGGGAGTCGACCTGCAGGGCAAGGCGTTGGCGTGGGAGACACAGTGGGACCTAGGCAAGTCACCTGATGCGTCCAAGCACCAGGACATCTTCCTCTTCTACTGGTACCCCGACTACGCCGATCCGTACTCGTGGTTTATCAACCTTTTCCACTCGGCGACACCGCCCTACTTCAACCTTTCCTACTGGAATGATCCGGCTGCCGATGCAACCATCGACAACCTGCAGGCCCTCACTGCAACCGACCGACCCAAGGCGTCACAGCAGTACGTCGATCTGCAGAAGACCATCTCCGATCAGGCGGTGACGGCGGTTTTGGGAGTGACCAACAATCGACGCGCGCTCGCTTCTACCGTGCAGGGCTATGTTGACAATCCCTCGTATGGCAACGTCGTGTTCGTGTACCAACTCACGCCGACCGGTTAGATCTGCGAGGAGTAGTGGCAACGGGCCACTGCTCAAGCAGTGACCCTGAGAGAGGGGTATGAGCCGCTACATCGCCTCTCGGACCACGCAGGCTCTCGGGGTCGTGCTGGGCGTCATCGTCTTGACGTTTGTGATCGCCCGGCTGATCCCGGGAGACCCGGCGATCGCCTATGCCGGTCCGAGAGCGTCGGCCGAGGAGCTCGCGGCCGTGCGAGTGCAGTTCGGGCTCGACCTGCCCATGTGGCAGCAGTTCGTCAGCTACGTCAACGGAATCCTTCACGGTGACCTCGGAATCTCCTTGCACACCAAGCGGCCGGTCACCTCAGACCTCATTCAGGTGCTGCCCACCACCCTGGTGCTGGTGGGAATTGCGCTCGTGTTCGCAGCAATCGTGGGCATTCCACTCGGTGTGGCCGCCGCCCGATGGCACGGATCTTTCGGCGATGTCGCGGCGAAGGTCATCGCCATCTTGATGGTCTCCATGCCGGTCTTCTGGCTCGCAATCCTGCTTCAGATTGTTTTCTTCTCACGTTTGGGCTGGCTACCGGTAGCTGGCCAATACGACTCTGCCCTCGATTTCAGCAGCCCGCTTTACACCGTGATCGGCGTGCCCGTGATCGACGCACTACTCACCGGCAACTGGCCGATTTTCTTCGATGCTGCCACGCACATGGTCCTGCCAGTTTGTGCAATCGCCGCCTACCCGATTGGCGCGGTTGCCATGGTGACCCGTGGCTCACTGCTGGAGAATCTCGGCGACGAGCACGTGCGCATGGTGCGCTCCCTCGGCTTCTCCGAGTTCAATGTCTTGGGCAGATTCGCCCTTCGGCCCTCCCTCAATCCCATCGTCTCGCTCATTGCGCTGGTCTTCGCCTACGCCCTGACCAACTCCTTCATCGTGGAGTCAGTGTTCAACTGGCCAGGCTTGGGCTCCTACGCCGTGAGGGCGTTCGTTGCACTCGACATCCCTGCGATTCTCGGAATCACACTCGTAGTGGCCTTGATCTACGTGCTGCTGAACCTGATCGTCGATCTCGTGCAGGGTGTTATCGACCCCCGGGTTCGGGCATGAG
>CALQEM020000301.1:0-3977 GCA_943329595.2 Bifidobacterium breve
GACTTCACGGCCCTGGCCAAGGCGACGTCGAGCCCGAGGAGCGCCGAGACCACCCCGTCGTCGGGGCACTGCAGGCGAGCGACGGTGAGCGCCTCAGCCTCGTCGGTGTTCTGGCAGGCGCGCATCATCAGCAGCGCCAGCTGACTGGAACTCACGGTGTCGACGACGTGGCTCGCCGAACTCGCGGCACCGAGCGCAACGCTGGGCTGAATCACTGGATTGCGCTTGACAAGCCGCGTGAGAACAACCCGCGATCGACTCAGCTCGGCGGCCAGATGGAGCTCGCCCGATGCCCGGGCCAACTCACTCAGGGCCTGAAGTACCTCGTCATCGTTGAGATTGCGATCGAAGAGCGCGAGCGCCTCAACCGCATGCTGGCCCTGCTGATACTCGTACCGGGCTCGATTTGACGCATTCACCACAGCCTCTGCCCCGGCAACCGTTGCGACAAGATCGCCCCACGCTTCCGGATCACGACTCGTGTCTACCGCCTTAACGACGCGCGAGGCATTGGCCAGCGGCGACGTGCGTACCATCATGCTCGGCTTGCCGACTGAGTAGAGGTAGAGCGGCCGCGGGCACACATCGATGTGGTACCCCGCCTGCAGGAGCCGCAGGTACAGCTCGTGATCCTCGTGGCCGACCCCTCGAATCTCCGTGTAGCCATCCACCGACCTCAGCGCATCGACGCTGAACAGGGCCGTCGCCGCCCCAAGCGTGTTCTCGATGGCGCCCACCGACACGGGCCCGCCGACCGGTACGTACGCGACGGGTTCGTCGAAGGTCTCTGGCCTGCTGCGCCACGTGGGGCGAGTGTGTTCCTGCATGAATAGGTTCAGCGCGACCACCGCAGCCGAGGACGTGCACTGAGCGGCTTCGACGAGCGTGCTGACTAGAGAGGGGAAGGCGATGTCATCATCGTCGAGGAAGAGCACGTAGGTGCCACGAGCCTCCTGAAGCACCGTGTTGCGCGCCGCCCCAAGGTAGCCGTTGGGCCGACGCACCAGGCGCACTCCAAGCCCCACGAGAGTGGGCTCGAGATCAGCCAGAAGTTCAATGGTGCCGGGCATGCGGCTTCCATCGTCGACCACGACGATTTCGATGTTCTCGTAGTCCTGCCGCAGCATCGACATCACGGCGTCGAGCATGAGCAGGGGGCGCTCGAAGTGAGTGATTCCGACAGTGACGAGCGGGCGCTCAGCGGCGTTCGAAGGACGCTGCCTCGACTTCGGGCCCCGTGACACCAGCACTGACTGGTCCTCGTGGAAGTTCAGCCATGCCTGGTCGACATTCTGCGAACTCGTGGCCGGCTGCGACGCGGCAACACCGTTGTCGCACCGCTCACGAACGGCCGCAGCCAGCCCTTCGGCGGTGCCGTCGAAGAGTGATGTAGTCCAGCAGTCGGACGAGATGAGCTCACGGGCACCGCCGTTCGAGCTGGTGAGAACCGGAAGCCGCAGGGCCAACGCCTCGGACACCGCATACGGAGAGTTCTCGACTGCTGACGGCACCACCACCAACGCACCGGGCCGCGCCGTGAGGTAACTCGCTGCATCGGCACGACCAAGGCCGGGCAACACCAGCAGTGGCATCGTCCATCGCCGGGCCCTCTCGAAGAGAACCAGGGGCGATGGACGCCCAGCGATGGCGCCCCATGCCCCCAAGAACGTCACGGTAACGCCCGCCTCGGTGAGCTCGTCTGCGATCAGGTCAATCGCATCGCAGAACGTGGTGAACCCCTTGCGGTCCTCGTGACGGGCAAAGAGCACGATCTCCCTCAGCGGTTCGAGGTTGCTCAGCGCCTCCGTTTCGAGGGAGCCTCCCCCGCCCATGGAGCCCACGCCGAGGCTCTCGGCGAGGTGCGAGTTGGCATTCTTAATGACCCGCACCTCAGTGTCAGCATCGATAAGCGCCGCCGTGCGCAGCCACTCAACGAGGTAGTGGCTTGGACTAATGAGTTCATCGGCCCACCCCATACTGCGCCGCTCCATGAAGTCAACGACCAACTGGTCGCGACTGCTGAAAGCAGCTTGGTTGGCGTCGAGCGTCCAGCGGGTTGGGCCGTGCAGCTGCACCACCATGCGGGTGTTGGAGAAGGCCAGCCCCTGACGCTTGGCTGACAAGGGAAAGAATCCCAGTCCCTTGTAGTCGTGAAAGTGCAGGACGTCGTAGTCGACCCCGCTTGACTCCAGCCAACGGAAGGCGGCGTACGAACGCTTCTGGGAGCTGTCAGGAACCCATGCCCACAGGGTTGCGTCGAGCACCTTCAGCTCGACCCCGATAGCGCCGAGCACTCGTACGACCTCTGCCTCTGCCTCTGCCTCTGCCTCGCGAAGTAGGGGGCTTTGCGGGCAGAACAACACGTCTACCCGGTGGCCTGCCTCAGCGAGAAGCACGGCGAGCTCACGCATGGCCGCGCCAATACCGCCCGAGACGCCCAGCCCCGCAAACTCTTCGGTGACCAAGCAGATTCTCATCGCATCACTCGCATCGACGGGGCCACCATTGCACTCGAAAGCTCGACGTGACCGTGGGCCGATCAGCCCTCGGACTCGTCGACCTCGTCGACCTCGTCGTCCTCGATGGGGGGATCGAGGGGCGCGTCGAGCGCCTTGAGATCGACCGGGTTGCCCGATGCATCAGTGATGGCAGCGTTTTCGAGCACCACCTGCAGCGCCTTGCTGCGGCGCACATCGGCCACGGCCATGGGCACCTGGCCCGCCTGCACGAGTGCGTCGGCGAAGTCCTGCGGCGCCATGCCGTAGCGGGGGGCCTGCTGCACAAGCCAGGCTGAGAGCTCGGCCTCGGCCACCGAGAGCTCCTCGGTGTCGGCGATGCGGTCGAGGATGAACTGGCTCTTGAGCGAGTTGCGCACCTGGGTCTCGACCTCGGTGCGGTGGTCGTCGTCGTCGGTGTGACCTTCATGCCCCTCGGCGAAGTGGTCGTCAACCTCCTGGCTAATGACTCCCTCGGGCATGGGGATGTCGACCAGCTCGAGCAGGGCCTCGTGCAGCTTGCCGCGGGCGTCGACCCCCTGCTGCAGGAGGGCGATGCGCTCGAGGCGGCGGCGCTGGTCGTTGCGCAGCTCGTCGACGGTGTCGAACTCACTGGCGAGCTGGGCAAAGGAGTCGTCGAGCTCGGGCAGCGTGCGCTCGCGCACGCCGGTGACCGTGGCACTGACGGTGAGCTCGGTGCCGTCGTACTCGCCCACCTCAGGGGTGAACGGGAACGAGCGAGTCTCACCCGCGGCAGCGCCGCGCACGGCGTCGTCAAAGCCAGGCAGGATGCCGTCGGTGCCGAGCTCGTACGAAAGCGCGCTGGCAGTGAGGTCATCGATCGGGTTGTCGCCGTTGAAGCCCTCGATGTCGACGAGAAGCACGTCGCCGTCGGCCGAGGCTCGGTCGACGAGCGTGAGGCTTCCGAACATCGCCCGCAGCCGGTCGACCTCGGCGGCTACGTCGTCGTCGGACACTGCTGCGTCGTCAACGCTGACCGCGATACCCCGGTAGTCGGGCAATTCGAACTCGGGCCGTATGTCAACCTCGGCCGTGAAGGCGAGCTTGTCGCCGTCGGCGATGTCGGTGACCTCGATGTCGGGGCGACCCAGAATCGACACGCCCGCCTCGCGGATTGCACTCTCGAAGGCAGCAGGGACCGCCTCGTTGACGACCTCCTCCAGCACCGCGCCACGGCCGAACCTCTGGTCGATGACGCGCGCCGGGACCTTGCCCTTGCGGAAGCCGGGGATGGTCACCTGCGACCCGATGCGCTTGTAAGCGGCGTCGAAGCTGCCCTGCAGCTCATCGAACGGAACCTCGATGGTGAGGCGAATGCGGGTGGGAGACAGTGTCTCGAGATCGTGCTTCACTTCGGAATGTCTCCTTGAGTTAGGTGGTCGGGGCGGGGAGAGTCGAACTCCCGATCTCCTGCCCCCAAAGCAGGCGCGCTAGCCACTACGCTACGCCCCGCGCAGGTCA
>CALQEM020000302.1:0-3972 GCA_943329595.2 Bifidobacterium breve
CCAGCGGGCTGAGCTCAACGACTTCTTCGCGGTGCTGTTCCAGAACACCGCGGTCATCGCCTGGGTGCACACGATCAGCGCGTCGTTCCTGGTGGGTGGCGCGTTCGTGTGCGGAATCAGCGCCTGGCTTCTGATTCGAGGCAAGGCACGCTCGATGGCGTCGGCCACGGTCACCCTCGGTGCGATCGTGACCATCGTGGCGGGGGTGTTCGTCGGAATCAGTGGTGACGCCGACGCCAAGATCATGGTGCAGCAGCAGCCCATGAAGATGGCAGCGGCAGAGGCCCTCTACGAGACTGCCGGCCCCGCGCCCTTCTCGCTCCTCACCATCGGAAGCCTCGACGGCACCCAGCCGCTGCTCTCCATCGACGTGCCAGGCGCGCTGAGTTTCTTGGCCTGCGGCGACTTCACCTGCGACGTGCAGGGAATCAACAACCTGCAGGCCCAGTACGAGCAGACCTACGGGCCAGGCTGGTACACGCCGAACATCCCCATCACGTACTGGGGATTCCGGCTGATGATCGGGCTGGGCATGGTGGCCGTGCTGTTCGGCTTCTGGGCGCTGTGGGCCACTCGGCGCGAGCGCGTGCCATCGGGCCGTCAGGGCAAGTGGTTCCTGCGGTCGGCGATCGTGATCCCGTTCCTTCCGCTGCTGGGCATCAGCGCCGGTTGGATCTTCACCGAGATGGGCCGTCAGCCATGGATCGTCTTCGGGCTGATGGAGACGTCGAGCGGTGTCTCGCCGGGGGTCGGCCTGGGTGAGGTGATCACCTCGCTGGTGGTGTTCGCGCTCCTCTACGGCGCGCTTGCTGTCATCGAGCTCAAGCTGCTGCTGCGCACCATCAAGCAGGGCCCGCCCGAGGATCTGCCCATCGACCCGTACGCCAGGGCCGAAGAGCAGGACCGCCCCCTCACATTCGCGTACTGACGAGAGCCGGAAGAGAGCGAGACGACCATGCTGTCACTTCCACCCGTCGAGGTGTCCACGCTGCAACTGGTGTGGTTCGGCCTCATCGCCGTGCTGTGGATCGGGTACTTCGTGCTCGAGGGGTTCGACTACGGGGTCGGAATCCTGCTCCCGGTCATCGGCAAGAGCGAGGCCGAGCGCCGCGCCATGCTCACCACCCTGGGCCCGGTGTGGGACGGCAACGAGGTGTGGCTGCTCACCGCGGGAGGGGCGACGTTCGCCGCCTTCCCACAGTGGTACGCCACCCTCTTCAGCGGCTTCTACCTGCCCCTGCTGCTGATTCTGGTGGCGCTCATCCTGCGGGGCGTCGCCTTCGAGTACCGCAGCAAGCACGCCAGCGCGTCGTGGCGACAGCGGTGGGACATCGCGATCGTGGTCGGTTCCTTCCTCCCTGCGCTGCTGTGGGGAGTCGCCTTCGGCAACATCGTGCGCGGCGTCACGTTCGTGAGCACGCCGGTCGCGGGGCTTCCGGGCCAGCCGTCAACAGGTGACAGCCCCATCTACGGCGGCACCTTCTTCGACCTGCTCAACCCCTACTCGCTCATCGGCGGACTCACCACGCTGCTGCTGTTCACCACCCATGGCGCGATCTTCCTGTCGCTCAAGACCGGCGGCACGATCCGCGAGCGGGCGCACGCGCTGGTCCCGAAGGTAGGACTCGTCGCGGCCGTGTTCGCGGTCATCTTCCTCGTGTGGTCGCAGCTCGCCTACAGCAACGACAAGATGTGGACCTGGATCCCGGTGCTGCTCGCCGCGGTCTGCTGGCTGGCCGGCCTCGGCGCCGATCGCATGAAGCGCGACGGCTGGGCGTTCGTCTTCAGCGCGGTCACGCTTGGCCTCGCGGTGGTCGCACTGTTCGGCATGCTCTTCCCGTACGTGATGCCGAACCTCGACCGCTCGCTGCCCGGCCTCACCATCGCTGGTGCGTCGTCGACCCAGTACACGCTCACGGTGATGACGTGGGTCGCGGTGATCATGACCCCGATCGTGCTCTGCTATCAGGCCTGGACGTACTGGGTGTTCCGCAAGCGCCTGACGGCCGAGATGATTCCTGACCCCGAGTCGGGCAGCCTCGACCTTCGCCCTGTGAGGGTCTGAGATCGCTCGGCCAGGGGAAGCGGGGGTGCCACTCCCTAGGCTGGTATCACCATGAGGCCTCTCGACCCCCGCCTGCTGCGCTACGCGAGCTCAACGCGCGCGTTCCTCGTGGGCGCGGTGGTCATCGGAGCTCTCGCGAGTGCGCTCATCGTGTGCCAGGCGGTGCTGATCGCCGATGCTGTGACCGGCACCTTCCAGCGGGGCTTGGGCCTCGAGGCGCTGATGCCGACCCTGCAGCTCCTCGCGCTGGTGGTGGTCGGGCGGGCGGCGCTGGCGTTTGCGAGTGAGTGGGCGGCCCAGCGCTCGGCGGCCCGGGCCAAGTCGCAGCTGCGCATCGCACTCCTGGAACATGCGGTCGAGCTGGGTCCCGTGCGGCTCGCGCGGCATCGAACCGGTGAGCTGGCGACCCTGTCGACGCGCGGCATCGACTCGCTCGACGCCTACTTCTCCCGCTATCTGCCGCAGCTGGTGCTGGCGGTGGTCGTGCCGGTGGTGGTCGGGCTCACGATTCTCGGCCTCGACCTGCTGTCGGCGCTGATCGTGGCGCTCACCCTGCCGCTCATCCCTGTTTTCATGGCGCTCATCGGGTGGTACACCGCGGGCCGCGTCGATCGGCAGTGGCGCACGCTGGGCCTCCTGTCGGGACACTTCCTCGACGTCGTGGCCGGCCTCCCGACCCTGGCAATCTTCGGGCGGGCCCGCTCGCAGGCCCAGTCGCTGCGGGCGGTCGGAGACGACTACCGCGAGGCGACGATGCGCGTGCTGCGCATCTCGTTCCTGTCGTCGTTCGTGCTCGAGCTGCTCTCGACGCTCTCGGTGGCCCTCATCGCGGTGGCCATCGGCGTGCGCTTGGTCAGCGGTGGCATCGACCTGCGGGTGGCCCTCATCGTGCTGATCCTCGCGCCGGAGGCGTACCTGCCGATGCGCCTCGTGGGCGTGCACTTCCACGCGGCGGCCGAGGGCCTCGGGGCCGCGGCGAAGGTCTTTGACGTGCTCGACGAGCCGGTTCCCGTGAGTGGCACCCGCACCGACGTTCCCTCGCTCGACGCGGCCGACGTGCGCTTTCTGGGGGTCACGGTGTCGTACGACGCAGAGCGTGCGCCCGCGCTCAACGACGTGAACCTCGTCATCAGGCCCGGGCGGGTCACCGCCCTCGTGGGGCCCAGCGGCGCGGGCAAGTCGACAGTGCTCGCCGTGCTCATGGACTTCATCGCACCCTCCGAGGGCGAGGTCGTCATCGCTGCTCCGACCGAGAGCGTGCCCCTCGCCGACCTCGACCCGCGGTGCTGGCGCGAGCACGTGTCGTGGGTGCCGCAGTCGCCCCACCTCGCCACCGGAACGCTGGGCGATGCGGTGCGCGCTGGCCGCGTGGCCACCGACGAAGAGGTCGCCGACGTCCTCGCACTCGCCGGGCTGCCCGTCGGTGAGTCGTCACTTCCGCACGGGCTCTCGACGTTGGTGCGCGATGGCGGCTCCGGACTCTCAGTCGGGCAACTGCGACGCGTGGCGCTGGCGCGCGCGCTGCTGAAACCCGCTCCGCTCGTGCTGCTCGACGAGCCGTCAGCCGCCCTCGACGTCGAGACAGAGTCACGCGTGGTCAGCGCCATCGAGTCATTGCGCCGTCAGGGACGAACCGTGGTGGTGGTGGCGCACCGTCAGGCGCTCCGAGACGTCGCCGACGACGTCATCGTGCTGGAGGCCGCGCACGCCGCAGCGGTGGTGGTGCCATGAGTCTCACCACCGTTGAGCGCCGACCCCTCATTCGGCTGGCCCGGGTGGGTCGCCCTGAGTGGCCACGAGTCGCTGCGGCCGCGCTCTTGGGCGCCCTCGCGATCGGGTGCGCTGTGGCCCTGCTCGCCACCTGCGCGTGGCTCATCAGCCAGGCGTCGCTGCAGCCGCCGATTCTC
>CALQEM020000303.1:0-3930 GCA_943329595.2 Bifidobacterium breve
TCCTACCCTCCGGTCGGGTCGGTACCGGCAGTCGCCGCAGAAGTTAGACATGCGCTTCACATAGGCGCCGCCAGCTGCGTACGGTTTGCTGGCCATGCGGCCTCCGTCGGCATAGGTGGCCATGCCAATGACGTTCGCCGACATCACCCACTCAAAGCCGTCGACGTAGCGGGTGCGAAACCACTCGGTGAGCTCGGCCGGGTCGTAGCCGCGCTGCAGCGCCCAATTTCCCAGCACCATCAACCTCAGGATGTGGTGGTTCCACCCGTGCTCGTGCACCTCGCGCAGCGCGGTCGATAGGCAGCGGGCGTCGAGTGCCTCGTGGTCGAGGTCACGCCACCACGCCGGAAGCGGGGTGTGGGCGCCGAGCACGTTTGACTCCGTGACATATGACTCGCCAAAGTGCCAGTGCAGGTGCCACACGTACTCGCGCCAGCCCATGACCTGACGAATGAATCCCTCGACGCTCGACAGCGGAGCACGTCCCGCCCGATAGGCGTTCTCAGCTGCCTCAACGACTTCGAGAGGATGCAGCAGGCCGAGGTTGAGCGGCACTGACAGCAGCGAATGCGACATGGCCCAGTCGCCCGAGAGTGACGCATCTTGAAATGGTCCGTATGTCTCGAGGCGGGTGGCCACGAAGTGGGCCAGGGCCGCGAGCGCTTCATCACGGGTGACGGCGAACGCCCGGGGTGCGTCGGCGCCGACCATGGTGATGAGTCCGGCGGCCTCCCACTCGTCGAGGTCGCGGCGCACCGACTCATCAATGGCATCCTCGGTCGGCCACCACGGTTCAGGAACGCCGAGAGTGGTTGCGCCCCGGGGCGGAGGCTCGCGATTGTCGGCGTCGAGGTTCCATCGACCACCGGTCGGCTCGGCGCCCTCCATCAGCACCCCGGTGGTGCGTCGAAGGTGGCGGTACAGGTCTTCCTGCAGCAGTCGCTTCGAGCCCCGGGCCTGCGCCCACGCGGCAAAGTCGGCCTCGGGCAGCACGAATCCCCGGCTGGGGAGCACCGTGGCGCCAAGCCGTCGCACCAGTCGACGCGCCCCGTACGAGGTGGGCTCGACCACCTCGGTGACTCGATTGGCCACGGCTTCGGCGTAGGTGTGAGCCGACACTAGCTCGACCCGATCGTCCAGCCCGGCCGCGCGGTGGCGCAGCGCCGACAGCACCAGATGCGCCTTCTGACGGTGGTAGGTGGTGCGCGCCAGCACCCCACGCGATTCGACCAGCAGCACCGGCCCGTCGTGGTCGTTGAGGAAGTGTGGGCCGAGTTGGTCGGCGAAGAGCCAGCGAAGCGTCTGAGCCGTCACGTCACGTGCCCCCACGGGCGGTGTGGGCTGCCCACCGCGCGCCACCGGCAACCGGAAGACGCAGCACGTCGACGCTCACACCGAACGCGGCAGTGAGAGTGGCGCCAGTGAGTGTGTCGTCGATGCGGCCCTGGGCCACAACCCGCCCTTCGCGCAGCAATAGCGCGTGAGTGAACCCGGGCGGAATCTCCTCAACGTGGTGGGTCACGAGCACGATGGTGGGCGCTGCGGGGTCGAGTGCGAGGGTTCCTAGCCTGCCCACGAGGTCTTCACGGGCGCCGAGGTCGAGGCCAGCAGCGGGTTCATCAAGGAGCAGAAGTTCGGGGTCGCTCATCAACGCACGGGCGATGAGTACACGCTTACGCTCGCCCTCACTGAGAGTGCCAAGGGTGCGCTCGGCGAGGTGCGCCGCCCCCATCGACTCGAGAAGCGCCCTCGCGCGGGCTTCGTCGTGGGCATCGTACTGCTCGTTCCACCGGCCCATCACCGCCCACGCAGCGGTCATCACCACGTTGAGCGCTGACTCCGAGCCGGGGATTTGGCCGCCCGTGGCGCTGCTGGCAAAGCCGATTCTGGTGCGCAGCTCGAAGACGTCGACAGCGCCGACGATTTCGTCGAGAAGCATCACATCGCCTCGGGTGGGAAACAGCAGGGTCGACATGATGGCGAGCAGCGTGGTCTTGCCCGCGCCATTGGGTCCGAGCACCACCCAGCGCTGTCCTTCGTCGACCACGAGGGACAGGTCGTCGAGAATGTCGGTGCCCGAGCGTGACACTCCCACGCCCTCGAGTCGCACCACGTCGGTCACGACACGACCCTACTGACCGAACCGGCTGAACACGCCGACTGGACCTATGCTGCCGAGGTGACGTCTCTGGTGCCTCGTTCGGGTGTGCTCGCCGCCTGGGCCAACTCCTACCTCGCGGGACGGTGCAGCCTCGACGACGCGATGACCGGAATTGTTGGCGCCGACCGGTTTCACCGGGTGGGGCGCGGCGCCGATGAGGAGGCGTGGTCGATCTGCCTCGGCCGTTTGCGAGGGTCGGGGGCCACGGCCGTTCGGCTGTTGCTGCCGGCACCGGGCGACGTCGCTGACCTTCCTGGTCCAGCACCGTTCAACCGCGCCGCCCTCGAAGCGAGTGAGTGCGCGGTGGTCGACACGGCAGCGCCCACGGGCTTCGTTCCGGAAATTGACGTCGACGGCGGCGTGTTCTGGAGCGTTGCTCCCGTTGACCGTCCGCGCCCCCTGCTCGGCGGCACCGGAGAGGCCACGCGCGCACTGGCGGAGGCGATGACCGAGGGTTCGGAGGTTCTTGAACGCCTGGATCTCGCGGCGGGCCGCGATCGCGCCGGACAGGCCCTCAGCGAGGTGGAACTCGCTCTCTCGGGCCTCGTGCTGCCCGAGTCGATAGAGCCTCGGGCGGTCGCCTTGATCAGTCGGGGCATCCGCCTGGCCGGGATGGTGTCGGTGGCTCTGCACGCCGAGGGTGCGGCCGTGACCGCCGCCGAATCAGCGGGCCGGTCGGCCGCGTTGGTGCCCCTAGCGCGGGCTGCGCGACGTGCCGTTGAGGCGGGCTTCAGCGCACGTCAGGGGTGAGGCGTGACGGGCGGGCTGTCCCGATCCCTGAGCTCGCTCGCGCGCTGCTTGAGTTCTCTGAAGTAGTCCGAATCGGTGATCGCGCCTGCCTCCTCGGCAACCTTCTGCCGATCGATCACTACCGAGAGCTTCGTCACCTGTTCGCGTAGCTTGCGCTCGCGCTCCACAACATCAGCACCCATCCGCTGGAAGGTGCGGGCGAGCGTTCCCACCTCGTCACGACGAGCTGCGGCAGCGTCAAGGGTTGACGGATCGAAGGTGCTGTCTCCCAGCGCCACCGCCGCCGTGGTGATCTGCTCCACCGGCTTGACGATTCGTCGGCTCGACAGCAGTCCAATCACGAGCCCTAGTGTCAGCACGCCGAGGCTCAGCAGCGCCTGCCGCAGGGCCTGACTGTTGCCAGGTGCGTCAATCTCCGATTGAGGGACCGCCGACACCAGCGTCCAGCCCAGATCGGGGAAGGACGACAGGTCCATCCGCCACGGCTGGAGAGTGCCTGTGAATGCTGCCTGCTGGGTCGATGGCGTGATGGTGCCCGCGGTTGACGGCGAGGAGGACACAAGAGTGGAGGCGAGCGAACGACCCCAGTCGGTGCTCGGCAGCCCACCGAGATCCCTGCCCGCAGGCTGCACCACAACCGTGCCGTCCTGGTCGAGTACAAAGAGCAACCCGCTCGCGGTGAAGTCGATCTTGCTGAAGGCGTCGCCGAGGGCTTTCTTCGTCGTCTCAAGGCGGGCGGCGGCCTCCTTGTCGATGTCATCGACGTACACGCCCGTGCCGATCATCCAATCCCACGGCTTGTAGCCAAAAACGTAACCAACCTTGGGTGACGGCGTCGTCTCATCAAGTTTGACCCAGGCATAGTCGAGATAGCCGCTGCCCTCCGGACTCTGGGCGCGCGTGAGAAGTTCACGAATGACATAGACACCGTTGGGGTCTTGCATGTCGATGAGGTTCTTGCCTTGGAATTGCGGGTTGGGATGCGCGATGGCCGTGCCGGTTCTGTCGTAGGCAAAGAA
>CALQEM020000304.1:0-3917 GCA_943329595.2 Bifidobacterium breve
ATGCTCACGCCATGGCGCTGGGCCACGCGCTCGACGACCTGCAGCACCGACTCGCCGTGCGCGTCGACGTGGGTGGAGGCCCCGGAGGCGCGGACGCTGTGGACCTCGGGACCGCCGAGGCGGTACTTGCCGGTGAGGTAGCCCCGCGCGAGTCCGTAGTAGGGCAGGGTGCCGACTCCGCGCTCGAGGCAGAACGGCATGAGGGCGTCCTCGAAGGCCGGGCGCTGCATCAGGTTGTAGCCGGGCTGCAGTGCGACGAACGGAGCCCAGTCGTTGGCGGCGGTGAGCTCGAGGGCCTCGGCGAGCCGGTCGGGAGAGTAGTTCGACGCCGCGAGGTGGCGGGCCTTGCCCGATCGCACAAGCGAGTCGAACGCCTCGAGAGCCTCGGGCATGGGGTCGTCGTGGTCCTGGTGTGCGTAGTACAGGTCGATCCGGTCGGTGCGCAGGCGCCGGAGCGACAGGTCCATCGCGGTGCTGATCGTCTCGGGCCGAAGGTTGTTGAGCTGGGGTGCCTTGCCGACCTTCGTCGCGATGATCATCGAGTCGCGGTTGCCGCGCGCGGCCATCCAGTCGCCGATGATGGTCTCCGACTCGCCGCCATCTGTTCCCTGCCACGACGAGTACGTGTCGGCCGTGTCGATGAAGTTGCCGCCCGCCTCGGCGTAGGCGTCGAGCACCGCGAATGACTCGTCGCGATCGGCGCCCCACCCGAAGACGTTTCCGCCGAGGCAGAGCGGGTGCACCAGGAGGTCGGTTCCTGTCAGGTTCCTCAGCATGCCGAGAGCCTAGTGCGGGCGGCGCCCCCGCTCGCTGACAGCCCAGTGAGCCCGAGCTCGAACGCCCAGACCCCGTCCCAGCGACATTTCACGGGCGCCCAAGCAGCGCTGGAGCGGGGTCTCGGCGCGCACGGGCGTCTGCGCTCGTGGCTAGTCGGCGCGCACGTCGAGGCCCAGCCCGGTGGCCAGCTCGACCGCCTGCTGCCAGGTGATGACCGCGCCGCGCAGCGAGAGCTCGGTGGGATCGACCGTTCCTAGGCTGCTCCCGCGGAGGTCGCACTCGGTGAGGTTCGCGCCGACCAGCAGGGCGCCACTGAGGTCGCAGTCGCGCACGGATGCGCGTTCGAGCCTCACCTGGGTGAGGTCGGCCTCGCGAAGGCGCACTCCCACGAAGCTGGTGCCTCGGAGGTCGGCCTTGATGAGGCTGCTGAACGACCAGTCGCCTCCGCTGACCTTCATGGTGGTGAAGGTGCACCGGTCGAAGGTGGCGCCGAACACGCGGCAGTCGTCGAACGCCGTGTCGAAGAAGGAGCAGCGCACGAAGGTGCAGTGGCTGAACGCCGACGACTGGAGAACGGCCGCGTTGAACGCGACGTTCGTGAAGTGACAGGTGTCGAAGGTGCTGCTCGAGACCCGGGCTCCGGTCATGTTGGTGTCGGTGAAGCGCGTGTGCTCATGGGTGACGCGAGCGAACTCGCGCCCGTCCCAGTCCTCGTCCCTAAACTCCGCGCGGGCGGGATCTCGGGGTGAGGGAGGCATCAGTACATAGTGTCAGCACCTCCGGGTGCCTCTCTCGACTCCCGCCGGGGTGACACTCGGTGGTGCCACGGAATGGCCACCCGCTCGACCGCGAAGCTGAGGCCGTACAGGGCCAGCGTGAGCACTGACGAGATGGCCACGGCAGCGAGCACGAGGTCGGTGCGGAAGGCGTTCTTCGACACCTGCATCACCACTCCGAGCCCCTCGGTGGCGCCGGCGTACTCGGCGAAGATCGCGGCGACCACCGCATACGTGATCGCGATCCTGATGCCGGTGAAGAAGGCCGGAAGCGCCACGGGAAGCCGCAGGTGCCTGAACTCCTGCCAGCGGCTCGAGCCCATCGCGCGCATGACGTCGTGGCCCTCCTGCCCGGCCGACGCATAGCCCCGCACGAGGGAGATGGTGATCGGGAAGAACGTGATGAGCGCCACGAGCAGCACCTTGGGCACCAGTCCGAAGCCGAGCCACAGCACCATCAGCGGCGCGAGCACCACGAGCGGAAGGGTCTGGCTCACGATCAGCAGGGGCGTGACCGAGTACTGGGCAGGTCGCCAGAAGTCGATGAGCACGGAGATGGCGAACCCGACCAGCACCGCAAGCCCGAACCCGAGCAGAGCGGCCCTCAGGGTGGGGAGGGTGCTGCTGGCGAGGGTGGCCCGCGCCTGCCACGCGCCGGAGGCCACCTGGGTGGGGGGTGGGAGCACGGCCGCGGTGACGCCCGACGACGTCGAGTACCACTGCCACACCACCAGAATGGCCAGCACGAGCAGCGCGGGCGCCATGACGCGCACGATCAGGCGCGGCTCATCGGACATCGTGGCCCGCCAGGGTGGTGGCGTCATGGGAGTTGTCGGTGCGCACCACCAGGTCGGCGCGGGTGTCGATGGGGTCGGTCGCGAGCAGCACATCCTCCTGCGCGGCCCAGCGCTCCCACTCGACCGCGAAGGCTGCGCCGTCGGCGGCACGAGAGAGGGCCCGGGCGCGCCGAATGACGTCATCGCACTCGAGCCACACCAGGGCTGACAGGTGCTCGCTCGACGACCGCGCGCCGCACCCGACGCCCTCGACCACGAGGATGGCCGGGGGCTCGAGCAGGCGCGCAAGCCCCCAGGCGCCGCGGTGCCAGTCGTAGCTCGGAACCGAGGCCGCCTCGCCGCGCGACAGCGGTCGCAGCACCGCGGACTCCAGCAGGGCGATGCCCTCGGCCAGCCCGTTCCAGCCGGGGTAGAGCGAGTCCATCGACACCATCGGAGCCGAGAGGGCGCCCGCGACGGCCGACGCCAGGGTGGTCTTCCCGCTGCCCGCGCGGCCGTCGACCGCGATGACCGCGGTCGGCCCGCACCGCGCCTCGAGCGTGCGCGCGAGCTCGACCACCTGGGCGGTCGACAGGCTCACGGCATCAGCTCGTTGGTGAAGTACGTCGCCCAGTCGGGCTCGACGGCCAGGGGCGTGCCGGTCGCGTCGGCGAGCAGCTTGTTGCGAAACAGGAACTCGCCGTACGCCTTCCAGCGCTCGAGCTGCTGCGTGCCCACCGTGCCGCTGGCGTCGGTGCGGTAGCCGCCGTCGACGAGCATGCGCTCGCTGGCAACGACGAGCTCGGGGTTGGGGAAGGACGCCGGGTCGGCGTCGACCATGGCCTGCGCCCCGGCCGCCGGGTCAGCCACCGCGAAGGCGTAGCCCTGCTGCGTCGCCGCGACGAATCGGCGGGCCACGTCGGGGTTGCTCGTGAGGTAGGCACCGCTCGTGACGATGAGCACCGAGTACTGGTCGGGGAAGCCGTAGTCGGTGAGCGCGAACAGCTTCATCGGCTTGCCCGCTGCCTTGGCCTGCACGGCGTCCCAGGTGGCGACGGGGATGGTGAAGTCGGCGGTGCCGCTGTTCACGGCCTCGTACGCGGTGGTGTCGAGGGTGACGTTGGTGAACTCGCCCTTGCCGCCGTCGTTGCGGATGATCGTGCGCAGCAGGGGCAGCTCGTCGGGGGTGCCGAAGCCGGCGTACACCTTGCCGTCGAGGTCGCGCGGGCGCGTGATGTCGGCGCGGTCGGCCGCGACGCCAATGGCGTACGTGCCCTTCTGGTCGGGGGCGAACACCGAGACGACGTCCTGGCCGGCGGCTCGGGCGTAGGTGACGCCGGCCTGGTACGAGAAGCCGAAGTCGGCGGCACCGCTGGCCACGAGCGTCTCGGGCGCGGTGGAGGCATAGGGCAGGATCGTGAGATCGATGCCCTGCGCGGCGTAGTAGCCCTTCTGCTGCGCCACGTACACGCCGGTGTAGTCGGTGTTGGGGGTCCAGCTGAGGGCCAGCGACACCGGGGTGAGCTCGGCGGGCGTGGTGGCAGCGGCCGAGGGGCTCGCCGACCCGCTGGTCGTGGGTGCTGGTGCC
>CALQEM020000305.1:0-3890 GCA_943329595.2 Bifidobacterium breve
CTCCTTCGGCAGCGCTCGCGTGGTGCCCGGTGGTGGCACCGAGCGCCATGCTAGCGCCGGACCACTCGCGCTCAGGCCCGCGCGGTGGGCACGGCAAGCCGCCGAGAGAGGCTGACGCCGGTCTCGCGCCCAGGGCTCAGCGCCCGCACCCGGAACCGGTACCGGATTCCGTTGCGTAGCTCACGCACGGTGCACCGGGTTCGAGTGGTGATGCACGCGCGGCCGTCGGGAACGGAGGTCACCTGGTACGACGACGCTCCGGCCACCGCGGCCCAGCGGACCGCCACCGACCTGTTGCCCGGACCAACCGCCGTGATGCGCGGGCCCGGCAGGGCCGGGCAGCTGGTGATCGTCACGTCGTCGATGAACCATCCGTAGTCGCCCGGATCGCCGGGGTCCTTCGACACCTGCGCGACGCGGAAGCGCAGCCTCACCGACCGTCCCGCGAGGTCACTGATGTCGAAGCGACTGGAGAGGTACCCGCCGCTGTGGCCCACGAAGGCGCGCGCGCCGGCGAGCGGGTTGTCGGTGCCGGCCGCCATCGCCCCCGTGTAGCCGTGGTACCCGCCAGCACGCGCCCACCTCGCCTGCGAGACCCCTCGCCAGTGGGCGCCACCGTCGACGGAGAGCTCGACCACCCCACCGTCGGCCGTGGGCCCGCCGGCCACCGGCCAGAATCCGTAGGCGTGGTTGAAGCGCACCGTGTACGACACCGGCGCCGTGGTCGAGATCGCCGGGAGCCGAACGCCCTGGCGCATGGCCATCCCGGGCGCTCCCGCACGGTTTCCGTCGTTGCCCCAGAGGTTGTTCGTGCCGCTGGTCGCATACCGCATGTCGATCAGGTAGGGGTTCTCGTCCTGCGAGTAGAACCACTCGCGCGTCCCCACCGACGCCCATCGGCGCGCTGACCCCTCCATGGCGTCGCCGAACAGCGTCGTTGGCCTCGCGCCTGACAGGCAGGTGGGAACCGCGGACCGTGTGCGCACGGCACTCATCTGCACAGCGGCGACAGCGCCGCCGACCTGCAGGCAGTCGGCGTCACGGATGACCTCGTCGGTCACCGTGAGCCGAGACCCCACCAGCGATCGGCACGCCGTGGAGAGTGCGCCCGCGAAGGCTCGGTAGTCGGCCGCCGACGTGAGCAGCAGGCTCGCCGAGTAGATGATCTGAGCGGCCCGGTTGAGGCCGATTCCCGACACCGAGTGGCCGTTGAGCGACCCGCCATCGGTGAGCAGAAAGGCGAACTTGTTGCCGACCCCGCTGTTGGTGTGAACTCCCCCGCTGTCGTCCTCCGATGTGACGAAGCGGTCGCTCAGCATGCTGTCGGGGGCGGCCGCGCTGCCGTCGAGCCCCGTCCCGTCGCGGCGTGGGTCGGACATGCTGCGAATCGCGCCGCCCGGCAGGTCCTCCCCGATCAGCCAGCGCACCGCAGGGGTGTCAGTGTCGACCACCCGGCTTCCCGCAGTGGTGGTGTGGCTCCACTGGTCGACGAACTCGCCCATGATGTCCGACAGCGACTCGTTGATGGCGCCCGACTGGTGGTAGTAGAACAGCCGTGACGTGAATTGCGTGACCCCATGGGTCAGCTCGTGCCCCACCACGTCCTGGGCACCGGCATAGCCCTGCCCGTAGACCATCTGCGAACCGTTCCAGAAGGCGTTCTCGTAGGGGCAACCCTGCCCGAGGTCGTCCGACGGGCAGTACCTCACCGTCGAGCTCAGGTCGCCGCCGAGGGCCACGTTGCCGGACCCGTCGATGCCGTCGCGCCCGAGCACCTCACGGTAGAAGCGGTCGGTGTCGCCGGCGAAGGCGTAGGCCGAGTCGATGTCTGCGTCGCCCGCGGCAGGCTCGCCCTCCGACCGCACCGAGACACTGCACCCCTCGTCGGCCCCGGGGGCGTTGCCGGAGTCACACACCTCACGGCTCAGGGCTGCATGGTTCTGGTCGACCGAGAGGACCACCTTGCCGGTGGTGGCGTCGACGAGCACCAGGCGACGCAGCGCGCTGTCCGTCGACGAGGTGACCTCGGTCTGCCAGACCGGGGTCGGCCGGGCGGGCCCAGGTGCGTCGATGAGGCTCGGGTCGAGGATCCACAGCTCGGGAGGTGAGGCACTGAGCCCCTGACGGCGCACGCCCGACAGCGAGGCGACGTGCGCGAACGCCACCCCCTGCGCCCGACCTCCGCCCACCCGCGCCGTCGTGCTGGTGGGAGTTGCCGAGACCCCCTCCGACGTGGCCGACACGACCCGGTTCTGGTCGTCGAGGCTCACCACCGTCTCGCCCCCGAGGACGGGGATTCCGTTCACCGTCTGCTGAAGTCGCACGACTCGCCCCGAGGCGGCCGTGGCCCCGATCGCGATCGTCGACTCGGGCCGGATGGCCGCGCCGATCACCGTCGAGGCAAGCGCCGACGCAGCGAAGTCGCGAGCCACCTTCGCGGGAGAGTCGGAGGCATCGGTCGACACCACGAGCGGAGAGCCGGGCTCGGTGGTGATCGCGGTGCGGGTGCCGTCGGTGATCCTGGCCATCGCCGGGCTGGGGCGCTTCTGTGCCGGCGGCGGGCCGTCGGCAGCGTCGGCCGTCACGGGCGCGAGGGCGCACGCCACGACCACGAGGGCCAGCACGGGTCTGAGCACCCTCGAAGCGTGGCAGCGGAATTCGGGCAATCCATGGCGACTCGCCGTGACTGATGTGACTCATGTGACTCACGAGACGTATGCGACTCACTTTCGGGTCAGAATGTCTACTTTACGTAATCACTCATAACTCTGTGTAGTGAGTTGGGCTCGCTGCAGTGCCCGTGCTGCGGGCACTAGATTCGAGAGACTCACAGGAGGTGCAGCGATGGAAGCAGCAACAGCGATCGATCTCCGCGGCAAGGTGGCCGTGGTGACCGGGGCCGGACAGGGAATCGGACGCGCGATCGCGACGAGACTGGCAGCCGAGGGTGCGCGCGTGGTGGTCAACGACCTCAACGACGACACCGTGAGCGCCGTGGCGGCCGAGATCGGGGCCGTCGCGTGTCCCGGTGACGCAGCCAGCGAGGCCGGGGTGATGGCACTCCTCGAGGCCGCCGAGCGGCTCGGTCCGGTCGCCCTCTACGCCGCCAATGCCGGCATCGGCACCAACCGTGGCGTCGACGCCCTCGAGTCCGACTGGGCCGCCTCGTGGGAGGTCAACGTGATGGCGCACGTGCGGGCCGCCCGCATTCTGGTGCCCCGCTGGCTCGAGTCCGGCGAGAGCGGGCGCTTCGTGGTCACGGCCTCGGCCGCCGGGCTGCTCACGATGCTGGGCGACGCCCCGTACAGCGTCACCAAGCATGGCGCCCTGGCGTTCGCCGAGTGGCTGGCCGCCACCTACGGCGGCCGGGGCATCGGCGTGCACGCCATCTGCCCGCAGGCGGAGCGCACCCAGATGTACGACGACGCCGGCCCGCTGCGCGCGGTGCTCGACCTGCACCCCGTGCTCGACGCCAGCGACGTCGCCGAGGCCCTCTGGGTCGCGATGGCCGAGGGCCGCTTCCTGGTGCTGCCCCACCCCGAGGTGGCCGACTTCTACGCGTTCCGCGCCGCCCGGCCCGACAAGTGGCTCGCGGGCATGGGCCGGCTGCAGCAGCAGCTGCTCGACACTGACGAAGGAGACGCATGAGGGCATGGCAGGTCAGTGAACTAGGCGAGCCCAGCAGGGTGATGGTGCTCGATGATGTGCCCTCACCCTCGCCAGAGCCTGGCCAGGTCCTAGTGCGAGTGCGCGCGGCCGCCGCCAACTTCCCCGACGCGCTGATGTGCCGGGGGCTCTACCAGGTCAAGCCCGACCTGCCCTTCACCCCCGGCGTCGAGCTGTGCGGCGAGGTGCTCGAGCTGGGGCCAGGCGTCGAGCCGCGCCCGGGC
>CALQEM020000306.1:0-3876 GCA_943329595.2 Bifidobacterium breve
AGTCTGCAGGTAGTCGCCATGTACTCGCGCGCGCAGCATGGCGAGCGTGCGCTCGGCCTCGACCTCGTAGCCGCAGGCGTCGAGGGCCGCGGTGACGTCGAGCATGGTCACGCCGGTGTCGCGAATGAGGCGTGAGGCGTTGAGCGGAACCATCAGGTCGGCTGCGGGCACGTCCTTTGATCCAGCGGCGTCGATGGCCTGCTCAGCCCACTCGTCGCTGAACTCGCCGAGCCCGAGGTACGCGTACACGTCGCGCACCGCAGCCACCGCCCGACGCCGAAGGTGGGCCACATGGTCGTGTTCGGCAGTGCGAAGCCCGCCGTCGACCCCCCAGTCGCGCTGCATGGCCAGGAAGTCGTCGATGTCCTCGGAGTTCCACTGGCTCGGACCGAACATGTTGTCGTAGCGCTGGATGCTGCCGAAGCCACTGCAGATGAAGTCGGAGCCGGCGATGAAGATGGGGTGGGTGCGTGAGGTGCGCCGCACGTCAGACTCCGACATCAGGGCGTCGTTGCCCGTGCACGCCTCGAGGTTGCGCAGCATGACCATCAGGTTTTCGGCCATCATCGAGCGCACTCCACGAGGCACTGATCCCGCCACAGAGGCTGAGTCGATGCCACCGTTCTGCACGCCCTGCGAGCCGATGGCTCGGGCGAGCGAGACGCAGCGCGCCTCGAGGTAAAACATCGAGCGGCCCTCAGCGCCGCCCATCAGCGCCTCGGCGCCACCCCCCGACGTGACCCGCATCTTGATTCCGCGACTCGTGTACGCCGAGGTGAGGAAGGCCTTACTCCAGGGGGTGTCGTCTCCGTCGACGAAGATCTGTTCGGTGCCGTAGAGGGAAACAGTCTCGGCGTACGAGACGAGGCCGCGCATTCCCATCTCGAGCTCGAGCGCCTCCTCAACCGAGCACTGCACCAGCACGCCGGGCGATCCCACTGCGGCTCCGATGCTGACCGCCATCGCATTGGAGGCCGCGTCGCCGAGCACCGGCACGGTGGTTTCAATCTCGCGGAAGCCGAATGCCACGGCCGTGGCTGCATCGGCGGCGAGCAGCAGTGGGTCATCAGAGCGATTGGTGACATGGGCCTGGTTGCTGGGGGTGCGCCGCGCACGGGCCTTGGTCATGGCGAGTCCGAGCTCAACGGGTCGAAGCAGGGTGAGAACTGCAGCGAGCTTGGCCGGCGTCATACCGGCGACGAGTCTGATGACCTCGGCGCGCGGCACGGAGAGGTCGACGATCATCCGAGCAGCCACCGTGTCGTCGAGGCCCATGGCCTCGGCGGCCACGGAGAGGTCGAGCCCATGCCGAGCGATGAACTCATCGATCGAGTCGAAGTCGGCCTCAGCGCGACTGTCCATCTCCACCACGCGACCGTCGACAATGCGAAGCGACGGCACAGGGTCGTGAGGGGAGTCGTAGGCGATCAGGCCGAGCTCGGCCGACTCGACCGCAAAGCCGTCGAGGTTGACCCGCTGCTCGTCCATGAACCTGAAGCGGCCAATGGTCACGGCGACTCCTCGGCGGTCACGAACAGTGCGGCGGCACGACTGGCAGCAGCGATGTCCTGCTCCGGCGTGCCACCGCTTACTCCAACGCCGCCCACCACGCGGCCGCCACTCCAGAGCGGCACCCCGCCTCCAAAGGCGATGTAGCGCCCCTCATCTGCCGAGTTCATGCCGACGAGGTCACCCCCCGGCGCGATGGCGGCCGACAGCTCGGCGATGGCGCAGCGGTGAGCCACCGCGGTGTAGGCCTTATCGCGGGCGAGCACCGGGCCGGCGATCTCGGCGCCGTTCATGCGCTCGAAGGCGATCAGGTGCCCGCCAGCGTCAACCACGGCCACCGACACCAGCGCCCCAGACTCGACAGCGGCGGCGCGGGCCTCGGCGCACATCGTGAGGGCAAGGTCGAGGTCGACCTCCATGCGTGTGACGCGCATGTCAGTGGTCTCGCCATGCTTCGGCCAGCGCGCTGAGTCGGGCGTGCATGCCGCTCATGGCGACGCTGCCGCGCAGATGCGCCTTGGCGACTTTGCACACCATCGTGTAGTTGGTGTCGACCACATTGGCAACCGGCGAGAGCGCCGTCTGTGACACGTACTGGTAGGAGTCGAGGATCGACATGCCAGTGAGTTCGGCCACCCAGTGCACCATCTGCTGGTGGGAGATTCGAAACGCGTCCTCGAGTGGCTTGGTGCTTCCGGTGGTCATGATGAAGTCGTCGCTCTCGATGCGCGGCCACGGGGTGGGCACACCCTTGATGAGGTCGACGATGAGCACGGTGTCCATGGCGCACTCGACGGCCACCCCGCACGTCTCGCCCTCGCCCTGGCGGGCATGGCCGTCGCCGAGGCTGAGCAGCGCGCCCTCGACCGACACTCCGAAGTAGGCCGTGACGCCCGCCCTCATCTCGGGGGTGTCCATGTTGCCGCCCCAGTCGCCGGGGGTGAGCGATGAGCGAACCTCGCCGAGGTTAGGAGCCACTCCGATAGTGCCGTGCATGGGGTCGAGAGGAAGCTCAGCGGTGAAGGGCGTGTCGGCGGCGGCGTAGCGAACGACTCGGTCGGCGCGGTCGATCTCGTAGATCCAGGTGCGCTCGGCGAGTGCGGGCTGGAGTCCGGCCGTGGTGACGGTGCCGGTGAGCGAGCCGAAGAAGGGAACCGTGGTGCTGACGCCCCAGGCGTGGCGCGGCTCGATAGACACGAAGTGCACGGCGAGGGTGTCGCCCGGCTCGGCGCCCTCGACGTAGAAGGGCCCGGTCTGCGGGTTGAGGTAGCGGGGGTCGCACACGGCTGTCGACATGTCGGAACTGCTGCGCACTCGGCCACCGAAGCAGTCGAGGGTCGAGGTGCTGATGAGGGTGCCCGGGCGAATGCTCACCACCGGGGCCGCGCCGCCGAGGGTGTAGATCAGCGTGGCGGGATCGGCCTCGTGGTCGACCTCCCAGACAAGTTCCTGCACAGCGACTTCCCTTCGGCGGGCCTCAACGGACGAGCGGGGTGCGAGGCCAGTGACTGGCTCCGCACCCCGCCCATGATTGCCCATGTTTCCAGTTCGAGCGGTGGTTGGCTACACCCGCTCGTGTGCCTCCTCGTGCACGGTGCGACCGATCTCGTCGTAGATCTCGGGGTGGGACTTCTTCACCCACATCGAGTATCCGATGCCGAGCACGATCATGACGAGGATGTAGTACGGAGCCCACGTCCAGATCCAACTCTCGGCGGCGGCGCCGAGCGCGAAGGCCCGGTTCTGCCAGAGCAGAATCAGCACGTACACCATGCCGAGTCCACCGATGATCGGGCAGATCAGCGTGGTGATGACGTTGCCCTTGTGCACCTTCTTGATCCAGAAGAAGCTGATCACGGCAGCCGATGTCATGGTCTGCAGGATCAGAATGACCGCTGTGCCGACAACGGCCAGAAGCCCGTACACGTACACGTAGGGGACTAGGTCGGGAGTCGGGGTGCCGTCGGCGCTCGTGCTCGAGACGAAGAAGAAGAAGTACAGCAGGATCAGCACGGTAACGACGGCCTGCACCATGCCTGCGTTGGCCGGCGAGCCGTGCTTCTTGTTAACTGAGCCGATGGTGCGACGCAGGAAGGGCGACGCACTCTCGCGCCCAAGAGCATAGATGTAACGCGGAGCCGCGTTCTGGAAGGCCATGGCGCACGCGAAGGAGCCGATCACCACGAGCAACTTGTACACGATGGTGAAGGCGCTGCCGAGATTGGTGGTGGAGAGGTTGAGGAACATGTCGGCGGGACTGGCCCCCGCGGCGGTCTCAACCACGGCAGCCGCGCCATTTCCGACGACGACCATCCAGGAGATGAACGTGTAGAAGAGTCCGAGACCGACCACCGCGATGATCGTGGC
>CALQEM020000307.1:0-3846 GCA_943329595.2 Bifidobacterium breve
ACCTTGGTCATCAGCGGCGAGGTGGGCATGCGCAAACCCGAGCCGCGCATCTTCGAACATGCCGCCGCGCTGCTGAACCTGCCCCTCACCGAGTGCGTGTTCGTCGATGACGAGCTGGTCAACGTTCTTGCTGCGCAGGCCCTCGGAATGCGGGCGATCCACTGCCGCGACACTGCCCTGGTCGCCGCCGAGCTCATCACACTGTTCGCACTCGACCCCGAGCAAGCGTGACGTTCACCCTCGATTCCGCTGCCTTCACCGTCGACCCACTGATTACTCAGAAGCGGGGAGCCAGCGCCTGCACCACGCGTGACACGGGAGGGCGTCCGAGCTTGCCCGCCATCCAGGCGGAGGTATCGATGAGCGCGCCGAGGTCGACCCCGGTGTGGATGCCGAGACCATCGAGCATCCACACGAGGTCCTCGGTGGCGAGATTGCCCGTCGCCGACTCGGCGTAGGGGCACCCGCCGAGCCCTCCGGCCGAGGAGTCGACCGTGGTGACGCCACTTCCGAGCGCGCTGAGCGTGTTGGCCAGCGCCTGTCCGTACGTGTCGTGGAAGTGAACGCCGATGACGTCGATTGGAACCCCCGAGGCCACTAGTCCGGCGAGAAGCGCGGTGACCTGCCCGGCCGTGGCAACTCCGATGGTGTCTCCGAGGCTCACCTCGGTGCACCCCGCCGATACCAGATCACCCACGACCGCGATGACCTGTCCGGGGTCGACCGCCCCCTCCCACGGGTCGCCAAAGCACATCGACACATACCCGCGCACCGGAAGTCCGAGCTCGCGCGCCCGCGAGATGGTGGGAGTAAACATCGCCATCTGGTCGGCCATCGGTCGTCCGAGGTTGCGCTGGGCGAAGGTGTCGGTGGCGCTCGCGAACACTGCGATCTCACCCACGCCACTGGCAACTGCGTTATCGAGACCGCGCTCATTGGGCACGAGCACGGGATACCGAACTCCGGGCGCCCTGGTGATTCCGGCCATTACCTCAGCAGCATCAGCAAGCTGCGGAATGCGGTCGGGTCGCACGAAGCTGGTGGCCTCGACGATGGTGAGCCCGCACGCGGCGAGGCGGTCGATGAACTCGATCTTCGTGGCAGTGTCGATCACCGTTGACTCGTTCTGAAGACCATCGCGGGCGCCAACTTCCCAGATCGTCACGGCCGTCGGTAGATCGTCGCGGCGCACGGTCACCGGTGCACGCATTGGGCTCATGACGACTCCTCCGGAGTAAGGCGAACCAGAACCTGGCCGCGCGTCACCTGCGTGCCCGGCGACACCAGCACGGACTCCACCACTCCGCTGAACGGAGCTATCAGCGGATACTCCATCTTCATCGCCTCGACGACGGCCACGACCTCACCCTCGTGCACGGCCTCGCCCGCGGCCTTGGGCAGCAGAATCACGGCCCCGGGCATGGGTGACCGAATGTCGCCATCAACATCGGCAATGTCACCTTCACGGTGAATCACAGTGCGACGCACACGACGGTATGACCAGCTGTCACCGCCCTCGCCCAACCACACCACCTGGTCTCGGCCGCTTTCGTCGACCGCAGCGGTGAACCGACGCGTGAGGGTTCCGAGAGTGACCGTGACCGCTGACCCGTCCTTCGACACGATATAGGTGGCGGGCAGCTCGGAGTCCCCATCGATCAACACCGTGCAGTGGGAGCTGCCACCGGTGACCGCGACCACCGTCTCGCGCTGGTCGTCGTCGGCCACAGTGACGGTGACCGGAGCCTGAGCGCCGACGCGCCAGCCCACCGCGCTCGTCCACGGCGAACCTCCAGCACCCTGCTCGCGACGCGCGCAGAGAACGAGCGCAGCCGCCACGGCACGATGGGCGTCGGGCTCGGGGGGCACGTTGCCGAGCCCCAGCTCTGCGATCAGCGAGGTGGTCATGGGCCCCCGCCGCACCGTGGGGTCAGCGAGAAGTGTGCGCAGCACGCCCACGTTGTGCGCGAGCCCCAGAATCGAGGTGTTCGACAGAGCGGCGTCGAGGCGGTCGAACGCGGCGTCGCGGGAGTCAGCGTGAGCGATCACCTTGAGCAGGAGCGGGTCGTAGTTGGTGGAGATTGTGTCTCCGACGACGATGCCCGAGTCGACACGCACGCCACGCGGTTCCGTGTAGGCGAGCGCGGTGCCCGACGACGGCAGGAAGCCGTGGTGGCCGTCTTCGGCGTACACACGCACCTCGACAGCGTGGCCCGTGAGCTGCACCTCGTCCTGAGAAAGGGGCAGGCCCTCACCCGCGGCAACTCGGAGTTGCAGTTCGACGAGGTCGAGCCCGGTGA
Organism: Bifidobacterium breve; assembly: GCA_943329595.2. Taxonomy (GTDB): domain Bacteria; phylum Actinomycetota; class Actinomycetes; order S36-B12; family CAIYMF01; genus CAIYMF01. The sequence goes on from CALQEM020000307.1 coordinate 2,301, forward strand.
CCATCTCGGTAACCGGGTGCTCGACCTGCAGGCGCGTGTTCATTTCGAGGAAGTAATACTGCTCGGGGTCGAGGGCGTCGACCACGAACTCGACAGTGCCGACGCCTCGGTAGGCAACCGAGGCACCGATGGCCACCGAGTCAGCTCGCATCCGCTCGCGCACGGCATCCGGCAACCACGGAGCCGGGGCCTCTTCAACCACCTTCTGGTGACGCCGCTGCAGGGTGCAGTCGCGATCACCGAGGTGCAGCACGACACCGGCACCATCGCCGACCACCTGAACCTCCACGTGGCGGGCGGCCGCGACGTACTTCTCGAGCAGAAGCGCGCCGTCACCAAAGGCGGCCAGCGCCTCACGTCGAGCCGACGACAAACTGGTCGCGATCTCGGAGACGTCACGCACCACCTTCATGCCCTTGCCTCCACCACCGGCCGCAGGTTTCACGATGACGGGCAGACCGATCTGCTCGATCTGTGCTCCCAACTCAGCGTCGTCAGCGTCGTCACGGTGAAACCCGGGCACAACAGGAACACCCAGCGCTGCGACGGCGTCTTTGGCCCCCCGTTTGTCGCCCATCATGCGGATGCTGTCGCTGGTCGGTCCGATGAACACGATGCCGGCAGCTTCGCAGGCCGCCGCGAAGTCGGCATTCTCCGACAGGAATCCGTAGCCGGGGTGAATCGCCTGAGCTCCGGAGGCCACCGCCGCGGCGACGACCCGATCGATGTCGAGATAGCTGCGGCGAGCATCGGCTGGCCCCACCAGCACGGCCTCGTCGGCGACGGCCACGTGCAGCGCGTCGCGGTCGGCCTCACTGTAGATGGCGACGGAACGGATTCCGAGACGTGCGAGTGTGCGCATGACACGCACGGCGATCTCGCCTCGGTTGGCAACCAGCACGGTGGTAAACATCGCCATCACATCCGGAAGACGCCGTAGGAAATGGGCTCAAGCGGTGCGTTGGCTGCAGCGCCGAGGGCCAGCCCCAGCACCGTACGGGTGTCGGCCGGGTCGATGATGCCGTCGTCCCAGAGTCGGGCGGTGGAGAAGTACGGGTCGCCGGCCTCCTCATACTGCGCCCTGATCGACTCGCGGAACGAGGCCTCGTCGTCGGCCGCCCACTCGACGCCCCGGGCATCGGCCTGATCGCGGCGAACAGTGGCCAGCACCGACGCCGCCTGCTCGCCTCCCATCACCGAGATGCGCGCGTTAGGCCACATCCACAGGAAGCGGGGCGAGTACGCCCGACCGCACATGGAGTAGTTGCCGGCACCGTACGAGCCTCCGATAACCACCGTGAACTTGGGCACCCGAGCGCACGCAACGGCTGTGACCATCTTGGCGCCGTGCTTGGCGATTCCGCCCGCCTCGTACTCGCGGCCCACCATAAAGCCAGCGATGTTCTGAAGGAACACAAGCGGGGTCTTGCGACGGTCGGCGAGCTCGATGAAGTGCGCCGCCTTCATCGCCGACTCGGCGAACAGCACTCCCGCATTCGCGATGATGGCCACCGGGTGGCCGTGAATGTGCGCGAAGCCGGTGATG
>CALQEM020000308.1:0-3833 GCA_943329595.2 Bifidobacterium breve
CCCGAGCCCTACAGTGGGAATTCCGTTTGGGTCCAAACAGTCTTCCGGAGGCGCTGAATGTCCCCGCAGCCGATCGACCTCACCGACCTCGACGCCTTCGAGCAGGGGCGCCCCTGGGCGCTGCTCGACGATCTGCGGGAGAACGAGCCGCTGCACTGGAACCCCGAGGCCTCTCCCCACCACGGCTTCTGGTCAGTGACCCGGCACGCCGACGTCGTGGCCGTCACGCGTGACGACGCCACGTACTCGTCCGAGGTCGGTGGGGCCAACATCGAGGAGCTCGACGACGAGCAGATCGACATGCGCAAGTCGATGCTCGAGACCGATGGCGTGCGGCACCGAGCGCTGCGCAAGCTGCTGCAGCACGAGTTCACGCCGCGAGGGCTCGCTGGCTACGAGGTCTTCCTTCGCGGCCTCACGCGCTCGACGATCGACGCGGCGCTGTCGAAGGGTGACTTCGACTTCGTGCGCGAGGTGAGCGCCGACTTCCCCATCCGCGTGCTCGCCCGCATGCTGTCGGTGCCCGACGAGCGCACCGGCCAGCTCATCGACTGGGGCAACCAGATGGTGGGCAACAGCGACCCCGACTACACCGACGTGCTCGCAGACTCTGCCGAGAGCGAGGAGTTCCGGCTGCTGCCGTTCCGCTCTCCAGCGGCCCTCGAGGTGTTCGAGTACGGATTCGAACTCGCGGCACAGCGCAAGGGCGGCGACGGCACCGACCTCGTGAGCAAGCTGGTGAACCAGGTTCCGCAGGACGGCCTGCCCCTGTCTGACCGCGACTTCCGCAACTACTTCCTGCTCATCGTGGTGGCCGGCAACGAGACCACGCGGCACGCCATCTCCCACACCATGAGGGCGCTGATCGACAACCCCGACCAGCTCGCCCTGCTGCAGGCCGAGCCCGAGCGCATCCCGGCAGCGGTCGAGGAGTTCCTGCGCTGGGCCTCGCCGGTGTTCCACTTCCGCCGCACTGCCACTCGCGACGTCGAGCTGCACGGCCGCACGATCAGGGCGGGCGACAAGGTGGTGGCGTGGTTCGCGTCAGGCAATCGCGACCCGCGAGTGTTCGACGACCCCTACCGATTCGATGTCACGCGCGAGCGCGTCGACCACGTCACGTTCGGCAAGGGCGGGCCGCACTTCTGCCTCGGCAACCAGCTCGCGCGCATGGAGCTGCGCATCATGTTCGAGGAGCTCATCCCTCGACTGTCCACCGACTTCGGCCTCACCGGAGACGTGCGGCATGTGCGCAGCAACTTCATCAACGGGATCAAGAAGTTCCCGGTGTCGATGAGCGCGGGGGCCTGATTCGGGGAGAGACGTTGTCGCGCACAACACGACAGATTTTCTGAATTTCTGATTCTCTGACTTTCGGAGAATCTGCCGGATTCCCTGGAGGAAGACTGTGCCGCAGTCGTCGTCCGCCTAGGAACCCTCGTCGAATGCGAGCATGCCGACGTCGACCACCATGGAGCCGCCGTCGACCACGATGTTGGCCCCCGTCATGAACGAGGCATCGGCCGATGCGAGGAAGGCGACCACGCCCGCGATCTCCGACGCCTCGGCCACCCGCCGCAGAGGCAGGAATCGGGTCACGATGCCGTAAGCACCCTCGAGGTCGGTGCTGTGGCGCCGCATCAGCGGCTCCATCTCGTCGTCAGCCATGGGCGACCTCACCCAACCGGGCGACACCGAGTTGACCCGCACGCCCCGGGGTCCGAGCTCAACAGCCATGGTGCGCGTGAGCATGATCTCCGCCGCCTTCGAGGCCGAGTACGCCGCTGCGCCGGGAGCGGCTGCGAGGCCCCCGATGGACGCGACGTTGACGACCGACCCCCCGCGTGCGGCCAATGAGGGCGCGTACCTCTCGGTGAGCGCCCGCGGAGCCTCCACGTGAATCAGGCCGCTCTCGGCCCAGCTGTCGGAGATGGTGCCCGCGTTGTTGACGAGGACGTCAACCTCCGGCAGCGCGGCCAGCAGAGTGTCGCGGCCGGAGTCGGTGGCGATGTCGGCAACCACGAATTGAAGGCCGCTCGCGGCCAGCACCGACTCGCGCCGACCCGTGATGGTTACCTCGGCGCCCTCGTCGGCAAAGCGTCGTGCGATGGCAGCGCCGATGCCCGTGCCGCCACCGGTGACCAGCACGAGGCGCCCATCGAACCTGGCCGCGGGCCGCTCCACGCGCTCAGGCCGACCGTGACTCGGGGGCCAGCGCGACCTGGTCGATGAATCGGTCAACCAGCCTCCGCGCGCGCATCGATGCGTCGGCCTCGATCTCCTTGGTCTGGAGGATCATCGCCTCGGCGTCGTGGCCGTGCTCCTCGAGGTCGTCGTAACCGCCGTTCTCGAGCCACCCCATGAAGGTCGAGGTCACCACTTCGGGGTGAAACTGCAGGGCGAGGCTGCGGCCCAGGACGAACGCCTGGTCGGCCTTCACCGATCGGGCCACGGTCGTCGCCCCCTCAGGCGGCACCCAGCGGTCCTGGTGCCACTCGAACCACGGCCCGGAGTCGACGAGATCGGGCCGGTCGGACACGATCGTGGTCCAGCCCACCTCGCGCTCGGGCGCCTTGTGCACCGAACCACCCAGGGCCGCCGCGACGGCCTGCCCGCCGAAGCAGATTCCGAGCAGCGGCACGCCCGCGTCGTGAGCGCGACGGAGGAGCGCCAGCTCCTCGGCGATCCAGCCGATGACATGGTGGTCGTACACGGCCCAGATCGCCCCCATGGGGACGATCACGTCGTAGGCCAGGAGGTCGGGAAACTCAACCTCCACGTGCGGGTCAGGGAACTGCTCGCTCGGAACCACCTGGAAGTGCTCGACGTCGTAGCCACGATTGACGAACTGCTCGCCGATCGGCCCCGAGGGCGAGACGTGGTCCTGTTGGATGAACAGTGCGCGCACTGTGGCTCCTTCCGTCGGGGGCTGCGAGGGGCTATCTTCTCAGACACGACTGTTCGGACCCGAACGACCTGCCGTACGACGCGTGAGGAGCTCAGGAATGAAGCAGCAGCACGAGGTGGCGGCCGTGGTGGCCGACCTGCGAAGCCGGGGAATCGACGTCATCCGAGTGTCGTACTCCGACATGATCGGCGTCGACCGCGGACGCGACGTGCTGATCGACGAGCTCGACTCGGTGATGCACCACGGCATCGCCTTCTGCCGCGCGATCTACCACACCTCCCCTCGGGGAGATGTCGTCCCTGTGCAGGGCGGGCTCGAGAGCGGGCTGCCCGACATCCTCGCCTTCCCCGACCTCAGCACCCTCACTGACCTGCCGTGGGAGCCCGGCGTCGCGTGGTGCCTCGCCGACACGACGGTGGTCGGGGCCGGTGGCGAGTTCGAGCCGGCGCTCGAGGCGCCCCGCGGTGTCGCGCGGCGGGTGTCCGAGCGGCTCGCGACCCTGGGCCTGTCGGCCGTGATCGGGCCCGAGCTCGAGTTCTACCTGTGTGAGCCCGATGGTCGCGGTGGCTGGACGCGGTACGCCGACGAGAAGGGCAACGTGTACGTGGTCGGGCGCAAGGGCGATCCACGCGGCATCCTGCTCACCACGTTGCGCTACCTCCGCGACGCCGGCCTGCGCGTGACCGCGGCCAACCACGAGTTCTCGCCGGGGCAGTTCGAGATCAACCTCACCCACTCTGAGCTCGTCGACGCGTCCGACCGAGCGTTTCGGATGAAGTCAGCCATCCAGGAGATCGCGCGACACGAGGACCTCATGGCCACCTTCATGGCCAAGCCCTTCAACGACGAGGGCGGAAGCGGGTTTCACCTGCACCTCTCGCTTGTCGACGCGAGCGGCGCCAACGTCTTCGGCAGCCCCGACGGC
>CALQEM020000309.1:0-3831 GCA_943329595.2 Bifidobacterium breve
CGAGTTCACCTGCACGCCATAGCGGAAGCGTCGCTCAGCAGGATCGGTAATGCCGTAGCGATCACGCGTGATCTCGTCCCACAGTTGAACGAAGGCGCGCATCTTGCACATCTCCTCGACGAAGCGCACACCGGCATTCACGAAGAAGGAGATGCGCCCCACTACCTCCCCGAATCGCTCGGGAGGCACCTGCCCGCTGTCGCGCACGGAGTCGAGCACTGCAATTGCCGTGCACATCGCGTACGCGAGTTCCTGCACGGGCGTGGCGCCCGCCTCCTGCAGGTGGTAACTGCAGATATTGGTCGGATTCCACCTCGGAATGTTCGTTACGGTGTAGGCCACCATGTCGGTGATCAGTCGAAGACTCGGGCCGGGCGGAAATACGTACGTGCCCCTCGACAGGTACTCCTTGATGATGTCGTTCTGAGTCGTTCCCTGGAGGAGAGCCGGATCGACCCCCTGCTCCTCCGCCGCGGCGATGTAGAGGGCGAGCATCCACATCGCAGTGGCGTTGATGGTCATCGAGGTGTTCATGGTGTCGAGCGGGATATCGCTGAAGAGGGCTCGCATGTCGCCGAGGTGGGTGACCGGAACTCCCACCTTGCCAACCTCACCGCGAGCGAGTTCGTCGTCGGGGTCGTAGCCCGTCTGCGTCGGAAGGTCGAAGGCGACCGAGAGTCCGGTCTGCCCCTTCGAGAGGTTGTTCCGATACAGGGCGTTGCTCGCCTCGGGCGACGAGTGACCCGCATACGTACGCATCAGCCACGGTCGTTCCTTGGCGCGTCGCTCGTCGGTCATCGATCCTCCAGGGTTGTCGTGAAACTCAGTCGTGGGTGTAGAAACCGCGACCACTCTTGCGGCCGAGGTCGCCAGCCCGCACCATGCGGCGCAGCAACTCGGGCGGGTTGAACTTCTCGTCCTGCGTATCGGCATACACGTTACTGGCGGCGTTGAAGAGGATGTCGGTGCCGGTCAGGTCAGCGGTCTCGAGCGGCCCCATTGCGTGGCCGAATCCGAGCCGGCAGGCGATGTCGATGTCTTCGGCGCTCGCCACGCCACTCTCGTAGAGCCTGATGGCCTCCACCGACAGTGCCGCGATGAGGCGCGTGGTGACAAATCCTGCGACGTCGCGGTTCACCACAATGCAGGTCTTGCCGATCGACTCGGCGAACGACCGTGCCGTCGCGAGGGTGGCGTCAGTCGTGTGATGGCCCCGCACCAACTCGCAGAGCTTCATCATCGGCACCGGTGAGAAGAAGTGGGTGCCCACCACGCGCCCGGGGTTCGCCGTCGCTGCCGCCACCGCCGTGATCGGGATCGCTGAGGTGTTGGAAGCGAGCACCGTCTCGGGGCGGGTGCACAGCCCGTCGAGAATCGTGAAGAGCTCAGCCTTCAGCTCAAGTCGCTCATAGACCGCCTCGACCACGATGTCGGCCTCGGCCGCGGCTTCGAGGTCGGTCGTGGTGGTAATGCTCGCCAGTGCCTCAGTCGCCGCCGAGGCTTCGATGCGTCCCTTGGCGACAAAACGGGCGAGGGAGGCCTCGATCGACGCCATCCCCCGTTCAAGCGCGTCATTCGATACGTCACGCAGGGTGACGTCCCAGCCCCCGACGGCCGCCACCTGGGCAATGCCAGATCCCATTAGACCCGAACCCACCACCATCAGCCGACCAGCCATCGCTCTCCTCCTCCAGGGTTGAGCACAGGCTATCCGCCGACAAGCCCCGCCGACGGGAGTGCGGTGGCGCCCACGAGTGAGTGCGGTCACACTGGCTCCATGACATGGGGCTCGTTCTCGTTCGCCTTTGGCCCGGTGGTGGGCCTCATCGGCGTGGGAATACTCGTGCTGATTCTCCGGTGGGCCTACAAGCCGGGTGCAAGCCTGGTCGAGAAGCCGGTTCGGCCGTCATCGACTGACAACTACGGAATGCTCGTGCCGGTGGCCCACCCGGTTAATTACGCCGACGGCGAGGTACTGCGCCGAACTCTTGAGGACGCGAATATCAAAGCCACCCTCGCCTTCACTGTCGAGGGCCCGCGCGTGATGGTGTTCCAGCGCGACGAGTCGATCGCACGTGCCACGCTCAAGGCCCGCCCCACCCGCTGAGCCTTCAGCGCGACGACCCCACCAGGACCCGATGCCTACCTGAAGGCGCGATGTGCTTGCCGACCGTGACCACCTCACGCGTGTGCCAACGGTTGTCAAAGAGCTTGCCGAGCGCCCAGTAGCGGGTAGGCACCAGGAGAACCATGTTGAGTAGGACAGCGCCTGGCACTCCGAGCGCCAGTGACCGCAGCTTCTGCCCTCGCGGCTGGTCAGTGCGCCCGATGAGGTAGAGCGCGCCAGTGCCGTAGCGAACGATGAGGTAGACCATGAAGTACGCCCACAGTGTCAACTGGTGACCCTCGTAGCGACCACCGTGCGTAGAAATGATCGACACAACGATCCAGATCGCGAACACGGGGGTGAGCGCCATCTGAAGAAGCCCGTACGCGGGGCTCAGCATCTGCTTGGGAGTGAGGTACCGAAATACGTAGGGCAGCATCCACCACCACGATCGGGCCCAGCGGAGCCGCTGGCGGTACGTGCCATTGAAGGTCGACGGCATGTCGGTGACAACTCCCGCTTCGGCGACGCCCACCACCTCTCCGCGACGTAGCGCGCGCAGGGCGAGCCAGCGGTCGTCACCGGTGCCGCACTCGACTGCATACGCCTCGAGGTGGTCGTACAGCAGTTCGCTGCGGTAGAGCGCGAGCGCGCCGGAGGTGGTTTCGAGCGAGCCCAGCATCGAGCGGGAGGCCCTCATCATCACGCACGAGGTGCCGATGTCCATGTCGGCCGCCCGACTGATCCACGAGTCGGCGTAGTTGCGGATGTAGATCATTCCCGTCGCCGCCTGCACGGCAGGGTTCGACATTGCCCGCAGAAGCTGCTCACACGCGTCGGGGAACGGCTCTGAATCCGAGTCGACGGTGAGGATGAACTGATACTGCTCGCGATCGATGCCCCGCAGCACGGTCACCTGGGCGCCTCGCTTGCCGGTGTTCTCCTGGCGCAACCAGGTCAGGCGCGGATGCTGAATTGACGGCACCACCGGCACCTTGGAGCCGTCGTCGATGACCACGATGTCGATGTCGACCGTCTGAGCGAGCAACGCTCGCACAGTGCCCTCGAGCCCCCGGGGATCCTCGTTGTACGCCGGCACGATGCACAGAACCCGGCCTGCGGCCACCGGCAATTGGGTGTAACGACGACCCACTACGAAAGCCGATAGGCAGGCTAGAAGTACGAGGGAGCCCAGGCACCAGTAGCCAATCAGCACCAGGTCTCTGGTCTGCATGAAGACCAGCAGCGTCACCGCCGCGAGACCAACGGCGATGGTCAGCAGTACGAGGATTCTCTTCAGCAGAATCGCTCGCGAGCCTGGTCGGCCCATAGTGCTAGCCGTTCTTTTTTGCTGAGACTCGCAACCCGATGATCCCCGCGCACAGGGCCATCGTGACGCCAATCACGATCCAGCCAAGGAGCCCGGTCCCTAAGGCCGATGCCTGTGACAGTCCTAGTCCCGCGGCCCCGACTCCACCCGCTCCAGCTCCGTAGTTCACCACGCCTCCAGCGTCCGTTGAGCAGCTCTTAGCGCTGCATGCTCTCCACATATCGGCCGGTGAGACGGAAGGCTTGAGGGTCCGGAGAAAAAACTTTTACGTATCGCCAACTTCGTCGCTGAGGGCTCAACCAACCCGACGGATGTCAGCGCCCAGCTTCTGGAGATTCTCCACGAAGCGGGCGTAACCCCGGTCGATGTGATGCACCTCGGTGACGGTCGTGAC
>CALQEM020000310.1:0-3826 GCA_943329595.2 Bifidobacterium breve
CACTCGCGGAGGGCGCCCGTGAGGGCGGCCTCGCGTTCTGACGGTCCAGGCTTGAGAGACAGAGAAGACGAGGTATAGCTCATGGCAGCAGCCCAGCGCGGTGGCGCTCCCGGCGGAGGCACCGGCGGTTCCGGTGGAGAGCGCCGTGGTCGTCGCGACGACAGGCAGGCGCCTGCCGAGAAGTCGGCGTTCGTCGAGCGAGTGGTCACGATCAACCGAGTGTCGAAGGTCGTCAAGGGAGGTCGTCGCTTCAGCTTCACCGCGCTCGTCGTGGTGGGCGATGGTGATGGCTCGGTCGGCGTCGGCTACGGCAAGGCTAAGGAGGTGCCCGCGGCGATCGCCAAGGGCGTCGAGGAGGCCAAGAAGAACTTCTTCAAGGTGCCGCGTATCCAGGGCACCATCCCTCACCCCGTCACGGGTGAGGCAGCGGCCGGCGTGGTGCTCCTTCGCCCCGCATCGCCCGGTACCGGTGTCATCGCCGGTGGCCCGGTGCGCGCGGTTCTCGAGTGCGCCGGCATTCACGACGTGCTCTCGAAGTCACTCGGCTCCGACAACGCCATCAACGTGGTGCACGCCACCGTTGCGGCGCTGAAGATGCTCGAGCGTCCTGAGGAGGTCGCGGCTCGTCGCGGCCTGCCCCTCGAGGACGTCGCCCCGGCCGCGCTGCTGCGCGCCCGTGCGGCGGGAGTCGGCGCATGAGCAAGCTGCGAATCACCCAGCGCAGGTCCGAGATCGGCGGCAGCCACCAGCAGCGCAACTCGTTGCGCTCGCTGGGGCTCAAGCGGATCGGAGACGTCGTGGTCAAGGACGACCGCCCCGAGTTCCGGGGAATGGTCGCCAAGGTCATCCACCTGGTCACCGTCGAGGAGGTCGACTGACATGACGCTCAAGGTCCATCACCTGCGCCCGGCTCCGGGCGCCAAGACTGCCAAGACCCGCAAGGGTCGCGGTGAGGCGTCGAAGGGAAAGACGTCCGGTCGCGGTACCAAGGGCACGAAGGCCCGCTACCAGGTGCCCTCGGGCTTCGAGGGCGGGCAGATGCCGATGCACATGCGGCTGCCCAAGCTCAAGGGCTTCACCAACCGCAACCGCGTCGAGTTTCAGGTCGTCAACGTGGCCGCGATCGAGCGGCTGTTCCCCGAGGGCGGCACGATCTCCATCGCCGACCTCGTCGCCAAGGGAGCCGTTCGCTCCGGCGAGCTCGTGAAGGTGCTGGGGCAGGGCGACATCTCGGTGGTCGTGCACGTGACCGCCGATGCCTTCTCTGACTCGGCTCGCACCAAGATCACCGCCGCCGGCGGAACTGCCACCGAGGTCTGACCGACCGGGCGTCGGTCGGGTCTGACTAGACTCGACCGAGGCCAGTCGTTCAGGCCTCGCTCGGCGTAGTCGAAACTCGGTGTAGTCGAACGGCGCACGAGTCACCAATGACGAGAGGAGGGGTGCGTGCAACTCAGCGCATTCGCGTCGGCGTTCCGAACCCCGGACCTGCGCGTCAAGATCCTGTTCACCCTCGGTGTGCTGGCGGTCTTCCGCCTCGGCTCCACCGTGCCCACCCCCGGTGTCGACTACGGGGCTGTGCAGCGGTGCGTCAGCACCGCGGCCGAGAATCCGCTGCTGGGCCTCATCAACCTGTTCAGCGGCGGGGCCCTGCTGCAGCTGTCGGTCTTCGCGCTCGGCATCATGCCGTACATCACCGCGAGCATCATCATCCAGCTGCTCACGGTGGTCATCCCGAGACTTGAGGCGCTCAAGCAGGAGGGCCAGTCGGGTCAGTCCACCATCACGCAGTACACGCGCTACCTGACCATCGGGCTCGCGATTCTGCAGTCGACGGCGATCATCTCCCTGGCGCGCTCGCCGGGTCGGCTTATCCCTGGCTGCAACGAGCAACTGATCCCCGACCAGGCGGTGGGCCTGATCATCGCGATGGTCATCACCCTCACCGCCGGCACCGCCGTGGTCATGTGGCTCGGAGAGCTCATCACCGACCGTGGCGTGGGCAATGGCATGTCACTGCTGATCTTCACCTCGATCATCGCCACGTTCCCCGGCCAGCTGGTCAATGTGTGGAGCGACAAGGGCATCTTCGTCTTCGGCCTCGTGCTGCTGGTGGGCTACTTCGTGATCATGGGAGTGGTGTTCGTCGAGCAGGCGCAGCGCCGCATACCTGTGCAGTACGCCAAGCGCATGGTGGGCCGTCGCATGTACGGGGGCTCGTCGACCTACATCCCGCTCAAGGTCAACATGGCCGGTGTCATCCCGGTGATCTTCGCGTCCTCGCTCCTGTACATCCCGCAGCTGGTGGTGTCGCTCTCTGGCAGCACCGCAGAGTGGGCACAGTGGTTGCTGCGCAACTTCCAGAACGGCACCGAGTGGCCGTACCTGCTGACGTACTTCCTGCTGATCCTCTTCTTCACGTACTTCTACGTCGCGATCACGTTCAACCCCACTGAGGTCGCCGACAACATGAAGAAGTTCGGCGGCTTCATCCCCGGCATCCGTGCCGGTCGACCCACGGCCGAGTACCTCGACTACGTGCTCACGAGGCTCACGCTTCCGGGCGCCCTGTATCTCGCCGTCATCGCGATCATCCCGTCGGTCGCCTTCGTGATGCTCGGGGTGGGCAATGGATTCCTCTTCGGAGGCACGAGCCTGCTGATCATGGTGGGTGTCGGCCTCGACACGGTGAAGCAGATCGAGTCGCAGTTGCAGCAGCGCAACTACGAAGGCTTCCTGCGCTAGAGGCTCGGGCCCCGGGCCCCCAACGGAGGAGGTGTGAGCTGATGCGGATGGTCCTGATGGGTCCCCCCGGAGCAGGCAAAGGCACGCAGGCTGCCCTCGTGGCAGAGCACCTCGGTGTGCCGCACATCTCGACGGGCGACATCTTCCGTGCCAATGTGGGTGCCGGAACCCCGCTGGGGATCGAGGCCCAGCGATACATGGACGCGGGGGAATACGTGCCTGACTCCGTGACGAACGCGATGGTGCGCGACCGGCTCGCGGCCGACGACGCTGCCGACGGTTTCCTGCTCGACGGCTACCCGCGCACTGTCGACCAGGTTGCCGAGTTGAACTCGATGCTGGCCGAGCGTGGGCTGGGCCTCGACCAGGTCGTCGAGATCGTCGTCGACGTCGACGAGGTCGTGGGCCGACTCCTCGAGCGCTCGCGGCTTCAGGGGCGGTCCGACGACACCGAGGACGTCGTCCGGCGCCGGCTCGAGGTGTACACCGAGCAGACCGCTCCGCTCACAGCGCTCTATGCCCAGCAGGGAATCCTGGTCGCGATCGATGGCATGGGCTCGATCAGCGACGTGACCGGGCGCTTCCTCGACGCCATCAGCGCCTGACGGTCGGCGGCACGCGTGTTCGGGCGCAAGGGCAGGATCGAGATCAAGTCGCGCGACCAGTTGCAGACCATGCGCGCGGCGGGGCTCGTGGTGGCGCGCACCCTCGAGCTGATGCGAGCCGAGGTGGCAGTGGGCATCACCACCTCCGACCTCGACGACGTTGCCCGTGACAGCCTCTCCCGTGAGGGAGCCACCTCGTCCTTTCTCGGATACCACGGCTTCCCAGCGGTGGTGTGCGTGTCGGTGAACGATGAGGTGGTGCACGGAATACCCGGCCCCCGGCGACTGAACGAGGGCGACCTTGTCTCCATCGACTTCGGCGCCATCGTCGACGGCTGGCACGGCGATGCTGCCATCACAGTGGGCGTCGGCGCGGTGAGTGAGGCCGACGCCGCCCTCAGCGAGGTGACGCGTAACTCGCTCTGGGCGGGCATCGCGGCGGCTCGGGTAGGGGGACGGCTGACCGACATCGGCCA
>CALQEM020000311.1:0-3794 GCA_943329595.2 Bifidobacterium breve
GCCCCGGTCACGAACGATGCCAGTGGGCTTGCCAGGAAGAGGATGACCGACGCGATCTCTGTCGGCTCACCGCGCCGCCGCATCGGGCTGCGACTGACGAGCTCGGCCACGATGTCAGGATCTGCGGCAGCGATCCCCGTCGCCACCTCCCCCGGTGCGACGGCGTTCACCCGGATGTCGTGTCGGCCAAGGTCGACGGCGAGCGAATGCGTCAGTCCGACGACCGCTGCCTTCGACGCGGTGTAGGCCGCCGCCCCGGCTGCGGCTGAGAAGGCTCGGGTGGAGGCCACATTGACGACAGTGCCCCGAGTCTCGGCGAGGCCAGCGACACACCCATAAGTCAGATGCGCCACGGCGTCCAGGTTCACTGACAGCGACCTTCGCCAGATCTCGCCGCTCCAGGAGGCCGGGTCCGACACGCGTTCGAAGACGCCTGCGTTGTTGATCAGAATGTCGATCCGGCTCTCCTGCCCAAGAGCGCGGACCAGATCGTTGCGCTCCTGCTCAACGCCAAGATCGCAGAGCTCAGTCCTGCATGACTGGGCCCCCGAGGCTTGCACCTCCCGCGCCGCGGCCTCCAGAGAGTCGGCGTCGCGGTCCACCAGCACCAGCTCCGCGCCATGCTCGGCGAATGCCAACGCTGTCGCCCGCCCGATGCCGCTTGCCGCACCCGTGACCACCGCACAGCGACCGGCGAACAGATCAACCGCGAATCCGTACATGTTCTGTGACCGTCTCTCTCGTCTCGATTAAGGAGGGCTGGCGCAGGAGCCGCCGAACAGCATCGCGCGTCCGTCGCTCGAGGACTGCCGGGTGACCTGTTTCAAGCGCCAGCGGCGACGTAAAGCGCGGCGAGGTACCCAAAGGTCACTGCCAGTCCGACCGTGGCCCCACCGGCCCAGTACGCGTGACCGGAGGGGAAGCCGGCGCAGTTCCCTGCCGCGAACAAACCGGGAATCGGTCGGCCGTCCGAGGCGCGGAGAACGCGAGCGTCACGGTCGATGGCGGGTCCACCCTTGGTGTCGAGCGTTCCGGGGGCGAGGATGAGGGCGAAGTACGGACCCGTCGAGTCCAACGGGAAGAGCGCGGGGTTGCCGTCGTTGCCGGGCCGGGCGGGTCCGTTGCGAAAGAGTTCGATCGACGACTCGCCGCGATGGTAGTCCGGGTCGGTTCCGGCAATCGCATTCCGGTTGAACTCCTCGATGGTCCGCGCGAGTTCATCCGCGAACCCTGGAGCAACCTCGACGCCGTCCATCGCCACCGCTCCGAGTTCGAGCGCGCGGAGGCGCAGCGCGTCGGACAACTCCTCGAGAGTCTGCCCCACCACGAGGTGAGGGTCGTGCTGGTCGAGCGGCTTGATGGGGTTGCCACTCGTTCCATCCGAGAAGTGCTCACGCGCCGACTTATCGAAGATCATGAACATTCGCAGGTCGGGGTATTCCGCCGCCGTCGAGTCCCACCTCAGCATCGACCGTCCGAGTTCGTGATAGGGCAGCTTCTCGTTCACTGTGCGGCGACCGTACTTGTTGACGAGGATCATGCTGTCGCCCCGCAGGGCGAAGATGTTCGTCGTCACCGACTCAGCGTCCTGCACGACGGCCTCCAAGGGGATGGGGGCCAACCAGGCAGCAGATGTGTTGTGCAGTTTGGCACCGAGCGACGAGCCAATGCGCATGAAGTCGCCGCGAGATCCGCGCGATGCGCCTCCGAGCCGCACCGGAGCGGCCATGTGGTCGCGCAGCAGGTCGGCGTCGTGGGTGAACCCGCCGGTCGCGAACAGCACGCCGCGTCGGGCATGCACGGTGAACTCACCCTGGCCAGACAGGCCCACCACACCCGTGACACGTTCGCCGCTACGGACGACGTCAAGCACGCGGTGGCCGAGTCTGATGTCGACGCCGAGGCGCAGCGACACGTCGCGCAGGTCGAGCACCCATTCGGCCCCCGTTAACTGGTCCGGCCGGGCCCGACCGCGCGACACCACAACCCTGCCGTAGGGCGCCTTGTCCTCGGGCAGGTCGGCGAAGTAGTCGGGTGCGTCGGCTCTGACCACGGGGTCCAAAGCACCGGCCTCAGTCAGTTCTTCGAGGGCCGCCCCCGATTCGGAATAGAACGTGTTGAGCATCTCGTACTCGTAGGGCTCGAGTCCGAACCTCTCAGCGTCGGGCCGATAGCGGTCGGAGAACGAGAGGCGTGCCATGTAGCGCACTGCGTCGTCGCGTTCGTCATGGAAGCCTAGGTCGCGCATCCACCGGTTGTTGGGCGACCAGATCCAGGTGCCACTGCGTGAGGTGGTTCCACCGACCACGTCCTGGCATTCGAGCACGATGACGGTCAGTCCTCTGCGGCGCGCAGTGATCGCGGCCGTAAGCCCTGCAGCACCGCTTCCAACGACGACGAAGTCGAACTCATCGCCACCTGAAGCGTTCGGCTCTTCAGCCGCTGACGTCGACATGGGTCATGCTCCTTCCAGTCCGGGGCTTGCTGGCGCGTAATCATATCTGATTTGATTTGGGAAACGGGTTCAGTGAAGGGGTTGAGTTCGATGGTGAAAATCGTGTGGCTGCTGAAGAAAGCCGATCATCTGACCGACGAGCAGTTCAAGGCCTGGTGGCTCGACTCGCATGTCCCTGTCGCTCGTACGGCACCGGGTCTGCGGCGCTACGTCGTGAACTTTGGTCGCCCCGATGTTCTCGCGGGCAAGCCGGCGAACGACTGCGATTGGGATGGTGTCGCCGAGCAGTGGTTCGACGATGATGACGCCCTGAACGCCGCCTATTCGCGACAAGTGTCGTCCGAAATCCGCGCTGACACGCTGGCGCACGTGGCTCGGCTCGAACGGCTCATCGTCGACGAACTCGAGATTCCGATCTCCTAGATCGACGCGAGGTGCTCCTGCAGGGCAGCAATGAGACGCAGGGTGTGGTCTCGCACCGTCATCTCGATAGCGGCAGGAGACGCTCTCTGCTCAATCATGCCGAGCAGCTCCTCATGTTCATCAACCTGCAAGAGCGCAAGATCGGGGCGGTAGAGAAAGACGCTGCCGTGCACCGACAGGTAGAGGCGTGTCCACGAAGAACTGAGCAGTTCGACCAGGTGTCGGTTAGGACATCTGTCGGTCAAGGGCTTGTGTACCGCTTGGTTGGCAGTTTTGATCTGCTCGGGCCCACCCTGTCGAATCGCGCTCTTCATCTGCCTATTCGCGCGTCGTGACGCGTCGACGTCGGCCTGCACAATGTGCGGCAGTGCGAGGCGCATGACGTAGCCGTCGAGCCCGGCAATGACCTCGAGTGACTCGACCCATGCGTCGGCGTCGAGTGTTCGCACACGCGCGCCTACATTACGCTCGAAGTCGACGAAGCCTTCGGCCTCAAGTCGGCGCAACGCCTCGCGTACGGGAACAGGACTGATCTTCAACTGTCGCGCGATGCGATCGACCACCAGACGACTACCAGGTGCGTAGACGCCGTCGGTGATGCTCGTGCGAATGACCCGATAGGCGCGCTCCTGCTTCGACGACGACGGCACCTAGGCTCCCAACACTCGAGCGCCGCTTCCCGAAGCGAGCGATTCCTCCGTGCGATCTGGTGTGCTCATGCTAACTGCCGACGCCTCACTGTGTGCGCCGTGTGGTCGCCCCTTGCGAGGTCAGGTGACCTAACCGCTCACTCCGTAGTCATCACGCACTACTGCGACTGTCGCGGTGCGAGGGTCAACGGTGGCCACGGATCCGCGTAGAGCAAGGGGTCGTGGGCGAGGTGCAAGTCTGACCGATCTGCCGGCGAGAGCGACCA
>CALQEM020000312.1:0-3778 GCA_943329595.2 Bifidobacterium breve
CTTGCTGCGGCCGATGTCGCTGTGGCCGTGGATGATCTGGCGCTGCAGGTTGCTCTCGTCGACCACGTCGAACTCGACGATTCCGAGGGTGCCCACGCCAGCCGCAGCGAGGTACATGAGCGACGGCGACCCGAGCCCGCCAGCGCCCACGCAGAGCACCTTCGCGTTCTTCAGGCGCTTCTGGCCATCCATGCCCACGTCGGGAATGATGAGGTGGCGGCTGTAGCGGCGCACCTCCTCGACGGTCAGCGACTCGGCGGGCTCGACGAGCGGCGGCAGCAACACGTGACTCTCCTGGGGCTGGGGGCGGGACAGGTGACAACCCCAACCGTTTCACGCGCCGGAACCTTCCCACCGACCGGGCCCACACTCGAACCCTGCGAGCCGTCTGAAACGATCGGGCCCATGAGCAGACCCGTCATCGGACTCACGTGCTACGTCGAGCAGGCCCGCTGGGGCGCGTGGGACACCCGCGCGGCGGCACTCCCCTGGGTGTACGTCGAGGGACTCGAAAGGGCAGGCGCGCGTGCGGTGATCCTGCCGCCCGACAGCCTCGACGCCGACGTGCTCACCCGCCTCGACGGCCTCGTGATCGTGGGCAGGGCCGACGTCGACCCGGCGCGCTACGGGCAGGAGGCCCACCCCACCACCGACGTGCCCCGTCACGACCGCGACGCCGGAGAGATCACCCTCTACCTGGGCGCGCGCGAGCTCGGCCTGCCTGTGCTCGGAATCTGCCGCGGGCTGCAGGTGATGGCGGTGGCCGAGGGCGGGTCACTCATCCAGCACCTGCCCGACGTCGTGGGCGACTTGCGCCACCGCGAGGACCCCGGCACCTTCAGCACTCACGGGGCAACCTTCGCGCCCGGAACCCTGGCCGCCACCCTCGTGGGCGCCGAGTCCTCCACCGTGAACTCCTCGCACCACCAGGCCGTGGCCGACGCCGGCCGGCTGACGGTCACCGGCTGGGCCGACGACGGAACCGTCGAGTCGGCAGAGGACCCCACCGCGCGCTTCGTGCTGGGCGTGCAGTGGCACCCCGAGCAGTCGGGCGACGCGGTGTCAGAGCGGCTGTTCGCGGCATTCGTCGAGGCGGCGCGCGAGCGCGTGCCCGCCAGCCCTACTGCGGGGTGACGTAGGCCCCGCTGATCCCTCCGTCGACGAGGAAGTTCGACGCCGTGATGAACGACGAGTCGTCGCTGGCGAGGAAGGCCACTGCGCCGGCGATCTCCTCGGGCTCGGCGAAGCGCCCGATTGGGATGTGCACCAGTCGGCGAGCCGCGCGCTCGGGGTCCTTGGCGAACAGCTCCTGCAGCAGCGGGGTGTTGACCGGGCCGGGAGACAGCGCGTTGACCCGGATGCCCTCGCGGGCGAACTGCACGCCGAGCTCGCGCGTCATGGCCAGCACGCCACCCTTCGAGGCGGTGTACGAGATCTGCGAGGTCGCCGCCCCCATGGTGGCCACGAACGACGCCGTGTTGATGATCGAGCCCCGGCCGCCGCGCTGCATGTAGGGGATGACCTCCTTGCAGCACAGGAAGACCGAGGTGAGGTTCACCTCCTGCACACGCCGCCAGGCGTCGAGCCCGGTGACGAGGATCGAGTCGTCGTCGGGAGGAGAGATGCCCGCGTTGTGGAAGGAGATGTCGACCGACCCGAAGGCCTCGAACGCGGTGGCGAACACACGCGCCACGTCGTCGGGGCTGGTGACGTCGGCTGCCACGAAGAGCCCGCCCACCTCGTCGGCGATCGCCCCTCCGCTCTCGGGGTTGAGGTCGACGGCCACCACCGTGGCGCCCTCGGCGGCGAACCGCCTCGAGGTGGCCAGTCCGATGCCGCTGCCTGCTCCGGTCACCACGGCCACACGGCCGGCAAGACGCTCCATGGGAAATCCTCCTGAGTTGGGGTCAGTCACTGGTGTCGATGAACACGTTCTTGGTCTCGGTGAACGCGTCGAGCGCGTCGGGCCCGAGCTCGCGCCCGATTCCCGACGCCTTGAAGCCGCCGAACGGGGTCCAGTAGCGCACCGCCGAGTTGGAGTTGACCGAGAGGTTGCCCGCCTCGATGCCGCGGGAGACCCTGAGGGCACGACCGATGTCACGGGTCCAGATCGACCCTGACAGTCCGTACGGGCTGTCGTTGGCGAGTCGCACGGCATCGTCCTCGTCGTCGAACGGGAGCACCACCACCACCGGCCCGAAGATCTCCTCCTGGAAGGCACGGTCGGTCGACGACGACACCCCGATGACCGTGGGCGGGAACCAGAAGCCGGGCCCCTCGGGCGCCGAGCCGCGGAAGAGCACGTTGGCGTCGTCGGGCACGTACGACTGCACGCGGGCGAGCTGGGCGGCCGAGATGAGCGGGCCCATGTCGACGTCGGAGACGGCAGGGTCACCCACCCGCACGGCGGCGACCGCCGGCTCGAGCAGCGCGAGGAAGCGGTCGTACACCGAGCGCTGCACCAGGATGCGCGAGCGAGCGCAGCAGTCTTGTCCGGCATTGTCGAACACGCCGTTGGGCGCCGAGGCAGCCGCCTTCTCGAGGTCGGAGTCGGCGAAGATCACGTTGGCGCTCTTGCCGCCCAGCTCGAGGGTGAGGTTCTTCACCTGCGGCGCGCAGCGCGCCATGATCTCGGTGCCCACCCGCGACGAGCCGGTGAACACCACCTTGCGCACCAGCGGATGGTCGACCAGGGCCGTGCCCACGACCGGTCCCGCGCCCGGCAGCACGATGAACACGTCCTCGGGGATGCCTGCCTCGAGCGCGATCTCCGCGAGCCTGATGGCACTCAGGGGCGTGACCTCGGCAGGCTTGAGCACCACGGTGTTGCCAGCTGCCAGAGCCGGGGCGAAGCCCCAGCCGGCGATGGGCATCGGGAAGTTCCAGGGCACGATGATGCCCACCACCCCGAGGGGCTCCTTGAACGTGATGTCGACGCCGTTGGGAACCGGGATCTGCTTGCCGAACAGCCGCTCGGGCGCCGCGCTGTAGTAGTTCAGCACGTCGCGCACGTTGCCGGCCTCCCAGCGCGCGTTGCCCGCGGTGTGACCGGCGTTCTCGATCTCGAGCTGGGCGAGCTCCTCGACGTTCTGGTCGACGAGCGACGCGAACGACCGCAGCAGGCGCGCCCGCTCTGCCGGCGCGACCCGTCGCCACGACTCGAAGGCCCGGTGGGCGCGGCGCACCGCGGCGTCGGTCTCCTCGACTGTGGCCAGCGGAACCTGGGCGATCACCTGCGCGGTCGCGGGGTTGATGACGTCGAACACGGTCATTCTTCAGGAGCCTCTCGATGCGGTGGGGTGTGAGGTGACGGAGAAGGGGCCGGCTACAGGCGCTCGAAGTTGCGGTAGAGCTCCCAGTCGGTGACGGCCGCGCCGTAGGCCTCGAGCTCGACGCGCGCCATGTTGGCGTAGTGGTTCTGAACGCCGGCCCCGAACGTGTCGCGGACCCAGTCGCTGGCCTGCCACAGCTCGAGCGCGTCGCGCAGGCTCGATGGGATGCGGGTGGCCTCGGACTCGTAGGCGTTGCCCGTCTCGATGGGTCCGAGCTCGAGGCCACGGTCAATGCCGTCGAGGCCGGCGGCGATCATGCCTGCCACCGCGAGGTACGGGTTGACGTCGCCGCCAGGCACCCGGTTCTCGAGCCGCAGCGACTGGCCGTGCCCCACAAGGCGGAATCCGCAAGTGCGGTTGTCGCGGCCCCACGCGGCGGCGGTGGGGGCGAACGTCCCGGCCGCGAAGCGCTTGTACGAGTTGATGTTGGGCGCGAAGAAGAGGGC
>CALQEM020000313.1:0-3756 GCA_943329595.2 Bifidobacterium breve
CGGCACCGGCGGCAACACGGGTGGGAACACCGGCGGCAACACGGGTGGGAACACCGGCGGCAACACGGGTGGGAACACTGGCGGCAACACGGGTGGGAACACTGGCGGCAACACGGGCGGGAACACCGGCGGCAACACGGGTGGGAGTACCGGCGGCAACTCGGGCGGGAACACGGGCGGGAACACCGGGGGCACCACGGGTGGGAACACCGGGGGCACCACGGGTGGGAACACCGGTGGCACCACGGGTGGGAACACCGGTGGTGACACGGGAGGCGTGGTCGACCCCGGCACCGGCGTGGTTGACCCAGGCACCGGGGTGGTCATCGACCCCAACTCTGGGGGTGGGGGTGCGGCCGTGGCCTTCGCCAATCCCACCGCCATCTCGAGCAACGCCGGAGGCTCCTCGCCCGGCATCGCGCTCCTGGCCATCGCGGTGCTGCTCGCCATCGCGGTCGTGCCGCCGATCGTCTTCGGCGTGCTGGGGCGGAGAGCCCCGTGACTCGACAGGTCCAGGTGCCACGAGTGACCCCGTGGGTGGTGACCCTGCGGGCCACCTTCGTGCTCGGTCTGCTCGTCTCGCTCACCGCCGCGATTCTGCTCGCCGTACCGTCGCCGAGCCGCGCGGACGGGTCGTCGGTGACGGTCAGCGGCACGGGGCCGTTCAGCGACCTGCGCATCACCGTCGACCAGACCTCGCAGCTGATCAACCAGGTGGTTCGTGTTTCGTGGACCGGTGGCGAGAAAGCGCCGATCCTGCAGATCATGCAGTGCTGGGGCGACGATCCCGACCCGGCGAAGCTCCCGCGCGAGAACTGCCAGTTCGGCGGACTCTTCGCCCAGGGCCAGTGGATCGCTACCCGGCAGGTCTCGTACGCGGGCGCCGTCGACACCAACGAGACCGAGCAGCCGGGCCTCGACGGCCAGCAGGCCTTCGTGCCGTTCCACCCCGTGACCGGCGACTCGGGCGTGCAATACGGCAACACCAACCAGTACTTCGACACCAACTCCACCAACGAGCTGCCCATCAACCGCACCTACCCCGATGGCTCGGGTGAGGCGTTCTTCCAGATGCAGACGGCGCGCGAGGCTCCCGGTTTGGGATGCGGCGCGCAGACCGACGACGTCAACACGCCCGACGTCGTCGAGACCGAGGTGCACCGCTGCTGGCTCGCGGTGGTGCCGCGCGCCGACAGTGAGCTGCCCGGCATCACCTCCTCCAACGCCTCCGGAGTCGTGACCTCGCCGCTGGGCGTCACCAACTGGGCGCAGCACGTCGCCGTGCCGCTCGACTTTCAGCCCGTGGGCACCACATGCCCGCTGGGTGTCGCGCAGGTGCCCACCTACGGCACCGAGTTGATGACCGATGCCGTCATCAGTTGGGAGTCGGGCCTGTGCCGGCGCACCGGCACCGTGTTCAGCTTCACCCAGATCCCTGACGACCTCGCCCGCACTGCCGTGACCACGTCACTGCCGGGAGACGGCGCGCTCGCGTTCGTCGGGAGGTCCATTCCGGTAGGCCAGGTGGCTGCCGGGCGGTCGCTCACCTATGCGCCCCTCGCGGTGTCGGCCGTGGGCATCGGCTTCCTCGTGGAACAGGTGACCCGCTACGGCACGCCCGTCGAGGTCTCGCGCAACGACGGGAAGCGCGTCACCGACATCAAGCTGACGCCGCGCCTCGTGGCGAAGCTTCTCACGCAGTCGTACCGTGCCGGGGCCATGCCCAGCGACCCGAACGTGGGGCTGAGCACCTATGACCTCATCACCGACCCCGAGTTCCTGCGCCTCAACCCGTCGTTCCGGCCATTTCAGATGCAGATCGGCGACGCCCTGATGCCGTACATCCCGGCCGACTCAGTGTCGCTGCTGTGGGAGTGGATCAAGGCTGACAAGGACGCCCGCGACTTCATCAGCGGAAAGCCCAACACGGCCTCGCCGCTCTACTACGACAAGTTCACGCTTGAGTCCCAGTGCTCGAACGACGTGCGTGACGACCGCGGCAACCCGGGCTGTCCCTCGTACGTCAACGTGGCCTACCAGGGCCTCTCGCTGCCCCTGACGACGTTCCCCAAGCAGGATCCGTTCTGCTACGAGGAGAGCGGATACACGCCGCTGTGCACCCTCGACCTGCACCCGTACACCAACACGCTGTCAGACTCGGCGCTCAACGCGGCCCGAGGCGACTCGCTGCGGCGCACCGTGTTCAACGGGTACGCCTGGACCAAGAGCCTGCCCCAGACGCCGGGCTCGCGCGGCCTGCTCGGCGTCACCGACACGCCGTCGGCAGCGCGCTACGGACTGCAGATGGCCAGCCTGCGCAACGCTGCTGGCGAGTTCGTGGCACCGGATGCGGAGTCGATGAGGCTCTCGGTGAAGGCCATGCGTCGCGACTCCGCAGGAGTGCTCGTGCCGGTGCCGAGCAGCACCGCCAAGGGCGCCTACCCGCTGACGACCGTCACGTATGCGGCGCTTGACCGAACAGCCCTCAGCGCGGCGAGCCGCAAGGCCTACTCATCCTTCCTTCGCTACGCGGCGACGTACGGGCAGGAGCCAGGCATCGCCCCAGGCGACCTGCCCGAGGGCTACCTGCCCATCGTCGGCCTCGCGGCGGTGGGGGTCGACGACCTCAGCCAGGAGACCCTCGACGCGGCAGCCGCCGTGGCCGATCCGGTAGCGCCGGCGCCGACGATCACCCCAACGCCAACCCCCACCCCGGCGCCCACGGTCACCGTGACGGCCACCGCCACGGCTGAGCCCACGTCGGCCCCGTCAACCGAGCAGTCTGCTCAGCCCGAGCCCGTTGAGCCGACTCAGCCCTCGGTCGACCCGACCCCCTCCGGCTCTGGGACAGGCGCTCTTCCGCCGTCCCCCTCCAGCACGCCGACGCCTGGCGTGCAGCCCTCCAGCGCCCCCATGGCGGTGACCCAGCTCGTGACGGCTGGCGTCTCTGGCCAGGGCCCGCTGGTGGCCCTCATTCTCGGTGCGATGGCAGCGGTGGGCGCCGCCGTCGCGCTGAGGCTCTCGTCGGGCGGCTCGTCATGAGCCGCGTGGCGGGGCAGACGCGATCAGCAGAGTGCCGATCGCGTTGACTCACAATGAAGGGACAACTCTCGTGAAGCTCATCAGCAGGACGGTCATCGGGGTGGCGTGCATCAGCGCCATTGCCGGCATGACCGTCATCGGTGGGGCGGCGGCCGATCCCTCGGGCACCCCCACGTACCGCGCCCTCGTCGCCGAGGGCTCCGACACCACCATGGACGTCATGAACGGATTCGCGGGCGCACTGACGGCCAGCGGCTCCGACTACCGCTACACCGGCCTGCTGCACTCGGCAGTCGCGGTCAACGACGGCAGCATCAAGACGTCGCTGAAGCCGTCCGTGGGCGACCTACTCACCATCGAGAACGAGTCGCAGACCGGCACGGTGCAGAACACGACCACCCCGACAACCACCGCCTTCACGGTCAACTTCATCCCGCGCGTGGGTGACTCGGTCACCGTCAACAGCGAGACCAGGACCATCTCCGCGGTCAGCGTCACCACCTCGGTCAACGCCCTGATCACCCTCGGCTCGGCGCTCACCAGTGCGCCGGTTGCCACCGACGCCGTCACCGGTCACACCCAGGAGACCGTCAAGGTGCTGACGGTCACCGACGCCTCGGCCTACGCCGCGCCGTCGACCGCAGCCGTGAACTACAACCTCATCGCGCTCGACACGGCCTACTCCAACGGCAACGGCGGACTCATCAAGTACGC
>CALQEM020000314.1:0-3752 GCA_943329595.2 Bifidobacterium breve
GTCGGACCGGCGGCGCGCCAGAGCACCAGTCCCCCCGCAGATGCCTCGCCAGCTCCCTCGACCCCAGCGGCGGGCGTCGCCCTCGACCCCGACTTCGGCACCTGCCGCGCGGCCAAGTCGGCCGGATTCGGGCCCTACGCCAGCGGGGTCGACCCCGAGTACGCCTACTACCGCGACGCCGATCACGACGGGACGGTGTGCGAGTAGCCCCCGCACCATCACCTGTTCGACCGCTCGCCCGCTAGGCCAGCGCGGCCTCGATCTCCTCGAGGCCGGCGTCGCTCAGCGACCGGTTCCAGCCGGGCATCAGCGCACCCAGCGGCACGGCACCGTCGGCCAACTCCCTCATCCTCGCGACCGCGAGGGACAGCGGCACCAGAAGCGTGGGCGGCACCCCCTTCGCGGTTCCGATGCGCAGGCAGGCGGCGTAGTAGGTGAGCATCTCCTCCGTCGTAGAGTTGAACTTCTCGAGCTCACCTAGCCCCTTGGCCTCAAGATCGGTCACGATCGCCCTTGCGTTGTGCACCTTGTCGGCCACGCTGACGAGCACCACGTCGGCGGGCTGCGCTGCCAGGTGCTTCAGGTAGGCGGTCTTGCGCTCCCAGTACGGCACCTTCGCCTTCCACGCCTCGTCCGACGAGTCGCTGCAGCCCAGCACGATGCGGGCCACGTCGTCGCCGAACCGCGCCTTGATGTCGTGATAGCGCGGCAACCCTCCCGCGTCCTCCACGGCGTCGTGGAGCAGGCCGGCTATCGCCTGGTCCTGCGTGCCGCCGGCCTCGACAACCAGGCTCGACACTCCGAGCAGGTGAGACATATAGGCGATGGTGGTGCCCTTGCGCACCTGGTGCGCGTGCAGCGCGGCAGCGTAGGCGACGGCCTCCGCGTACGTTGCCGTGAGAATGGTCGACACGTCGGTCATGGTGACTCCTTCAGCTCGTTGATGCCTGAGCGCCGCGCACAGGGACTGTGCCGTCAGTTTCGACGTTAGCGACTCGGTGTGACAACGGAGCGATCCCTCACGTGCGCACGCGCGCACACCGTTCTTAGGAAGAACGGAGTTCTTCCATGAATGGAGAGAGCGGACGAACAATTCGCACCGCCACCACGAAAGGACCACCATGACTGCATTAGCCACCGTTGCATCCCGCATTTTCCAGCTCGCCATCGACGACCTCACGGCCCATCCGGACTACGAGCCCGTATTCCGCATCTACGTGATGGACGTGCACGACGGTTCGGACTCAGCAACCTTCGACCTCTACGTGGGCTACACCGGGAGGAAGCCTCTCGATCGCATTCGGACCCACCAATCGAGATCGGGCACCGCTGCACGCCACTTCCGCAATGGAACCCACAGCGCTGGCAAGTGGCGACCAGACCTGAATCCGTGCGACACGGCCTTCGTCACCAACGAGATGGCACTGATCGCCGAGGGCATTGTGGCCGACCACCTCGCGGCCCAGGGCTTGCGCGTGTACAGCGACCGTCTGGGCAAGGGCGGTGCGGCATGAGTGGCATCTTCGTCGCACGGCACCGTTTCAGGCCCTACTGCACCGTGGTCGCCGCCTCCCTGGAAGCACTCATCTGGGGCCTGAGCGGGCACGCCCTCGAACAGGGCGGGAAGCTGAACTTCGACGACCTCCTCCTGACGTACCACCCCGACGACGACGATTGGGTGGTGATCGTTAAGACCGATCCTGACAGGGACACACCCATCGTTGCCGGTGGCGGGAAACCACGGCAGGTCTACAGCTCGCACCTCGCCGCCGCGGCTCAGCGAGTGGCGGCCACCGGAATACCGACGCACCACTGGATGTGAGGTGCAGCGGGCGGGATTCGGCAGCGATTGTCGAATTCCGCCCGCCCGATCGCCCAAGTCACTGCACGCCTCGTTGTCCGGCGACGACCAGATCATCGTCATCGGCTAGATGAGACCGTGTCGCGTGAGTCAAGGCAGATCTTCTGAATTTCTGAATTTCTGAATGTCTGCCGACCACAGGATCAGACAGTCGTCCCGGTCACCTCGACTTGGGCCGCCGTGGCACCGCCCACTCCGACCGGGGACTTAGCCCTTGATCGAGCCACCCTCGGCGGCCCAGAACGCCTCGCGGAGCTTGAACTTCTGCAGCTTGCCCGTGGCCGTGCGCGGCAGCTCGGCGCGGAACTCGACCCGCTTGGGGCACTCGTATCCCGCCAGGATCGTGCGGCAGTGGGCGATGAGATCGTCGGCGGTGAGCGGAGTGCCGTCGGTCACGACGAGGGCGGTGACGGCCTCGCCCCACTTGTCGTCGGGGGTGCCCACGACCGCAACCTCGCGCACGGACGGGTGCCGCATCAGCGCGTCCTCAACGGCGATCGACGACACGTTCTCGCCACCGGTGATGATGACGTCCTTCTTGCGATCGCTGATGGTGACGTAGCCGTCGATGATCGCGCCGCCATCACCGGTGTGGAACCACTCGCCCTCGAGGGCCTTGGCGGTCTCCTCCGGCTGCTCCCAGTACGACTCGAGCACGACGCTGGAGCGTGCGAGGAGCTCACCACTCTCATCGACCTTCATCGTGACACCGATGGCCGGCGCCCCTGCCCGACCCAGCTCGCGCGCCCGGGAAGCGGGGTCGAGGCCGTCCCACTCCTCGCGGCGACGGTTCATCGTCAGGAACGGCGAGGTCTCGGTGAGCCCGTAGAGCTGGATGAACTCCCATCCGAGCTCGGTCTCGATCCGCTCGATCGTGCGCGTGGGCGGCGGCGCACCCGCGACGATGACACGCACCCGATCGCGACCCGGAATCTCCCCGTCCCAGGTGGCCGCGGCCTCGAGCACCATGGCCAGCACTGCGGGCGCACCACACATCAGCGTGACCCCGTGGTCACGGACGCGCCGCAGGATCTCGGCGCCGTCGACCTTGCGCAGCACGACATGTCGACCGCCCATGCCGGTGACCGTGTAGGGCATGCCCCACCCGTTGGCGTGGAACATCGGAAGCGTGTGCAGCAGCACGTCGCGGTCGGTGACCGTCGCGTGCCAGCCCATCGTGGTCGCATTGAGCCACAGGTTGCGGTGGGTGAGCTGCACGCCCTTGGGCCGGGCCGTGGTGCCTGAGGTGTAGTTGATGGTCGCCGTCGCCGACTCGTCTCCCTCCCAGCGGACACCCACCTGACCCTCCGGGAAGATCACGTCGTCGCTCTCGCCGAGGATGAATCGGTGCCTCACGGGGACGTGCGCCACCGAGTCGGCCAGCTCGGGGTCGACCAGCAGCACCTCAGCGCCGCTGTGCCCGATGATGTACTCGACCTCGGCTGGAGCGAGCCGGAAGTTGATGGGCACCAGGATGCGACCGCTACCGCTCACCCCGAAGAAGCTCGTGAGCAGGCGTGCCGAGTTGTGCGACAGGATCGCCACCCGCGCCCCCACCGGAATGCCGAGCGAGTCCAGCCAGGCAGCCTGCGACGCCGCCCGCGACGCGAGCTCGGCATACGTGAGCGAGCCCCACGACTGCGCCGGCTGGTCGGGCTCGTCGACCACGGCGACCCGCTGCGGGTACACCGTGCGCGCGCGGTCGAGGAAGTCGTTGACGGTCAGGGGGACGAACACAGGGAGCTCCTCGGGGTCGGCAGGGCTCCATTCAATCGCGACAACCCCTCCGGCGTGGCCTAGCCCAGGATCTTCGCCTTCTGGGCGGAGAACTCCTCCTCGGTGAGGATGCCCGCGTCGCGCAGCGAGGCGAGCTCCTTGAGCTGGGTGATCA
>CALQEM020000315.1:0-3741 GCA_943329595.2 Bifidobacterium breve
ACCACGAACACGCTCGACAGGGCCATGGCGGCCCCGGCGAGCAGCGGGGTGAGGAGCCCGGCCATCGCCAGCGGAATCATGGCGACGTTGTAGCCGAAGGCCCACATCAGATTGCCCCGAATCGTGCGCAGGGTCTGGCGCGACAGCCTGATCGCCGTCGCGGCCGAGCGCAGGTCGCCGCTCACGAGGGTGAGGTCGGAGGCCTCGATGGCCGCGTCGGCACCGGTGCCCATCGCGAGGCCGAGGTCAGCAGCGGCCAGGGCTGCGGCATCGTTCACTCCGTCGCCCACCATCGCGACGGCGGCACCGGTGGCCTGCAGCCGCGCGATCTCGGCGACCTTGTCCTCGGGCCGGACGTCGGCGACGACGTCGGCCGGGGCGATGCCGACCTGTGCCGCCACGGCCGCGGCCGCGGCGTGGTTGTCGCCCGTGATGAGCACGGGGCGAAGACCCAGAGCGCGCAGCTCGGCAATCGCCTGAGCCGATGTGGGCTTAAGCGTGTCTGACACGCACACGACCCCCGCGCCCGCCCCGTCGATCGAGACGGCCACCACCGTGGCTCCAGCCGCGGCGGCAGAGGCGATCGCCTCACTGAGACGTGGAATCGCCACGACGTCGACGGAGAAGTGAGCGGCGAGCCATTCGGTGCGCCCCGCCGCGATGTGGTGCCCGTTGACGACCCCCGACACACCGAGGCCAGCCGACGAGGCGAAGGAGTCAACCGCCGACAGGCCTTCCGCGCCCGCCAGTCCGAGGCGCTCGATGGCACCTCCGGCGATGGCACGCGCCACGGGGTGCTCGGAGGCGTGCTCCAGCGACGCCAGCAGGTGCAGGAACTCGTCGGCGGGACCGAGGGCGGTCACCTCGCCGAGCGTCATGCGACCGGACGTGATCGTCCCGGTCTTGTCGAGGGCGATCGTGGTGATGCGCCGGGTGTTCTCAAGCACCTCGGGGCCGCGAATCACGATGCCCAGCTGAGCGCCGCGCCCGGTGCCCACCAGCAGGGCGGTGGGAGTGGCGAGGCCGAGAGCGCAGGGGCAGGCGATGATCAGCACGGAGACAGCCGCGGTGAAGGCTGCCTGGGGGCTGCCTGTCGTGAGCCACCACCCCGCGAGGGTCACCAGCGCCAGCGCGATGACCAGCGGGACGAACACCGATGACACGCGGTCGGCGAGTCGCTGTACCGGGGCCTTGGAGTTCTGCGCAGCGGTGATCAGCCGGCCCATCTGGGCGAGCCGCGTGTCGGAGCCCACCCTGATCGCGCGCACCACAAGCCGACCGCTGACGTTGACGGTGGCGCCGGTGACCGCGGAGCCGGGTGCCACCTCGATAGGTACGGACTCGCCCGTGAGCATCGACTCGTCGACCGCGGAGACGCCCAGCACCACGACTGCATCGGTGGCGATGGTCTCGCCCGGGCGCACCACGATCACGTCGCCCACACGAAGTGCAGACGCCGCGACCGCGACCTCGCGGCCGCCTTCACCGGTGGCCGGGTCGGCGCCGTCGAGGAGAGCTGCGTCCTTGGCCCCCAGCGCGAGCAGCGCGCGAAGGGCGGCGCTGCCGTTGCGCTTGGCGCGCAGTTCGAACCAGCGGCCAGCCAGGATGAACACCGGCACGGTGGCTGCCACTTCGAGGTACAGGTGCGGCATCGCCATGGAATCGGCCATGCTGCCGCTGCTGCCGTCGCGTGGCACCAGCCACTCGAGCGACATGGTGTAGTCGGCCCCGCCCGCTCCGCCGAAGAAGAGTGCCCACGTGCTCCAGAGCCAGGCGGCGAGCACGCCCACGCTGATGAGCGTGTCCATGGTGGCGGCCCGATGGCGCGCGTTGAGCCACGCTGCCCGGTGGAAGGGCCACGCGCCCCACGCGACCACGGGCGTCGCGAGGGCGTAGGCGACCCACTGCCAGAGCGGGAACTGCAGCGCCGGCACCATTGACAGAAGGAGCACGGGAAGGGCCAGTGCGCCCGACACGAACAGGCGCAGGCGTATCGCCCTCTCCTCGGCGCGCTCGATCGCATCGACCACCCCTGACTCGGCCTCCGCGGGGGCGATGGCTCGATAGCCGGTCGACTCGATGGTGGCTACCAGGGCGTCAACCGAGACCGACGGGTCGTGCTCGACGTGCGCCACGGCGGTGGCGTAGTTGACCGTCGCGCTCACGCCGGGGACCTTGTTGAGCCGTCGTTCGATGCGCGCGGCGCACGACGTGCAGGTCATGCCCGTGACCGTGAGGTCGACAGACTCCGCGGCGTCGAGGCTCATGCGAGGCTGTACCCCGCTTCGGCGATGGCGGCCTCCACCTGGTCGAGGTCGAATCCGGACTCACTTGTGATGGTGACGCGCCCGGCTGCGAGGTCGACGTCGACCCTGGTGACTCCGACCACCCCTGACACCTCCTCGGTGACGGCCGAGACGCAGTGGCCGCACGTCATTCCGACGACCTGGACCTCGACGCTGATGCTCATGGCTCTCCTTGGTGGTGTGCCGTTGGGGCGTGGGCGTGACGGAGTGAGTGCCGGCTAGCTCTTGACCAGTCGGCTGATGGCCGCGATGGCTTCCTGAAGCTTCGCGTCGGCCTCTGGGCCACCGCGGCGCGCAGCGTCGGCGACGCAGTGCGCGAGATGGTCCTCGAGCAGCAGCAGCGCGACGCTCTCGAGCGCCCGCGTCGCAGCCGACACCTGGGTCAGCACATCGATGCAGTAGGTGTCGTCGGTGACCATGCGCTGGAGGCCGCGCACCTGACCCTCGACGCGCTTGAGCCGGCTGAGCACCGCCGCCTTGTCTGCGGTGTAGCCCGGAGCGTGGTCCATGCGACTCCCTTCGCCTGCTCTCACCGTATACCCCCCGGGGGTATTTCACCCAACGCCAGACAGACGAATGGGCCGGCACCAGGGGGTGCCGGCCCATTCGAGGGGACGTGACGAACTGCGACGGCCTACGCCACTGCTCGGAACCCCGAGAGGCGACTGGCGTACCAGCTGTTGCTGAGACTGGTGATGACCACGCCCGAGCCGTAGTTGGCCGAGTGGATCATCTTGTTGCGACCGAGGTAGAGGCCCACGTGGTGCGCTCCGCTGCCGAAGAAGAACACGAGGTCACCAGGTCGCGCCTGAGCCCGGCTGATGTGCCGCAGGGTGGCGTACTGGTCGTACGACGAACGCCCGATCGAGCGGCCAGCCGTGCGCCAGACGTAACTCGTGAAGCCCGAGCAGTCGAAGGCCCTCGGACCAGACGACCCGGCCGAATAGCTCATGCCCTTGCGGCTGAGGCCGATCTTCACGGCAGTGGCCCTGAAGGCGGCAGCACGGGCGACGAGCGCTGCCCTGGCACGGGCTGCGCGCACGGCGACGCTCGCAACAGCGCGAGCCTGTGAGGCGGCTGCCTCGTTGATAACTGCCTGCTGGTGCACGGTGGCGATGGTGAGACGCTCCTCACGGAAGGCGTCGTGGTCGGCCACGGTCACCGTGGCCGTGGCCGCGGGCGAGATGGCGAGCAGGTTTGCAGAGTGGGCTGCTGGCACCGCGACGAACCCGGCCACGAGGGCCGCTCCGACGGTGGTGCCGACAACGTGAATGGTGAACGCGCGTGAGCGCTTGAAAAAGAGCACGGATCCTCCCGAATCCGCCTACCGGGTTAGCTGACGGGCTCGGGCTGGGGGATCTGCCCTACCGGAGGTCACCCTTGCGGGCCTCCACCGGATTCGCCCCGGGACTGATTGGGTCCCCGGTCCTATAAA
>CALQEM020000316.1:0-3709 GCA_943329595.2 Bifidobacterium breve
ACTGCTGGTACCGCTACCCCGAGATCCTGCGCAAGATCGACGCGGCCATGCCGGCCGAGGAGATTGGCGACCGCGCTCGCGAGGTCTCCAGCTACGTCAACGTGATCGCAATGGGAATCATCCAGCAGTTCTACTTGGGCGGCCGGCAGTTCCTCATCGACATGGGCATGCTCAGGCCCACTGACGGGCTCGACGACCTTGCCTTCGTTCTCGACTTCGCGCGCCGCATTAACCTCGGCATCCACCGCGAGAACGGCTATGTCCTCAACAGCGACAACAACAACAAGGGCATCCTGCTGCCCGAGCGTCGCATCCAGGTGTTCGAGGCCGATGCTCTCGGCTGCAAGCCTGGCGACAAGTTGCACACCTCGGTGGTCAAATACCTCGCCACCGCCTCGCAGTACGCGTTCCTCAAGAACTGCGAGTGCCGCCTGGGAATTCACAACAGCGGCCCGTACAAGGTCGGCAACAACGAGATGCTGGTGCGCGACTTCGTCGACCTCGCCGAGGGCGACTACCCCTGGCTCGACGGTGTGGCCGCGGGTATCGAGCACAACAACATCACGCTGCCGGTCATCATGAAGGACACGCACTTCGGCATCGTCGACGACTGGGGCTCATTCGAGGCCACACCGTCGTACGACCACGCCAACATGATCGCCGTGGGCCTTTACACGTCGGACTACCTGTCTGACGGCTACCTCCCGGTGGCCATGGACAACGCCAGCACGATGGCCGACTACCTCGACCACAGCCGCGAGGAGATGAGCAAGACCACCGCCGAGCTCTGGAAGGTCATCTCCGGCTGGACTCGCGACCAGATGATCGACGCCGGTCTGCTCGTCTACTACGCGGTTGCCAAGGACCTCGCACACTTTGCGGGCGTCTACGAGCAGGACGACTGGTTCACGGTGGAAGACCGCACCCAGCGACTCAAGCCGATCATGAATGACGAGTACGGCAATAACTCCATCGCCGAGCTCGTGGGCTACATCTCACTGGCGTCACAGAAAAACAACCCGTACAGCATGAGCAAGTGGTCGAACGTCGACAGCGACATGTGGTCGCTCATCCCTTACTCGGTGCTGCAGGGCGACGAGTGGACCTCGAGCGTCGGCCCGATCCGCGGCGGAAGTTCGTCGCTGCCCAAGAAGACCGGCCTCTACACCACCACGCGAGGAAAGCTCACGCAGGACGAGGCCAACGCGGCCGCGCGCGAGTTCACCTCGGGCGCGGTGGCGGCCGGTTCGAAGTACTACGACGACACGTGGATCAAGAACAACTACGACCGGCCAGAGGCTGACGCTCTCTACCGGGCGACCCAGGCCAACTCTCCCGCTCTCGCGGGCAAGGGGGCTGGCCTCAACCGGGCCGATATCGACGCCATTCGTCGCGCCCGCGGCGAGGAGCCGCTCGGCTAGTCGCATGCAGCAATCCAGCAACAACGAAGGGGCGGGGAGTTAAACTCCCCGCCCCTTCGTGTTGGTTCGCAACTACACCTGCTTGTCGCCGCCCCGCATCTGGGCTCCAGCACGCCACGCGAGTGGCAGGAGGCCAGCCGCCACCAGCGCCTTGAGCAGATCGCCGACGAGGAAGGGGGTGAGCCCATAAGTGACAGCCCATCCAAGAGTGTTGCCGGTCGCGTAGGCCAACCAACTCACACCCAGCACGTAAATGATCGCGCTTCCGGCAAGGTACGAGAGAGCCACCTGCAGGGGCTTGCGACTCCAGCCCTGACGCGCCAGCCAGCCCACCGCTGCAGCCGCGACCACGAATCCGACGAGGTAGCCGGCAGTGGCTCCCGTCACCACCGAGACCCCGGACTTCGCGTCGGCCAGCACCGGCACACCGAGGAGGGCCAGGGCCAGGTAGAGCACCTGAGCAAGAGCGCCTCGCACCGGACCGATTGCCGCGGCGGTGAGCAGCACCGCGAACGTCTGACCTGTGACGGGCACGGGCGATCCAGGAATCGGAATGGCGATCTGGGCGCAGAGCGCGGTGAGCGTTGTGGCACCGAGCACCGTGACGACGTTGGTCGCCGTCGAGCGCGACCACCTGTCGGCCAGCACCTCGATGCGAACCGCGGGAAGAGCTACAGACATGATTGCTACCTCTCAGGACAGTGCGATGGAAGGGTGGGTTAAGCGTGAGCGCCGAATTGGAACGTGATGGTGCACAGGACGTGAAGGCGGTGCTGTTCGACTGGGACGGGACTCTGATTGATTCCGGTGCCATCTTGATTACCTGCTGGCATCGCATGAGCGAGCAGGTGCTCGGCTACCGCTTCCCGGTCGAGGAGGCCGACCGGAGAAAGTTCTTGGCCATGCGGGGAGCCGATAGCTTTCCGCTGCTCAGCGATGACCCCTCGGTGTTGGCCGCGATGGACCAGTCGTTCACCGACGCGTACCTCGAGCTCGCGGCCGTGCATGTGCGGGCCTTTGACCACGCCACGGAACTTCTTGAGGCCCTGCGTGCTCGCGGGATTCGCACCGGAGTGGTGACCTCGAAGACTCAGCTTCGCTTCAACCGCGATGCCGAGATCACCGGGCTCGACGACCTTCTCGACGTTGTGGTTACTGGCGACGACGTGACGCAGGCGAAACCCCACCCCGAAGGTGTGCTGGCTGCCCTGGCGACCTTGGGCGTTGAACCGGAGCACGCCTGGTTCGTGGGTGACGGCCCCGTCGACGTTCGGGCGGGCCTGGCCGCGGGAGTCACGGCGGTCGCCATCACCCACGGACTTCACAGCGCCGACGAACTGCACCCTGCCTCGCCCCTCCATATGGTGGCCTCACTTGAGGAGTTGGCAGCCCTCGTGGCCGCCCAGACATCCGACTAATCGGAGACTGTACTCCGATGACGCACGTTCCCCTCTCAGAACCGCCTCAACCGAACGCGGCATTGATCCGATCTTTCATCGGCAGTAGGGTCCTGTCATCCCCTCTGAAGGAGTTCCCATGACCAGCAGTGATCTCGACTTCCTCGCGGTGCACGGTTTGGCCGTGCGTAAGGCGGGCGGACCGCCGACCGTGGCTGACCTGCTCGGGACCGATGAGCAATCAGTGAGCGACGCCTTCGACCGCGCCACTGAGGCGGGCCGCATGATCGGTGCGCGTGGCACCTTCATGTGCACGCCGGCCGGACAGGCGTGGCTGGCAGAGCAGTATCCGGTTCTCTACGCCGACGCGCGCGCCAACGGACAGCTCACCGAGGCCTACGAGCGCTTCGAGCGCGTCAACACCGACCTGCTGGCGCTGTTCACCGACTGGCAGACTGTGCCCACCGCAGGCGGCAGTGTCGTGAACGACCACAGCGACGCCGATTATGACCACGGAATCATCGACCGCCTCGGTGCCCTGCACGAGAAGGCCGAGCGGGTGGTGGGCCGATGCGCCGAGGCCGAGTCTCGCCTCACGCGCTACCTCGAGCGGCTCGCGAGCGCCTACGACCGGGTGCTCGCCGGCGAGACCGACTACGTCAGCGGAGTGCGCATCGACAGCTACCACACGGTGTGGTTCGAACTGCACGAAGACCTGCTGCGCATGCTGGGCCGTACACGCCAGGAGTAGTCGCCACGAGCACGAGCCGCATCGGAGTCCACGACGAGCACGGGAGTCACGTTGACAGAGCCACGGGTCATCATCCTCGACGGAAGCGTCCTGCCCGCGCGCGAGCTGATCGGTGGCAAGGCGTGGAGCGTCGCACGGAT
>CALQEM020000317.1:0-3709 GCA_943329595.2 Bifidobacterium breve
GCGCATCACCTGACCCCGAGGGGGCCACGAGTGACGCGTGTCCGGACGTTCCGCTGGCGGAACGTCCGGACCACCACTGCGCGAACCGCCCGATACGTTGCACAGCACGCGCCACCCGCGACCGTTGATCGAGGGAGCACCACATGACCGCCACACCGAACGACACCGGAATGGGACCTGAGGCCCCCGCCACCACCACCCGCTCGAGCCGCCGCACCAGGCGTCTGGCCATCGTCGGCGCGCTCGCCCTCGTGCTCGTCGCCGGCGCCGTGCTCGTGGGCGTGAAGACTACCGGAGCGCGGTCGGGGGCTACGCAATCGGCAATCGGCGTCAAGTGTGTGACTTCGGGCATAACTGTTAATGGCCAGTACCCCATCAAGGTCACTTTCACGACCGATGGCACGAGTCACGCCATTCTCTATTACGACGGCTCCGATAGTGGCGGCTACAACGGTCTTGGTTCAACTACGACTGGAACATTTACTTCAAGCCATTCAACCGACGCCATCTTCAACACCCGGATCAAGGTGTCGTGGGCGAACGACACCAAGTATGACTATGCGACGTGCACACGTTCGTGACCTCCCTCAGAGCGGGGACCCTTCGTTCGCCGCCCTCAGATGAGTGCTCTGATCGCGCCGGGGCGAGCATCTCCGAACTGACCTGCGCCGACCACACAGCTCTGGCGTGGCCACATGGACCCCCGAGTAGCCAATCGGAAAGGAGACGCTGGGTCGCGGTCACCGGTCGGGCTACCGTGTGCTCAGCCACGGACAGGCCCAGCGATCGGGCCACTACTCGAGGAGCGCGCATGAGCGACCCACAGCCCGACCACCCGACCGATTCGGAGTCACCCACCGCCAGTTCACGGTCAGCGCGCCGAACGCGCAGGCTGGCCATCGCCGGCGGGCTGGGACTGGCCCTCGTCGTCGGAGCGGTCGCCGTGGGCGCCACGGTCCAGGGCTCGCGAGCGGGCGTGAGCTTCACGGGCACCGGGCCCTCCGCCATCAGTTGCTCGACCAACGGGCCGACCACGACCCAGACGGTCACCTTCAGTGCCCAGTACAGCAACTACCTGACCACGCTTGTCACGATCAAGCCGTGGTACCTCGACCAGGGGGAGGTCCGGAACCCCACCACCGGAGGCACACTCGACCCTGCGGCTAGCGGCTGGGCACCGTGGGCGTTGAACTTCGACCGCCAGTGGAGTGACGCGAAGGCTTCCCAGGGGTACACGAGCCAGGTGCTCCAGCTCACGTCCGCGACCACGACCTTCACGAAGACCTTCACCTCGACGACGCCGCACGTCTGGCGGTTCAAGGCAAGCCTGTTGAGCCGCTCGGACACCAGCTTCGACCAGAACCCGTACTTCGTCGTCGACTGCAGCTAGCGGCCGACCACTCAGGCCTCACACACTGGGCTGGGGGGTCCAGCGCAGGTAGGGCTTGACCTCCTCGACGTCGCCAAACCGCGCACGAGCATCATCGGTCGACATGGCGGGAGACACGATGACCCGGCCGCCGGGCGTCCAGTCGACCGGGGTCGACACCGGCGCGGAGTCGGTGAGCTGCAGGGCGTCGATCACGCGCAGCACCTCGTCGAAGTTGCGGCCCACCGACTTGGGGTAGGTGAGGGTGAGGCGCACCTTGTTCTGGGGGTCGATGATGAACACCGCGCGAACGGTCGAGGTGTCGCCCGCTCCGGGGTGGATCATGTCGTAGAGGTTCGAGACCTCGCGGCTGTCGTCGGCGATGATCGGGAAGTTGAGGTCGGTTCCCCCGACGTCGCCGATGTCTCCGGCCCAGCCCTGGTGCGACTCGAGCGGGTCGACCGACACGGCGATGGTCTTGACGTTGCGCTTCACGAACTCGCCCTGCAGCGCCGCCGTGCGGCCGAGCTCTGTGGTGCACACGGGCGTGAAGTCGGCGGGGTGGCTGAAGAGCACGGCCCAGGCGCCGTCCTTCCACGCGTGGAAGTCGATGGTGCCCTCGGTGGTGTCGGCGGTGAAGTTGGGGGCCTCGTCGCCCAGGCGGATCGACACGTCAGTCTCCTCGATCGGTTCGGTGGGTGAAGCTTGGAGTCCACACCCTACACACCTGCGCAATGGCGCAAACCATTGGGGCACAACGGTTTGTGCCACACTCACGCGATTGCGAACGACTTGCAGCAAGTCCGTTTCGTCACCGTGCTCCCCGGCCAGCGCCCTGCCGAGTTGGGCGTCACGCGGGCTTCTGTGGCAGACTCTTGCTTGCAAGGGGAGTATCCCCATCGCCTGGTTCCCGTCATCACGTCGCGCCTCAGCGCGCGACCGGGGCCAGGGCCCCCACCGGGGTGGCGAGAGACCTTGTGCCGCGAGCGGCTTCGTGCCGCGCGACACACGGGAGTGACATGGACGTCTCCATCTGGGCCTGGGTAGCACTGCTGGCCGTGGTGCTGGTGATGCTGGCAGTCGACCTGCTGATGCACCGCGACGCCCACGAGATCGGGGTGCGCGAGGCCGCGGTGTGGTCGGCCATCTGGGTGGGCATCGGCCTCGCGGTGGGCGGCGTCATCTGGGTCGTCTACGGCTCGGAGTTCGGCCTGCAGTATCTCGCCGGCTACGTGATCGAGAAGTCGCTCGCCGTCGACAACGTATTCGTCTGGGCGCTCATCCTCAGCTACTTCGCGGTCCCCAAGGCCTACCAGCACCGGGTGCTGTTCCTCGGCGTCATCGGCGCACTGGTCTTCCGCGCGATCTTCATCGCGGCCGGCTCGGCCATCATCGCCAGCGCCGCGTGGGTTCTCTACCTCTTCGGCGCATTCCTCGTGCTCACCGGCGTCAAGATGCTGGTGCAGCGCGAGCAGCACATCGACCCCGGCAACACGCGCACCATGCGGCTGTTCCGCCGGCTCATCCCCACCACCGACGAGTACGAAGGCCCCAAGCTGCTCACTCGACGCAACGGGGTGCGCATGGCCACTCCCCTGCTGGCCGTGCTGGTGCTCATCGAGGTCACCGACATCATCTTCGCCGTCGACTCGATTCCCGCGGTGTTCGCCGTGACCGAGGTGCCGTTCCTGGTGTTCGCCAGCAACGCGCTCGCCATCCTGGGCCTGCGCGCCATGTACTTCCTGCTGGCCGACCTCATGCACCGATTCGTGTACCTCAAGGTCGGGCTCGCCCTGGTGCTGGTGTGGGTCGGCATCAAGATGATCGTCAGCCACGGGTTCTTCGCGATCCCCACCTCCCTCAGCCTCGGGGTGGTGGTGGCGATCCTCGCGGTGGCGGTGACCGCGAGCCTGCTGGCCACCCGTGGCGCGCAGCCCCACGACGACGAGGTCGACGCGGCCGAAGCGCACGGCGGACCCCCCGCCACGCCCTAGGCTGGCGGGGTGAGCGCTGCCGACTACCGGGTGCGCAGCGCCCCCGGCGCGCAGGAGCCGGTTCCGGCGCTCGTGACCCTCGACGTGTGGGGAGTCCCGGGGCGGGCCGTCCCGCGGGCCCTGCTGCGCATGGGCCTCGACCGAGGCACCGTGCGGCGCCAGCCCGGCGTCACCTTCGCCAAGATGCTGGGCACCGGCTCGGGCCGCACGTTCACCAGCCGCGACGCCGACCCGCGCCACTGGGGCGCACTCGTGGTGTGGGACGACGCGGGCGCCGCCGACTCGTTCGCGCGGTCGACGGTGGCATCCGGCTGGGGCACAATCGCCCACGAGCACGCACGCTTCA
>CALQEM020000318.1:0-3700 GCA_943329595.2 Bifidobacterium breve
ACGAGGAGGTGGCCGCATGATCGGCTCGACACGACGCACGGTCGGTGGTGTCGCCGTGCTGCTGGTCATTCTCGGAGTGCTGCTCTACCTGCCCGGCCACATCGGTCGGGGTCCGCAGGAGATCATCCTCAACCTGCTCATCTGGGTGGGCATTGCCCAAGCCTGGAACATCATCGGCGGCATCGGTGGGCAGTTGTCGCTAGGACACTCGGTGTTCGTTGGTGCCGGCGGTTACACGCTGGCCATGCTCATGATCCAGTCCGGTCTCGGCTGGCCGTTGGCCATCGTGGGGGGCGGCGTTCTCTCGGCCGTACTGGCCTGGCTCCTCACCTTCCCGCTGCTGAGGCTCTCGGGCGTCTACTTCACCATCGGCTCCTCAGCGGTGGCCATCATCGCGCTCGGCTGGATGGTCACGTGGGAGTGGACCGGTGAGGCTCGGGGCCTGAACATTCCCATCGACTCCCTGCCAGGGCGCAACCTCAAGTTCCAGGTCATCGCGGGCCTCGCGGTGCTGTCGTGCATCGCGGTGTATCTCGTGCTGCGCTCGAGCTTCGGCCTGCGGCTGATGGCCGTGAGGGACGACGAGGGTGCCGCCTCGGCCCTCGGGGTCTCCCCTCGTCGAGTGAAGGGCCAGGCCTTCGTGCTGAGCGCCTTCCTCACCGGCCTGATGGGGTCGGCGGTCGCCATCAACCAGGCCTCCATCGAGCCCTACTCCATGTTCAGTCTCAAGTGGACCGTCACGGCTCTGGTGATGGTGATCGTCGGAGGTATGGGCACCCTGTGGGGTCCGGTTATCGGGGCCTTCATCATCTACTACCTGGTCGACCGTTCGCTGGAAGATCAGCCCGTGGTGCAGGCGCTTCTCAGTGGTGTGCTCATCATCGCGGTGATCTCACTCGCGCCCGGTGGCGTCGTGGGCCTCGCGCGCTCGGGCTACGCGAAGGTGCGTGATGTGGCCAGACGCTCGCGAGACGCTGCCACCCCTGCTGCTCCTACCGCGAACGTGCCGGAGGTGTCCGAGCATGTCTGAAATGGCTGCCCGAGATGGAGGTGGCGGCGTTGACTAGCATCCCCAGCATGGAGCGACGCCCCAAAACCCGCAGCGCAGAGGTGTACACGAGTGTCAGAACGGCCATCCTCAATGGTCAGTTTCTGCCCGGGTCGAGGCTGGGGCCGTCGGTCCTGAGCCAGCAGTACGGCGTCAGCCTGAGCGTGGTGCGCGAGGCGCTCACCCGGCTCGCCGAGCAGGGACTCGTCGTGGCGCAGCCCCAGCTCGGGTTTCAGGTGGTGTCCATCTCGCGCGAGGACCTACTCGACCTCACCTCGGTCCGCCTCGACATCGAGACCCTCGCCCTGCGCCGATCGGTCGAGCAGGGCGACGTCGAGTGGCGCTCGGGCCTGCTCGCGGCGCACTACGTGCTCGAGCACACTCCCCAGTACGACCCGGCCGACAATCCCAGTCTCAATGAGGACTGGGCCAGGGCCCACGCTGTTTATCACGCTCAACTACTCTCGGCCTGCGGCAGCCTACGCCTGCTCGAGATTGCGAACTCGCTGCGCGACTCGGCCGACCTGTATCGCCGCTGGTCGCAGCCGATCGGCGGTGACACCAGCCGCGACATCGCGGGCGAGCACCGCTCGATCCTCGAGGCGGTGCAGGACGGCGACGCCGACCTCGCCTCAGAGCGCCTCGCAGCACACATCTCGCACACGACCAACGTTTTGCTCAACCACGCCACCTGATCACCCCTGACCAACCCTGATCGGCGACCTACCTCGGAGGCACCATGTCCACCACCCTCTTCATCACCGGCGCTTCCAGTGGAATCGGTGCCAGCTTCCTTGAGCGTGTGCCCGAGGGCATCGATCGCGTGGTGACGTTCAGTCGCCGTCAGGCTCCGGGCGAGTGGTGCGAAGCCGACCTCGCCGAGGGCGCTAGCTGGATGGCTGTGATCGCCGAGATGGAGAAGGTTCTCGACGCCGAGGCGCCCGAGCATGCGATTTTCTTCCACTGCTCGGGAGTCATGGACCCCATCCAACGTGTGACCGACTACGCGCCCAGCGACTATGCCTCGATGCTGATGGTCAACTACGCGTCGGGTGCCTCGATCGGGCAGGGCTTCCTTCGCGCCTGCGCTCAGCGTGGAGTTCGCGCCACCCTGGTGCTGACAAGTACGCCCGCTGCGCACAAGGTGCCCCCGGGCCTGTCGGCGTACAGCGCGAGCAAGCTAGGGCTCGAGCACTGGGGCCTGTGCGCGGCCAGTGAGCAGTCTGTCGAGTCGGGCAACCGCGTGTTCACCGTTGTTCCGTACGCGGTGCTCACCGACATGGTGCGTGGTGTCATGAAGGAGGACCCGGCCGACGTGCCGCTCGTCAACTACTTCCGCGATATCGAGGCGGCCGACGAGTTCGCGACCCCCGAACTCACCGCCGATCACATCTGGAGCGCCATCGACACGGCTGCCAACGGCGACATCCTGCCCGTCGGAGCGGTGTGGATCGCCGAACGCAATGCCGCGGCTGCAGCCTCGGGCTCATGACCACTGCGAACGCCGAGGTGTACACCTCGCTGCTGCAGCACTTCGCGCGCTACTTCGACGCCTGTGACCGCTGCGATATCGACGCCGTTGTGGAGATCATGGCCGGGGCCACCATCGGGGTCGGCGACACTGCGCTGAGCGACCCCGCCGCGATTCGCGAGATGTACTCGTCGCGTCAGGCGGCTCCCCTCGCCGATGGCAGGCGCCTCACCAAGCATCACGTCACCAACCTGCTGGTCGAGCCACTGGAGGGTGGCGAACTCAGCGCCACCGTGTACTACTTCCGGCTGCAGCCGGGCGAGTCGGGGCCGTATGTGGCGGCAAGCGGTCGATTGAACGAGGTGGTGGCCCGCGAGGGCGACCGCTGGAGGGTCATCCGCCATTCCATCGTTAGCGACTTCTGACGCCGCCCACCACTCAAGGAGTGCACCATGAAGAAGGCCAACAAGACGATCATTTCGTGCGCGCTCACCGGTTCGATCCACACGCCGTCGATGTCTCCGGGTCTGCCCATTACGGCAGACGAGATGGTTGAGCAGGGCAAGGGGGCTGTTGAAGCCGGAGCGGCGGTGCTGCACCTGCACGCGCGCATGCCCAACGACGGGCGCCCGACGCCTGACCCCGAGGTGTACCGCCCGTTCGTGAGCGTGCTCGCCCACGAGACCGACGCGGTTATCAACATCACCACGGGTGGCGCCATCACGATGTCCATGGAGCAGCGCCTTGCTGCCGCGATGCTGTTCGAACCCGAACTGGCTTCGCTGAACATGGGGTCTATCAACTTCAACTTTGCGCCCGCCGCGGCGAGGGAGCGCGAGTGGAAGTACGAGTGGGAAAAGCCGTACCTGCTGGGCAGTGCGGGCAGTATCTTCGCAAACTCATTCACGCAGATTGAGAACACGCTGCAGGTGTTGGGCAAGGAGCGCGGTACTCGATTTGAGTTCGAGTGCTACGACGTCGGCCACCTCTACAGCCTCGCCCACGTGGCCGAGAAGGGACTGGCCGAGCCGCCCTTCTTCGTGCAGACGATCTACGGAATCCTGGGCGGAATCG
Organism: Bifidobacterium breve; assembly: GCA_943329595.2. Lineage (GTDB taxonomy): Bacteria > Actinomycetota > Actinomycetes > S36-B12 > CAIYMF01 > CAIYMF01. The sequence continues at coordinate 3,594 of CALQEM020000318.1, forward strand.
GTGCCGACCTCGACAACTTCGCGCACATGGTGTCGATCGCCGACAAGCTCTTCGGCGACGACTACTACATGTCGGCCTTCGGAGCCGGACGCGCCCAGATGCCATTC
>CALQEM020000319.1:0-3695 GCA_943329595.2 Bifidobacterium breve
CGACGAGACCCCCGCCACCAATGCGGCGACAAGACTCATCCGACGTCGATGGTCAGTGGTGGCCGCCGTGGTGGCCCTCGTGCTCATCGGGTCTTTCGCCGGCTACTCGGCAGGTCACGGCCAGTCCGGCGGTCGCGCGGGGGCCCTGACCAGCGCCGGGGCGAACGCCTCCATCATCGGCGGATCCGCTGTCATTGTCGACAACATCCAAGTCAGCTACTTGGGGCTTGTCCCGGGGCCAAGCTCATCGAACGAAGCCTCCGCCCAGGCGATCATGCCGACATCGGGAACCATCAGCAACCTGTGCGTCACGATTCGATCATCGGGGGTCAACTTCGCCGATGCGACGTGGACGTTCACGGTGCGCAAGAACGGCACCGCTAGTGAGGTGATCACGACCATTGGCATGGAACTCTTCACGTGCGATGAAGGCAACCGGGTCGAATTCGTCGCCGGAGACGTGCTCTCGATCTCCGCGACTCCCACGGACTCACCCGCGACCTTTCCCTCGGTCACCTGGACCGCAGCCTTCGTCCCGAGCCCGTAGGCCAGACGACCGCTAGTCTCCGCTCACCCGTCGGACCCAGCCGCACCCGCACTGCCCCACCCCCGTCAACTTCTGTGAAAAGTTGCGCGTGCCGACGAACTTCGCTGAAGAGATGGACGAGGGGTTGGCACGGGAGGACGGCCGGTGGGCTCCTCGATGGGGCGTCTGAGCACGATAGGTGCGTACTTGGGGCACCCCGATGCGGCTACGGGCGGGCGCGGCTCGGCTGCACCCTGGGCGGCTCGCCCGGCATTTTCGGATAGTCGGGCGGGTACGACAGCTCCCCCAGGCCGGCCTCGACATCGCGCTCCCACCACTGCAGCAGCGGACCGAGGTCGTGCGCCACGTCGTCGATGGTCGCCCACGGGTCACCGATCTCCGCCACGCGCGCCAGCACAGCCGACGGCGTGAACGCCAGCGGGTCGAGCCCCGGACCGACCTCATCCCACATGAGGGGCGTCGACACCGGCGCCGTGGGGTGCGCCCGCACCGAGTACGGGCTGGCGATCGTGCGGTCGCGCGCGTTCTGGTTGTAATCGATGAAGATGCGCTCGCCCCGCTCCTCCTTCCACCACGCAGTGGTGACCAAGGAGGGCGCGCGACGCTCGAGCTCCCGCCCGAAGGCGATCGCCGCATGGCGCACGTCGATGAAGTCCCATCGCGGCGCGAGCCGCACGTACAGGTGTAGGCCGCGCCCGCCACTCGTCTTCACGAAGCCCGTCCAGCCCAACTCGTCGAGCACCTCGCGCGCCATCAGTGCCACCGTCACCGCGTCGGCGAAGTCGGTGCCCGGCTGCGGGTCGAGGTCGATGCGGAGCTCGTCGGGCCGGTCGGCGTCGTCGCGGCGCACGGGCCAGGGGTGGAAGGTCACCGTGCCCATCTGTGCGGCCCACACCAGTGCTGCCGGCTCGGTGGGGCACAGCTCGTCGGCGGTGCGCCCCGACGGGAACGTGATGCGCGCTGACTCGACCCAGTCGGGGGCGCCCTTCGGCATGCGCTTGCTGTAGAACGGCTCGCCGGCGAGCCCGTCGGGGTACCGCTCCAGCGTGGTCGGGCGCAGCAGGAGGTGGCGGACCATCACGGGGCCGATGTCGGCGTAGTACCGCGCCAGCTCGCCCTTGGTGAGCCCGACCTCCGGGAACACGACTCGGTCCGGGCTCGACACGCGCACCGCGCGACCGGCACACTCGACCTGCGCGTCAGCCATGGAGCAACGCTAGCGGCACCACCCGGCGACCCGACGCCTCACGCGCAGGAGGGGTTTCGATGAGCGGCATCCTGAACGCCGCACGTAGGATTCTGGGCATGACTCACGCGATGCCCGACTCCAAGCCCGACGGCACCCCGTTCGAGGTCGTCCTGGCGCCCGACGACTGGAAGGCCCGCCTCAACGCGCAGGAGTACCGCGTGCTGCGCGAGGGGGGCACCGAGCCCGCCTATACCGGCGAGTACACCGACACCGAGACCGAGGGCGTCTACTCATGCCGCGCCTGCGGGCACGAGCTGTTCCGCTCGACCGAGAAGTTCCACTCGCACTGCGGCTGGCCGTCGTTCTACGCCCCCCTCGCCGGGGAGTCAGTGCTGTACGTCGAGGACACCACGATGGGGATGCGCCGCGTCGAGGTTCGCTGCTCGCACTGCGGCTCGCACCTCGGCCACGTGTTCGAGGGCGAGGGCTACGGCACCCCCACCGACCAGCGCTACTGCATCAACTCGGTGTGCCTCACGCTCGAACCTGCCTCGGCCACACCCCCTCAGCAGTCCTGAGGCTCAGAGCGCCCCGAACACGCTGATCAGCGCAACGCCAAGCAGCGCCACCGCGACTCCGGCGTACTGAACTCGGGCGAGACGCTCGTGCAGCAGTCGCCAGGCCAGCAGCACGGTCACCACCGGGTAGATGCAGCCGAGCATGGCCACCACCGGCAGCAGCGCCATCTGGGTGGCAGCCCCGTAGGCCACGTTCGCGAACACGTCCATGCCGCCCACCATCGCCAGCATGGGCAGGTCCCTTCGCTTGATTCCGCCCGTGCTGCGCAGTGCCACCACCGCGACCACCGCGATCACGATCGACACGCCGCGCATCGTCGTCATGGTCATGATCACGTTGGTCTTGCTGCCCTCGGCGATGAACGCGAGGCACACCCCGAATCCCACCGCCGACGCGATCGCCATGAACACCGGCTTGGCGCTGGCCGCGCCCGACAGCTCAGGACCACTCGCCAGCACGATGCCCACCAGCGCGAGAGCGATGCCGAGGTACTGGCCCCCTGAGGGCAGCTGGCCCGTGAGCAGCCCCACCGAGAGCGGCACGAGCACTCCGAGGGCCGCGATCGGCGAGACGATGCCCATGGTGCCCGAGGCGAGGGCCGCGTAGAAGAGGATGAGCGCCATCAGCCCCGTGACGCCCGCCGCGATTCCCCACGGCAGGTACGCGAGCGACCCACCCCACGAGTGGGTGGCAATCGCGACCGCGGTGATCAGCACGCCGGCGCACGCCTGCGACCCCAGCACCACCGCCATCGCAGGAAGCCGGCGCGACAGAGTGCCGCCGAAGAAGTCGGCGGTGCCCCACATCAGGCTCGACACGAGCGCCAGCACGACTCCCACGGCCTGACCCTAGTTCCTCACGGCGGCTGGTTGACCCCCGCTGGCGCGTCGATGCCTGACGGACACCGTCCGCGAGCCTAGGTTGAGGGGATGGAAGCCACCCGAGTGCCCGATGTCTGGAGCGCCGCGCTGGCCAGCCTCACGGCCGTCCGACACCGCACCGACGTGTCGGTGCTCGAGTCACCGGCCCCGCAGCGGCTTGCCCCCAACGCCGTCGCCCTGACCGCCGAGCTCACCGGCGACGACATCGACTCGTCGGGACGCTTCGTGGTGCTGCACGACCCCGACCCGCCGGAGGTGTGGGAGGGAGACCTGCGAGTCGTCTGCTTCGTGAAGGCCACCCTCGAGGCCGACATCGCGTCAGACCCGATGCTCACCGAGGTGGGCTGGAGCTGGCTGCTCGAGGCTCTCGACACGAGGGGCGCCCAGTACGTGGCCCTCTCCGGGACCGTCACCCGCACCACGTCGGAGTCGTTTGGCGGCCTCTCCGACCAGGAGACCGACGGCACCGTCGAGATCCGTGCCTCCTGGACGAGCCTCA
>CALQEM020000320.1:0-3693 GCA_943329595.2 Bifidobacterium breve
GCCCATCATCGAGTCGTCTCGCACCGAGCTCGACCGCCTCTGCGAGGGGCCCCACCATCAGGGCATCGCGCTCAACATCCCGGCCTACGAGTATGCCGACCCTGAAGACCTGCTGGTGCGTGCGTCGACCGTAGGGGCGGCGGCCCTGATCGTGGCCCTCGACGGCGTCACCGACCCTCGCAACCTCGGCGCGATCGTGCGCTCGGCTGCGGCCTTCGGCGCGCATGGCGTGGTGGTGCCCGAGCGTCGCAGCGCGGGCATGACCGCCGCTGCCTGGAAGACCTCAGCCGGCGCCGCGGCACGCATTCCTGTGGCGCGCACCACCAACCTCACCCGCGCGCTTCAGGCGTACCAGAAGGCGGGCTGCTTCGTGGTGGGGCTCGCCTCCGGCGGCGAGGTGAACCTGCCCGAGCTCGACGTCGACCTCGCCTGCGGACCGCTGGTGGTGGTGGTGGGCTCCGAGGGCAAGGGTCTGTCGCGGCTCGTGTCGGAGACGTGCGACCAGATCGTGTCGATCCCGATCACGCGCGACACCGAGTCACTCAACGCTGGCATCGCGGCCGGCGTCGCCTTGTACGGCATCAGTGTGAGCCGCGCCCAGGCCTGACCGGGCCTTCGCCCCGAACTTCTGGGCAATGATCGGGAAGACCAGCACCGACAGCGCCCCGGCGCCGACCAGTGCGGCCCCATTGGCGGGCAGCATCACGCCGGCCTCCATCTGCACGGTGGTGACCGCCACGATGATGGGCAGCGCTGTGGCGATGCTGAGGCTCAGCTCGGCGCGCTCGGACCGGTTCGGGATCGACTTCCGGTACACGATCATCTGCGGCAGGCCGCGCACCAGCAGGAGCAGCACGAAGAAGAGCAGCAGGCGCGCGGGGTTCTCGATGATGGAGACGACGTCGAGCTTGACCCCGGTGACCACGAAGAAGAGCGGGATGAACAGACCGAAGGCCACCGCTTCGATCTTGCTCCCGATGGGCGACACCGAGCCGTGCGGCACGTACAGGCGCACGATGATGCCTGCGGCGAAGGCGCCGAGCACGATGTCGAGCTCGAACGTGCTGGCGAGGGTGAGCAGGCCGACCAGCAGCACCACCACGATGCGCACCGCGGTCTGCGAGCTGGTCGAGTGGCCCCTCTCGATGATGCTGAGGACCCGAGGGTTCAGGAAGCGGCGAGGCAGGATCGCAACCGCGACGGCGAGCGCGAGGAAGGTCACCAGCACGAGGAAGGCCAGCCACGAGGACCTGCTGCCCAGCAGGACGGAGATGGCCACGATGGGACCGAACTCGCCGATTGCTCCGGCCGCCATGAAGTTGCGGCCGAAGACGGTGTCGAGTCGGCCGCTGTCGCGGATCGTGGGCAGAAGGGTGCCCAGGGCCGTGCTGGTGAGGGCGATGGCGACGCCGAGCGAGTCCTGGATGATGCCGCCGCTGAACAGCAGGGTGACGGCGACGATGGACAGGCCAACGGAGACCACCCAGCCGACGAGGGCGAGCCGGCCGGTCTGTCCTCGCAGCACGGCCCGGTCGAGCTCGTAGCCGGCGAAGAAGAACAGGAAGCCGAGCCCGAGCTCGCTCATCAGGGTGATGGCCTCGGTGAGCGTGGCCAGACGGAGCACCTCGGGGCCGAGGATGATGCCGCCGACGATCAGGAACACCACCTCGGCGACCCGAATGTTGAGCAGGCCGACCAGGAGTGGGATCGCCGCAGCGACCAGGACGATGCAGAAAAGGGACCTCCAGTCGCCGTCGAGGGAGGTCTCGGCGAGGAGTGCGGTGGGTGACACACGCCGACTGTACGTGAGGGCCGGCGTGCGTGCCGGACATGCGTTGGGCCGCCCCGATGGTCGAGTGCATTCCACAGGCCTGCAGGCACAGGTCAAGCGCCTAGACTTCGGGCACCAGTCGGAGGAGTGTGCGTGACGTCGATCGCGGTGTTCGCCCTCGTGGTGGTCGCCTATACGGCCCTCTCGAAGCGGTTGGCAGCGTCGTTCGTGAGTGCCGCCATCGTGTTCACGGTCGCGGGTGCCATCGTGGGACTCGGCCCGGCGTCGCTGCGTCCGGACATGACCTCGGTGCGACTGCTGGCCGAGGTGACCCTCGCCATGATCCTCTTCCACGACGCGGCCCAGGTTCGACCCCGTGCGCTGCTCCGCGACCGCGGCTCCCTGACGCGCCTGCTGTTCATCGGGCTGCCGCTCACCATCCTCCTCGGCTGGGGACTGGCTCACCTCCTGTTCCCCGGCGTCGGCATCTGGCTCGCGCTCTTCATCGCGGCCGCCCTCGCACCGACCGACGCGGGGCTCGGAGCGGCGACGGTGCTGAACCCGGTCGTCCCCCTGCGCGTGCGGCGCATCCTCAACGGCGAGAGCGGGCTGAACGACGGCCTGGTTACTCCCGTGGTGCTCTTCGCGCTGGTGGCTGCCGCGGACTCGAGCGACCTCGCGGTGGGACGGGCCGTGGCTGACGCCGCGGTCGAACTGGTCATCGGCGTGATGGTGGGGGTGGTCGCCGGATTCGTGAGTGGCCGGGTGCTGTCGGCGGCCTCCGCGAGGGGGGCCGCATTACCGTCGCTGGTGCCGCTCGCAGTGGCTGTCATCCCGCTGCTCGCCTACTTCGGCGCCACGGTCGTGCACGGCAACGGGTTCATCGCCGCGTTCGTCGCAGGGACGGCCTTCGCGGCGACACGGGGTCACTGGCCGGCCGTGCGGGACGATTCACTGGTGAGCACCGAGTCGATCTCGACCCTGCTCGAATACGCGGTGTGGTCGCTGTTCGGGCTGCTCTTCGTGAGCCGGGTGCTCGACTTCGTGACCTGGCCCAACGTGGTGTTCGCCGTGCTCGCCCTCACGGCCCTGAGGATGGTGCCGGTCCTCGTGTGCCTCGTCGGAACCGGGTTCGCGGTGCGCACCCAACTGTTCATCGGGTGGTTCGGGCCGCGCGGCCTCGCCACCGTGGTGTTCGCCCTCATCGCCTCCGAGGAACTCGGAGGCCAGGTGGGAATGGTGCATACGGGCGTGCTCGGCGTGACCGTGCTGCTCAGCGTGATCGTGCACGGCGTCACCGCGCCGCCCTGGTCTGCCGCCTACGGGCGCTGGGTCGAGTCGAGGAAGCCGCTCGCCGAGACGGGGGCCTAGGCGACTCGCGTCAGGGGGCCGACGGTTCCCGACCGTGGCCGCCTGAGTCGTCCCGGTCGTCCCAGTCGACGTAGTCGTCAGGGTCGTAGGGCTCGCTGGCCAGCACGAGCATGATCGCCCCGGGGCTGAAGTCCGACTGGCGCGCGAAGACGCCCGGGGGGATGTGCAGGCCCGCGTCGTGGCTGCCCAGCACGAGGCGCCGATGGGTCGCCTCATGAGACACGTCGATCGTGACCGTTCCGCTGAGGACGACCACGAATTGATGACATGCGCGGTGTGCGTGGCCGCCGCGGCTGACTCCCTCGGGGACCTCGCTGACGACGAAGAAGCGGTGAACCTCGAACGGACTCTGGTGGGGGAACTCCCCGACGAGCAGTCGGCCACGGACGTCGATCACCGAGTGCAGCGGAGTCAGCCCGTCGGTGCTGTGGTCGCTCATGCCTGGACAGCTGTTCGGAGTGCGGCGGCCACACGCTCGACGTCGTCATCGCTCAGCGCCGGATGGCACGGAATCGACAGCACGATCGCCGCGGCCCCTTCGGAAATGGGGA
>CALQEM020000321.1:0-3684 GCA_943329595.2 Bifidobacterium breve
ATGATGGTCGACATGATCAATCACGGTAGCGACACGGCCGGTGTCACCGAGCCCACGGTGCTGGGTCCCTTTTACGTCCCTGGCTCGCCCGAGCGAGGGTTCGGCGAGTCGATGATCGAATTCGAGGACGACGGCGAAGAGTCGATCGTCTCGGGACGAGTTCTCAGTTCCGACGGAACGCCCATCGCCGGCGCGGTGCTTGACGTGTGGCAGAACTCGGCCAACAAGTTCTACGCCGTGCAGCAGCCCGACGTGCAGCCCCCCACCAACCTGCGAGGCATCTATCGCAGCGACGACGAGGGTCGCTACGCGATTCGCACCATCAGGCCCACCCCCTACCCGATCCCCGCCGATGGGCCGGTCGGCGCCATGCTCGTCGCCACCGCTCGGCACCCGATGCGCCCAGCCCACATCCATGTCAAAGCGAGCGCGCCGGGGTTCAGGTCGGTCGCCACGCACGTGTTCGACAAGCGCAGCGAGTTCCTCGACAGCGACCCCGTGTTCGGCGTGAAGGACTCACTCATCGTTGAGTTCAACCCCGGCGACGACGGTCTGCTGCACTGTGAGGTCGACTTCGTGCTCGATCCCGCCTGAGGGCTCACGGCACCTCGCGAGCTCCCAAGATTTATTTTCCTCCCATCTATCGGGAGCGGTGTCCCACTCTGTAGGATCGCGGTGACCCACTGACCCTCACCAGGAGGCCTGATGTCCACGGCGATGACCAATCCCCTCGACCTCTTCTCGGTGCAGGGACGATCGATTCTCATCACGGGGGCCACCGGGTCACTGGGCACGGTGGCGGCCCGCGCACTTGCGGCGGCGGGCGCGAGGGTCACGCTCGCGGGCGGAAACGCGACGGCGCTCGGCGAACTAGTCAGCGAGTTGACTGACGCCGGAGTCGACGCTGGCAACGTGATCACCGTGATGCGGCGTCCTGACACACCCGACGACGCAGCCGCTATCGTCGCCGCTGCGGTTGACGCCTTCGGCGGAATCGACGGCATGCTCGTGGCGTCGGGCATGAACAAGGTGGGCCTCATCACCGACATGGACGTCGAGACGTGGGAAAGCGTCATGGACGCCAACGTCAAGGGCTCGTGGCTGCTCTGCCAGGCCGTGGGCCGGGTGCTGCTCGAGCAGAACCGCGGCGGCAGCGTCATTCTGGTGTCATCAACCCGCGGCAAGCTGGGGCTGGGGTCGGGCTACTCGGCCTACTGCCCCTCCAAGGCGGCGGTCGACCTGCTCGCCAAGACGCTCGCGGCCGAGTGGGGTGGCGCGCAGATTCGAGTGAACGCGATTGCGCCCACGGTCTTCCGATCCGAACTCACAGCGTGGATGTTTGCCGACGACGAGAAGGGTCGGGCCACCCGCGAGGCGATGTTCGCGCGCATTCCGCTGAAGCGGTTTGCTGAGCCCGACGACTTCGTGGGCGCCCTGCTGTACCTGCTCAGCGATGCCTCGAAGTTTGTGACCGGTCAGGTGCTCTACCTCGACGGCGGGTACACCGCGTGCTGAAGCCCGCCCTCCCCGGAGACGTCCGCCTCGCCACCGTGGTGGGGGCCGGACTCATGGGCCGGCGTATCGCGGGCATCATCGCTCGGGGTGGCGCCGACGTGGTGCTGCACGACTCCAACGCCGAGTTGCTCGAGGGCGCAGTGGCCGTTGCGAGCCAGATGGCCTCAGAGTCATCCACTCCGGGCACGGTCACCTCGAGCACGAGCCTGCCCGAGGCTGTTGCCAACAGCGACTTCATCACCGAGGCCATCATCGAGGATCTCGGGGCCAAGCAGCAGCTCATCGCTGCGATCAGCGAGCTCACCGAGCGGGCGATCATCGCCACCAACACCTCGGTGCTACCCATCACCAGCATCGCCGAGTTCGCCACCGCCCCCGACCGAGTTGTCGGCACGCACTGGTGGAACCCGCCGGACCTCATTCCGATCGTCGAGGTGGTGCGCGGCGAGCACACCTCGACCGAGGTGATCGACCGCACCGTGGCCCTGCTCGAGCACCTCGGCAAGCTGGCCGTGCGCGTCGAGCGCGACGTGCCGGGCTTCGTGGGCAACAGGCTGCAGCACGCGCTCTGGCGCGAGGCCATCGCTCTCGTGGCCGATGGCGTCTGCGATGCCGAAACCGCCGACCTCGTGTGCCGCAACACCATTGGTCTGCGACTCGCACAGATGGGCCCCATCGAAACCGCCGACTACGTCGGCCTCGACCTCACGCGCGCGATTCACGAGGCCGTGCTGCCCAGCCTCAGTACCGACACCTTCGCCAACCCGATTCTCACCACCCTCATCGAGCGTGGTGACCTCGGCGCCAAGAGCGGCCGGGGCTTTCTCGCCTGGCCCGAGGGTCGCCGAGAGAAGGCTGCCGCCGAACTCGCCGCACACGTGACCGCACAGCTTCACGCACGCTCCCAGCACTAGCCACCCACTGAATCGCCGCACCACCTACGAGAGGAATCGTCATGACCTGGACCTGGCCCGTGAGCCCCAAGGAAGCCGATATTCAATTCTTCGACCTGTCGCACCCGTGGGGGCACGGAGTTCCGGCCTGGCCCTACTTCGAAGACGTCAAGATTGAGCGCCTGCACGGCATGGCGAAGAGTCGCGTTCTGACCCAGAAGATCACCACGGTGATGCACTCGGGTACGCACATCGACGCTCCGGGCCACGTGATCGAGAACACCCCCCTCCTGCACGAGATCCCGCTGCACAACTTCTTCGGCACCGGCGTGGTACTCGACATCCCCAAGGGCAAGTGGGAGGTCGTCACTGGCGCCGACCTCGACGCAGCCAGCAAGATCACCCCGGTGCGTGCCGGCGACATCGTGCTCGTCAACACCGGATGGCACCACAAGTACGCCGACAGTGCCGAGTACTACGCGTACTCCCCCGGCTTCTACAAGGAGGCCGGCGAGTGGTTCGCCGACATGAACGTCAAGGCGGTGGGCACCGACACGCAGGCGCTCGACCACCCGCTCGCCACGGCCATCGGCCCGCACGGACCATCGGAGGCCACCGGTGGCCTGCTGCCCTGGGCTGTTAAGGAGTACGAGGAGGAGACCGGCCGCAAGGTGCTTGACGACTTCCCCGAGTGGGAGCCTTGCCACCGGGCGATCCTCAGCAAGGGCATCTACGGCTTCGAGAACGTGGGCGGCGACCTCGACGCCGTCACCGGCAAGCGCGTCACCTTCGCCGCGTTCCCGTGGCGCTGGGTGGGCGGCGATGGCTGCATCGTGCGCCTGGTCGCCATGATCGACCCCACGGGCGAGTACCGGCTCGAGAACGGGCAGGCCTGACCATGGCCGAGTTCACCAGGTTCAGCGAGGCTCCCACCTACGACCCGCCACTGCACCACTCGGTCGACGCGTTTCGACTGCAGGGCCACGAGGCGAGCGACACCACGGCCCACTGGGTGGGCCTGTCGGTCTACCACCCGGGCGCTACCGTCGACGAGTCTGCGGTGCGCGCCGAGTCGATCTATGTCGTGCTCGAGGGCGAGATGGTGGTCACGGTCGATGGCACCGACTACGTGCTGGGCAAGTACGACTCGCTGCACATGAACGAGGGCGAGGTGCGGTCGGTCGCGAACCGAGCCGACACCGACACCCTCATGCTGGTGGCGATCGCGAATCCTCGCGAGCAGTAATGGGCATCGACATTCCGTCGGTCGGGCTGG
>CALQEM020000322.1:0-3662 GCA_943329595.2 Bifidobacterium breve
CACGTGATCGAGAACACCCCCCTGCTGCACGAGATCCCGCTGCACAACTTCTTCGGCACCGGCGTGGTGCTCGACATCCCCAAGGGCAAGTGGGAGGTAGTCACTGGCGCCGACCTCGACGCGGCCAGCAAGATCACCCCGGTGCGCGCCGGCGACATCGTGCTCGTCAACACCGGATGGCACCACAAGTACGCCGACAGCGCCGAGTACTACGCCTACTCCCCCGGCTTCTACAAGGAGGCCGGCGAGTGGTTCGCCGACATGAACGTCAAGGCCGTGGGCACCGACACGCAGGCCCTCGACCACCCGCTCGCCACGGCCATCGGCCCGCACGGGCCCTCTGAGGCCACCGGCGGACTGCTGCCGTGGGCCGTCAAGGAGTACGAGGAGGAGACCGGCCGCAAGGTGCTCGACGACTTCCCCGAGTGGGAGCCCTGCCACCGCGCGATTCTCAGCAAGGGGATCTACGGCTTCGAGAACGTGGGCGGCGACATCGACGCCGTCACCGGCAAGCGCGTCACCTTCGCCGCGTTCCCGTGGCGCTGGGTGGGCGGCGACGGCTGCATCGTGCGACTGGTGGCCATGATCGACCCCACCGGCGAGTACCGGCTCGAGAACGGGCAGGCCTGACCATGGCCGAGTTCACCAGGTTCAGCGAGGCTCCCAGCTACGACCCACCGCTGCACCACTCGGTCGACGCCTTCAGGCTTCAGGGCCACGAGGCGAGCGACACCACCGCCCACTGGGTGGGGCTGTCGGTCTACCACCCGGGCGCCACTGTCGACGAGTCTGCGGTGCGCGCCGAGTCCATCTACGTCGTGCTCGAGGGCGAGATGGCGGTGACGGTCGACGGCGTCGAGCACGTGCTGGGCAAGTACGACTCCCTGCACATGAACGAGGGTGAGGTGCGGTCGGTCGCGAACCGTGCCGACACCGACACCCTCATGCTGGTGGCGATCGCCAACCCCAAGGCGGTGTAGTGAGCGTCATCATCACGATGGCGCCCACCGGCCCGATTGCCTCCACGGCCGACGATGCCACACTGCCGACGCAGCCCCTCGAGATCGCGGAGGCGGCTCACGCCGCCTCTCTCGAGGGCGCGTCGGTGGTCCGTGCCCTCGACCTGCCCATCGCGGCACCGGATCAGGCCGAGCAGATCCTCGCCCTTCCCGGCCGCTAGTGTCGATTTCCATGAGCGCACAGCCCGGTGGGCGGGCCGGGATTCAGGTGCTCACCCGCACCGCCGACATCCTGCGAAGCCTGCAGGGACACCCGGGCGGACTCTCGCAGGCCGAGATAGGCGAGCGGGTAGACCTGCCGAGGTCGACGGTCAGCCGGCTGCTGCTGGCCCTCGAGGAGCTCGGGTACGTGGCGTCGCTCGGGCCTCGCGGTCCGTATCGGCTCGGGCCCGACATCATCGCCATGTCGGTGTCGGCCCGTCGTGGGGTGCTGTCAGAGCTGCGGCCCTTCCTCGAGGCACTGTCGCGCGAGGTGAACGAGACCGTCGACCTGTCGCTCCTCGACAGTGATCGCGCAGTGTTCCTCGACCAGGTGGTCTCCGACCATCGGCTTCGCGCGGTGAGCGCCGTCGGAGACTCCTTCCCCCTTCACGCGTGCGCCAACGGCAAGGCAATGCTCGCCGCCATGGACAAGGCCGACCTGAACCATGTTGTCTCCCCGCCCCTGGAGCGCTTCACCCCCACCACTGTCACCACGGTCAAGGCCCTGCGGGCCGAGCTCGCCGCGGTCGGCAAGTCCGGGATCGCGTTTGACCGTGAGGAGCACTCGATCGGCATCTGCGCGGTCGGGGCCCTATTGCCCTCGATCTACGGTGACGTAGTGGCGGTGAGCATCCCCACCCCCACCTCACGGTTCGTCGGTCGCGAGGACGAACTCGCCGCGGCACTCCTCGCCTGCGTGGCGCTGGTCGAGCAGTGGGTGGAGAGACTTCCCTGATGACTCTGGCCTGAGGGAAACCAATGGTACCTTGGAGCCGAATAGGCGCTGCGAATGCTCGCTGGCGCACCTGAATGCTTGTCCCCGGCCGGTCGGCAGGGGACCACGTCTTGGAGGAACGATGGCGACGACTACTGCTACCGCACCCGGCGTAGCTCCCGAACCCACTGGAGCAGTCAGGGTGAGGTTCGGCATGCGCGGAAAGATGCTGGTCGCCTTCGCCGTGGCCCTCACGATTCTCTTCGGCTTCTTCGCGTGGTTCATCGTCGACTACGTCGGGAAGCAGGCCCAGAGCCGACTGGTCGACGAACTCTCCTCCTACGCAGAGGGAGGGGCCAGGGCGCTGAACTCCGCCGACCTCGCCTCGCTGCTCAAGGACCTGCCGACCTACGACCCCAAGAATCCCTACCCGACCAACGACCCCCGCTACGTGGCGGCGAACAAGGAGCTGCAGAGCCTGCAGACCATCGTGGGCGTGGGCGAGAACTACTCGCCCTACACGTACGCGAAGGACGCCAACGGCAAGCTCGTGTGGCTCACCTCATGGTCAGCCGTCACCCCCAATCCCCCCTTCACCAACCAGTGGCGAGGATCGGTTGCCGACACCGTCGGCGAGGACTCTGAGGCCTACCGGGCGCTGGAGGAGGGCCTGACCCAGACGGTCGACCAGCCCGAGTACACCGACGACAATGGCACCTGGATCAGCACCTACTCGCCCATCAAGGATGCCAGCGGCACGGTCATCGCCGGACTGGCCGCCGACTTCAACATCGCGTACGTCACTGACGTGCGCTCGCAGGCAGTACGCAACATTCTCCCGCTGCTGCTGGTCGGCTACCTCCTCCTTCTCTGCCTCGTGCTCGTGGTGTCGACCTGGCTCACCCGCCCGCTCAAGAGGCTCACGGCCTCCACCGAGCGCATCGCTGCTGGCGACTATGACGTCGATGTCTCCAACGTGGTGCGCACCCGCATCCCCGACGAGATGGCAGTCCTCGCGCATTCATTCGCAGTCATGGTCGACAAGGTCCGCACCCGTGAGCGCAACCTGAAGACGCAGGTGAAGCGACTCACGGTCGAGATTGACGCCAAGAAGCGCGAGCAAGCGGTCAGCGAGATCACCGAGTCCGACTTCTTCAGTGCCATCACCGCCAAGGCGGGCAACATGCGGCAGCGCATGAGCGAGCTGGAGAGCATCGACGACGACTCAGCCGCGACCCCGGCTCCCGCCACAACGGACTAGGGGTTGTGAGCGTCACCTTCGTCGAGCCTCGCGCCGAGACCAACCCCGCGTGGCTAGACGCTGTCGTCGACCTCCACCTGAGGTGGTTCGGCGACTACGCCTACGCGGTGCCCGAACTGGTTGACAACGGCACTCTTCCCGCGGTTCGAGAGGGACGCGTGGTGCACCAGATTCTCGCCCTGGTCGACGACATTCCCGCTGGCTACCTCGTCGTGCACACCAACCTGGTGCGGCAGGTGGGAGTCATCCACTTCCTCGCCGTCGACGAGCCCTTCAGGTCCGTTCTGGTCGGCGGCACTCGGCTCGCCCAGGCTCTCGTCGACTACGGCATGGCCCTCACTGTGGTCGACGCCGAGGAGCACGGGCTGGAGCCTTTCCTCGGAGTCGTCGCCGAGTCCGAGGACGACATGGTCCCGACCTGGCAGCGCTGGGGCTACGAGCAACTGCCCGTCGAGTACCGCGAGCC
>CALQEM020000323.1:0-3641 GCA_943329595.2 Bifidobacterium breve
ATTGCCTACAAGCGCTTCGCCGAGGCCATCGCCACGCCCTTCGGCATGGTGGTGTGCGCGGGACCGACCGGGGCCGGCAAGACGACCACGCTGTACGCGTCACTGCGCGAGGTCAACGCCGAGGAGCGGTCGATCACGACGATCGAGGACCCTGTCGAGTACATGTTCCCGGGCATCACCCAGATCTCCATCAACGAGCAGGCCGGCGTCACCTTCGCCACCGGGCTGCGCGCCATCCTTCGCCAGGACCCCGACGTGATCCTGGTCGGCGAGATCCGCGACCAGGAGACCGCGCGCATCGCGATTCAGGCGGCGCTCACCGGGCACCTCGTGTTCTCGTCGCTGCACGCGACCGACTCGGTGTCAGCCCTCTATCGCTTCATCGACATGGGCGTGGAGCCGTTCCTCGTCGCCTCGGCAGTGCGCGCCATCGTGGGCCAGCGCCTGGTGAGGCGACTGTGCACGGGCTGCTCGCGCGCCCTGCGGCCCAAGGCGGAGGAGCGCGCCTTCTGGCAGAAGATCGGTGGCACGGCGACCGGCGGATTCCGCACCGCCACGGGCTGCAACCGGTGCTCCGGCACCGGCTACGTCGAGCGGATCGGCATCTACGAGGTGCTCGACGTCGACGCCGAGATCTCCGAGCGGCTGGTGCACGAGCGCCCCTCGAGCGACGCGATGCGAGACCTCGCCGTGGCCAACGGACTGGTGACGCTGCGCGCCGAGTCGGTGCGCCTGGTCGAGGAGGGGGTCACCAGTATTCTCGAGGTGATGCGCTCTGTTCACACGCTTTAGGGCACACTAGGCACACGTTCCAGACCGAACTAACTGACCGACAGATGTGGGGTGACACAGTGACAGCGACCGGTTCCCAAGGTGGCGGACTGCTGGGCCCTGGCCTGCCCGACGGCCCGAGCACCCCTCCCCCGAAGGAGCGCTCGAGGTTCAACATCGAGCTCACCCCCTCGCGCATCAAGCGCGAGGATCTGGTGCACCTGTCCCGTCAGCTGGCCGCCTTCCTGCGCGCCGGCGTGCCGGTGCTGGCCGCGCTCGCGATCATCGAGGGCGACGGCGATAGCGGGGCCGTGCGCAAGGTCGTCTCACAGATCGCCGACGACCTCCGCAACGGCGCCACCCTCACCGAGGCCTTCGACCAGCACCCGCGCGACTTCCCGCTGTACTACCGACGCATTCTGGCCAGCGCCGAGCTCACCGGGCGGCTCGACCAGGTGCTCGACAGCCTGGCCGACTACGTCGAGCAGGATCTCGAGGCGCGGCGCAAGATCACCAGCGCGCTGACCTACCCGGCCGTCGTGCTGACCATGGCGCTCGTGACCGTGCTCATCCTCTCCGTGGCCGTGCTGCCCCAGTTCGAGAAGTTCTTCCAGTCTCTGTCGATCGAACTGCCGCTCACCACCCGACTGCTCCTGGCCATCACGCAGTTCATCACTCGGTGGGGACTCCTGCTGCTGGTGCTCGTGGTGCTGGGCAGCGTGACCTCGTGGGTGCTGATCCGCCGGGGGGTGGGCAAGCCCTTCTTCGACCGAGTGCGCCTGCGAATGCCCGTCCTCGGCTCCCTCTACAACCTGGTGCTGACCGAGCGCTTCTGCCGCCTGATGGCCTCGCTCGCCAACGCGGGCGTTCCGCTCACCACGGCGATGAGGGTCACCTCCGAGACGATGAACAACGTCGTCTTCCGTGACGCGCTCCTCGAGGCGCAGCAGGGCATGGTCGAGGGTGGGGGCCTGTCGGGCCCGCTCGCCGCCACGGGGGTCTTTCCCAGCACCGTCGTGCAGATGATCCGCGTTGGCGAGGCCACCGGAACCCTCGAGGACCAGATGGAGGTGGCCGCCACCTTCTACGAGCGCGAGCTCGACCACAAGATCAAGAAGGTCACCACCCTGATCGAGCCTGCGGTGGTGCTACTGGTCGGGCTCGTCGTCGGGTTCGTCGCGGTCGCGCTCGTGAGCGCGATGTACGGAATCTTCCAGCAGGCGCCAACGTGACGCCTCGGCCGCAGGGCATCGACCAGGGACGCATGGCTCGCACGGCCGGCGCGCCCGGCCGACGGCTGGGCGCGATCGCGGGCGACCGCGGCGAGACCTTGATCGAGAGCCTGGTCTCCATCGGAATAGTCGGGCTCGTGGTGATCGCCCTCATCGGCGCGGTGACGCTGTCGGGCTCGCTCACGACGATCCTGCGGGCGCAGTCGGCGTCCCAGTCGGCCGGTCGGTCGGTGTACGAGGCAGTGTCGAGCTTCGTCGTGCCGAAGGCCACGCCGCTCTACCGCAACGACGCGAACACTGGCAAGGCCAGCATCTGCAACACCACCCTGACCGCCCAGCTCACCGCGGTGGCGAGCGCTGCCGCCGCCGGCAGCGCTGGCGTGACGCTGGACACCGCCGGAATCACCTACGGACTCGTCGTCGTCAGCGTCGACAGCAACGCGACCATGACCCAGACCGTGTACCCCTGCACCAGCCTCGCCGGCCACCCGAACGCCTCCGCGGGCGAGGCGGCCACGGCCCTGCAGGTCACCCTGCCCGTCACCGCCATGGGCCACACCACCACCGACCTGGGCAATGGCAAAGTCGTGCGCAGGGACGTCAGCTTCCCGTCGGTGCTCAAGGCGAACGTCTACCAGGGCACCGCATGAGCCCTGCACGTCGCGACGCCAGCGTCGACAGCGACGCCGGGTTCACCCTGCCCGAGCTGCTCGTCGCCATCACCATCATGGTGCTGGTCATGGGAACCCTGGGGTTCACGCTGGTCTCAGTGCTCCGCACGATGAGCGGCTCGATGGAGCGGGCCGAGCGCTCCAAGGACACCACTCTCGTCGGCTACGTGTTCCCGAGCGACATCAACTCCGCGTCGACGATCACCACCGGCGGGGTCGCCCCGTGCGGCACCGGCACCCCGCTGTTCACCCTCACGACCACGAATGTGCGCACCACCTCGAACAAGAGCGTCTGGTACGCCGTCAACGCCGGGGGGGCGCTCATGAGGTTCGAGTGCGCCACTGGCGGAGGGGTCGCGAACAGCACCCAACTCGCCGACTCGGTCAGCAACCCGGTGATCACCTGCGAGAAGCAGACGGCCACTACCCCGTACTTCGCCACCGTCGCCGGGTGCGCACCAGTCGCCAGCGTCAATCGTGTGGCGTTTAGCCTGACGCTCAACCCCGCAACCAGGGGCACAGCAGTGGACGTGCCCCAACCCCTGACCCTCTTTGGAGTGATGCCCTGATGGCTGGCCGTGTCCTCGGGCGACTGCGCGACATTCGCGATGACGCGGGCGCCTCGCTCGTGTTCGTGCTGGTCGCGATCGTGGTGCTCTCGCTCATGGTCGGCGGGCTCACTCGCGCGATCAACGGCGGGCTCAACACCAACAAGCTGATCAACGCGGCCCAGAGCGGCGACCTCAACCAGCCCAACAGCAAGTTCCTGACCGAGAAGGCCCTGCTCCAGGGCATCTCGGCCTTCACCGGCTCGTCGGGCCAGGGCGAGCACGCCTCGCACCGCAACGGCGGACGGTGCTTCGGCGCGACGGGGGTGAAGGGGTCGGGCAGCAATTTCCTCGACTTCCCCATCGGCGCCCCCAAGCTGCGCGTCTTCTGCACCGTGTACCAGCCGAACAACACTGCC
>CALQEM020000324.1:0-3613 GCA_943329595.2 Bifidobacterium breve
ACCGGAACCTCGAGCTCCTTGGCGAGCAGCTTCATCTGGCGCGAGAACTCGCTGACCTCCTGCTGGCGCGACTCGACCTTGCGACCGCTGGTCATGAGTTGCAGGTAGTCGACGATGACAAGCCGCAGGTCGTGGCGTTGGCGAAGTCGGCGCGCCTTGGCACGAATTTCCATCATCGTGAGGTTGGGCGAGTCGTCGATGAAGAGGGGAGCCTCGCTGACCGCCGACATGTGGCGGGCGAGACGGGTCCACTCGGCGTCGCCCATGGTGCCGCTGCGCATGGAGTGCAGGGCGATCTGAGCTTCGGCCGACAGCAGCCGCATGACAATCTCGTTGCGGCTCATCTCGAGGGAGAAGATGGCACTGGTGAGGCCGTGCTTGATGGATGCCGACCGAGCGAGGTCGAGGCCCAGCGTGGAGTTGTGAGTGGGAATCATCGATCGGCCTGCGAGGTAGAGGTGTTCAGCGTTATCGACCTCAACACATCGCACCGGGACGGAGTCGATGCGCGTGACTCGTGTGATGAATCGGCTGTCGCGGCGCTGGAATTGACGACCGCGCGTCGCAGCATGGCGAGCGCGCTTGCGGTCTAGCCCGAACACATCGTCGTCGGTACTGAACGACAGTGTGAAGGCCGTGCTGGATGCCTCACTGCGACCTGCAACCAACTTCGTCGACACTCCAACGCGATAGCCGAGTCCGACAACGAGTTCGTGTACATCGTCGGCCAATGGCTTGCTGGTGGTGGTGTACTGCACAACACCGGTGCGCATCACGGTGCCATCGGTGTCGAGCAATCCGCGCAATAGTTCACGCCGCTGGTTGATCGACGCACGCAAGTACCGCGCAGGAATGTGCTTGTTGTTCAACACGTCGAGCGCACGCAGATCGGCTTGCGGGTCAGCCGAGGTGAAGTGCGCGGCCGCGCTCGTTCCGTCACCGAGCCAGACACCCAAGGTGTACGCCGGAACAAGAAGATCGGCTTCAGGGAATTGCAGCGGCTTGGTGAGCTGTACCGAGTGATTCGCTCGTCCATCAGCACAGTGCAGCGACTGTGCGATTTGCTCGGTGGTACGAATATGTGATGGCTGTGGGTGACGCGAGCGCTGGTCGTTGACCGGTGACATCGCGTAACGACGTGCGGCATTCAAGAGCGGCTCTGCGGGGTAGCAGATGACGTCAAGCTGACGACCTGTTCGCGCCGAAACGGTCTGCGGTACTTCAGGAACTCCTGCGCCACGAAGCAGCGACCGTGCACTCTTGCGCCCGACACCGAGCGCATCGCACACCTCAACGAGAGTGACGAGTGACCCCGACTCGGCCAGCGAAGCGAGTTCAGGTCGGCCCACGACGTTGAGCGCGCGCGCAGGGTAGGTATAAGCGCGGACCCGCTTGGTGACTGGGCGAGTTCCGATCGAGCCCACTTCGCGAAGCAGCGACTGCACCGCAGTTGCCCCAGGCTGCATCTGCAGCAGCGCGGCGAGTTCGGTGGCCGTCATTGTGTCGCTGGGCTCGACCATGAGAAGCGCCCACTCAATGTCGTGACGTACCTCGCTCGACACTGGCAGTCGGCGTTGTGTCGGCAGGTGCTGTGCGGCATAGACGGCCTTGCGCTCGGCCCGAGTGCTTGTGACCCACTGGTGCTGACCATCGGCCACCACAGTGGAACCGTCGGCGAATTCGACTTCGTAGCACGGACGGTCAACTAACACGTCGGTTGTCGCGACAACGCGAGTCGGTCGACCGTGAGCGTCGATGAGTTCATCGCCCACGCGCACGTCGCCCATGGTGGTCCAGCCCGTGGGAGTGGGAAGTGGGGTATCGAGTGCAAGCGCCTTGCCGATGGCGGGCCGGGCGGCGAGGATGCAGAGCTGGCCGGGGTGCAGCCCGTTGGTGAGGCGGTCGAGGTCGGCGAACCCGGTGGGCACGCCCACCATCTGGCCGCCGCGGTTGCCGATGGCCTCGATCTCGGCGAGGGCATCGTTCATGAGCGCGCTGAGCGGCAGGTAATCCTCGCTCATGCGACGTTCGGTGACGTCGTACACCTCGGCCTGGGCGCGGTCGACCAAGTCGTCGATCTCGCCATCGGCGGTGTAGCCCATCTGCGTGATGCGGGTGCCAGCCTCAACCAGGCGTCGCAGCACCGCGCGCTCAGACACGATGCGCGCGTAGTAGGAGGCGTTCGCCGCCGTGGGTACGCCGGCCACCAAGGTGTGCAGGTAGGGCGCCCCGCCGATGCGGACGAGCTCGCCCGTCTTCGACAGGGCCGACGCCACCGTGATGGCATCAGCGGGCTCACCCCGGCCGTAGAGGTCGATGATCGCCGCATAGATGGTCTGGTGGATCGGTCGGTAGAAATCGGTCTCGCGCAGGGTCTCAATCACATCGGCGACGGCATCTTTGCTCAGCAGCATGGCCCCGAGCGCACTCTGCTCGGCAGGGATGTCCTGGGGAGGAAGCCGGTCGGGCATCGAGCTCTCAGCCGAACGCGGAAACTCCGCGACGCTCATGGGGACTCCTCTGGCGTGGTGGCGGACACAACAATCTGGCTACTTCCTCTGTACAGGAGCACCCTGACAATCGCCTGACCACTGACGTTAGGGGAGGGCCGGAGATCATGTCGACACCCCCTGTGGACAGACATGTGGATAACCATGGGGATGACGGGGAGTCAGAGTCTGTCAACCTGTGGATAAGGTGGGGACCCACGAGAATTTTTGGCGGCATTCAAGCCTGTGACCTGCGGCAATGCACCAATGCCCCTGTGTGCAAACATTGGTCGCCGGGCGTGTCGACAAGGCTCACTGAGAGTAACGACACCGTCCCGCCACCCCTGACTTCAAGGGGGACGGGACGGTGTTGTCCACAGGCACGAGGTGCCCCGTGGAAGGGTTCAGCGGGTCAGGCAGCGACAACCTCGAGCGTGAGGTTAACGACCACCTGCGAGTGCAGCGCCACCGTGACGGTGTGCGCACCGACCTCCTTGATGGGCATCGGAATGCGCACCATGGCCTTGTCGAGGGTCGGGCCACCGGCCGCCGCAATCGCCGCAACGATGTCGGCGCTGGAGACGGATCCGAAGAGCCGCCCACCCTCGCCGGCACGCTGGGTGACCACCACGGACAGCCCGGTCAGGGCCGATGTGACTTCCTGCGCGTGCTCGACGCTGCGGATCTCACGCGCGCTGCGCGCACGCTTGATCTGGGCGATCTGCTTCTCGCCGCCCTTGGACCACGCAACAGCGTGGCCGCGAGGCAGCAAAAAGTTGCGGCCGTAGCCGTCCTTGACCTCGACGATATCGCCGGGGGCACCGAGGCCAGAGACCTCGTCAGTGAGGATGAGCTTCATGGTTCGACTCCTGGTCGGGTAAGGGTCAGCGCACCGAGGCGGTGTAGGGGAGCAGAGCAACTTCGCGAGCGTTCTTGACCGCCATCGCGATGTCGCGCTGGTGCTGAGTGCAGTTGCCGGTGACCCGACGGGCACGGATCTTGCCCCGGTCGGAGATGTACTTGCGCAGCAGCGGCACATCCTTGTAGTTGATCGGCATGGCGTCTTCACGGCAGAAGACGCAGGCCTTCTTCTTGATCTTGAGCTGACGTGCGGGGGGCTTGGG
>CALQEM020000325.1:0-3587 GCA_943329595.2 Bifidobacterium breve
CCGCCGCCGACCCGGCCGGCCCGCCCGGCCCCGACAGCGCCTCCTCGGCAGAGACCGTGGCCATCAGGCTGTCGGTCGACGAGCGGCTCGGCGAGGCAGGTCCTGCCTCCACCACCGCTCACGACGAGGTGGCGAGCCGCCGCCATGCTCGGGCCCGGAACAAGCGCGCCCTGTGGATTCCGGTCGCCGCCGCCGCGTGTGCGGTGGCCCTCGCAGCAGGGGTCGGCTTCACCGCCGGCAGGTCGAATGGCGGAGCGCAGGTCGTGGCCACGGAGGCTTTCCGTCTGAATACTGACTCCTCTGGCTCGTCAGCCCCGGGGGCGGCACCCTCGATCGAGATGGCTCCGGGTGCCTCGGCAGCCCTCGGCGCGCCCCAGGCAGACTCCAAGCTCTCGATGCCGTACTACGGCTACTCGGGCAGAACGGTGTACACCGCTGGCGACGGACTGTCCGCCGACGCTGGCAAGGCAACGGCCTGGGCATACGACGCCCGCGCCGTCGACGCGAAGTCGACGATCTCCGCACTGGCCAAGGCTCTGGGCATTAAGGGTGCGCCGGTAGTGGCCAACGGCACGTGGGTCGTGGGCGCGCAGGATGGCACCGGCCCGATGGTCTCGCTGATGCTCGACGGAATGAGCAACTTCTACTCCTACGACCCGTCGGCCGACCCGCGCAGCTGCATCAGCGTTGAGCCGATGCCCGCGCCGGCCGCCAGCGACGCGCCGCTGGGGGTGCCCTCCACACCATGCCCCACCGTCGAGCCCAAGCGTGGGCCCAGCGCCGATGATGCGATCGCCGTCGCGAAGGGTGTAATGAAGGACGTCGGAATCGATCCTGCGGGCTTCGTCTGGACCGGCGACGACACCAGCGACACGGTGCTCACCTACGTCACGGGAGCCCAGGTGGTCGACGGCCAGCAAACCGGTGCGATGTGGTGGATCAGCGTGGCCCACGGCAACCGCATCGCGAACGCGAACGGAAGCTTGGCCCCCCTGGTATCGCTCGGCACGTATGACGTGGTGTCGGCCCAGGAGGCGGTCGCTCGCCTGAACGACCCCGTGTACTCGGGGTTCTACGGCGGGCCAATGCCGATGATGGGCGACGCCACGGCCAAGAGCTCGAGGAGCGAAGGCGTGGCTGAGGCTGGTCCGGCCGTCGCGGCCGATGGCTCGGCTGGGTCGTCGGATGGGTCGGGTGGGTCGGGCACCACAGCCTCGACGAGCGAGCCGGTTGCTCCGACCCTGCCAACCGAGGCTCCCGCGCCGATGACGCCGGGCGCGAAGTTCGGCTGGCCGGTGGCCTCGGTGGTCATCACCAAGGCCCAGCTTGGATTCGCTCAGTACGTCCAGACCAACGGTGCGGTCGTGCTGATTCCCACCTATCAGCTCAGCGGAGACGATGGGGGAGTGCGCTCGGTGGTGGCGGTCGTCAACTCGTCCCTCGACACGTCAACTGAGTAGGTTCCAGCGCGCGGGCACGGCGTCCCGGCGGTCAGGCCCAGCGGAATCGGACCTGCTCGCCGGGACGTACCTGCGCTAGGGCGTCGACGTCGGCGTCGAGCACCACCGCGAGCACCGGATAGCCGCCGCTCACGCCGGCGTCGGGCCCGAGCACGATGGGTTGGCCGTCGGGCGGAACCTGAATCGCCCCAATGACTGTGGGCTCGCTCGGAAGGTCCCCGATGCGACGGCCCAGAGCCTTCCCACTCAGCCGCACCCCGGTGCGGTCGCTGGCCGGCTGAACCGTCCACGAGGTCGACGTTAGTGCGTGGGCGGCTGCAGGGGAGAACCAGTCGGCTCGGGGCCCGGGGGCTACTCGCAAGGCGGTGAGAGGGCGTGGGGGCACCACGAACTCATTCCACGCCTCGCGCTCGTAGTTGTCGCCTAGCGGCACTCGGGCGCCGGGCACGAGGGGCTCTGGGCCCACCTGTGCGAGCACGTCGCGTGAGCGGCTTCCCATCACCGGCTCCACCGCAATTCCGCCGCGCATGCTCACGTAGACGCGCAGCCCGGAGGTCGCGGACCCCACCTCAAGCACGGCGCCGGGCTCGAGTCGGTGCGACCGATTCATGTCGACCGCGCGACCGGCGACAACGACAGGGCAGTCAGCGCCCGTGACCGCCACCACGCCACCACTGGTCAGCCGCAGCGCCACCCCTCCCATCAACGACTCCAGTCCGGCCGCGGTGGCCCGGTTGCCCACCAGGCGGTTTCCCAGCGCGAGGGCGCGCCGGTCGGCGGCTCCCGAGCGCGCTACTCCCCACTCGGCCAGGTCGCGGCCGAGATCCTGCACGAGCACCTGGGGGCCGCAGGCGAGTACCTCGAAGTGCGCGGTCATGTGGTGACCGCCTCGTGCACGCTGCGGAAGTTCACCAGGTCGCCAGGGGCGAGGAGCGAGGGTGGAACGCGCGCGGCATCGAAGAGCACGGCGTCGGTGTGGCCGAGGAGGTGCCAGCCGCCCGGGCTGGCCATCGGGTAGATCCCGGTCTGGCCCGCCGCGATTCCGACCGAGCCCGCGGGCACGCGCACGCGGGGCGTATCGAGTCGCGGAACAATCGACAGGCGCGGGTCGAGCCCGTCGAGGTAGGCGAACGCGCGGGTAAAGCCGAGAAACACGACCCGGTAGAGGCTGGCCGAATGTGCGGTGATCACCTCGTGGGGCGTGAGCCCGGTGAGCGAGGCTACGAGGCCGAGGTCGGGCCCGTCGTACACGACGTCGATCACTCGAGGCGGCGAGACGGCCGGTGGTGGTGATGCGTCTGTCAGATCGATGTCGAGATTCAGGACGAGCGTGAGCAGTCGGCCGGGGTTGTCGGAGCGCACCAGCACCGAAGTCCAACCCGGGCGTGCGCGGAGGTCGGGGTGGTCGCGCTCGAGGGCGACGCGCAGCGCGGAGACCGCCAGCGGCCCGTCGACGTCAATCAGCAGGTGGTCGTGGCCGTAGGGGCGCACGCACACGGGGCCGAGGCGGGTGTGGGTGCCGGTGAGCGGCGCGTCGTTAGTCGATGTCATGTGCGGGCCGCACATCGATACCGGCACTGGCTAGCCCCCGACGCACGGCGGCGGCATTGCCCGCCGCTCCGGGTGTGTCGCCATGCAGGCAGATGCTGTCGACGGCTCCCGATTCGGCGAGCCGAATGGCCTGAGCCACCATGGCGTCGATTTCGTGCAGCAGCGCGCCATCCTGAGAGCGCGGCACCAGCCGCCCATCGGTGCCGTAGGCACGGTCGGCGAAGCCCTCGCGGATGACCGTGAGTCCGGCAGCGAGGGCGAGGTCGGAGAGCACTCCGGGAGCCATGGTCATCACGGGCAGGGCCACCCCGAAAGCACCGATCGCTGCGATCACGGCGGCGGCCTGCTCGGGGTCGACCAGGGTGCGGTGATAGAGCGCCCCGTGAGGCTTGAGGTAGGTGACTCGAGTACCCTCGGCGCGGGCCAGCCCGTTGAGTGCAGACAGCTGGTAGAGCACGTCGGCCTCGAGGTCTTCAGCCTCGATGGTGATGGCCCGACGGCCAAAACCGCGCAGGTCGTGATACCCCACCTGCGCGCCCACGGCGACGCCGAGGCTGCTGGCCTGGGCCACGGTTC
>CALQEM020000326.1:0-3514 GCA_943329595.2 Bifidobacterium breve
ACGTCGCAGCCCCTCGCGAGTGCATCGCCGAGGAGAAACTCGAGGGGTCTCACCTTGTTGCCCCCGAGTCCGAGCCCGGTGAGGTCGTCGCGCTTGAACCACACCTCGACCCCTAGCGCCTCCGACAGTCGGGGCGCTAGGTGCAGGGGGGTCGGCAGCAGTGCCAGGCCCTCGCGGGGGATCGACGACAGGTCGAGGTCAGCCATCGAGGCGCTGCAGCAGTGCGTCGATGAACCGGGGGATTGAGCCGAGAGCCAGCGCGGGGTCGAGCAGGGTGTCGAGCTCGACGTCACTGATGTCGGTGAGCCTGCCGTCGTCGCGCAGGGCGGTGCGCAGGTCGACTCCGCGCTCGCTGCCCGACAGCGCGGCCTCGTACACGATGCGGTGGGCCGTGTGCTTACCCACTCTGTCGGCAAGCGCACGCATGACCGGCTCGCTCAGCACGTAGCCCCTCTGGGCGTCGAGGTTGGCGCGCATGCGCGCGGAGTCGACCTCGAGCCCGTCGAGGATGCGAACAGCGGCCATGGTGCTGACCGCCGTGAAGTGGCAGACCTCCGGGAGCACCACCCACTCTGTCTTCCAGGCCCGGCCATCGCGCTCATGCCCGTGGATCATGCCCTCGATGGCGAGGTCGGCGTTGACCCGCACCAGTCGGGCCAGCGTGCTGACGTGCTCGGCCCATTCGGGGTTGCGTTTGTGCGGCATGGTGATGCTGCCCACGGTTCCGGCCGCCAGCGGCTCACGCAGCTCACCAATCTCGGCGCGCTGTAGTTCGTACACCTCGTCGCCGATCTTGGCGATGGTTGCCGCGACCATGGCCAGCTGGGTGATGAACTCTGCGAATCTGTCTCTCGCGGTGAGCCAGGGAAGGGGGGCGACGCCGAGGTCGAGACGCAGGGCGAAGGAGTCGATCATCGGCTCGGCGGCCTCGCCCCAGAACTCCATGGAGCCGAGCCCACCTCCGAGCTGCACTACCTCGCGCTCGGCACGACTCGCCTCGAGCCGCCGGATGTGACGGTCGAGCTCGTCGGCCCACATGGCCGCCTTGAATCCGAAGGTGATGGGTAGTCCGGGCTGGCCGTGGGTGCGTCCGCACATGAGCGTCGAGCGATGCGCGCGCACCAGTTGCACCGCGGCCGCGCGAGCCACGGCGAGATCGCGGAGCACAATGGCGGTCATCTGCCTCATCACGAGCACCGACCAGGTATCGCTGAGGTCCTGCACTGTCGCGCCGTAGTACACCCACTCGCGCGCGTGCTCGGGCAGTCGTTGCTCAAGAACCCGGATGAGGCCGAGGGTGGAGTGCCCGGTGGCTCGCGTCAGCGCCCCCACCTCGACGGGGTCGGGAAGCCAGCCGTCGACGGCCTCGACAATCGAGTCA
This sequence comes from Bifidobacterium breve, assembly GCA_943329595.2. Lineage (GTDB taxonomy): Bacteria > Actinomycetota > Actinomycetes > S36-B12 > CAIYMF01 > CAIYMF01. Next base: position 1,382 of record CALQEM020000326.1, read on the forward strand.
GCGGCCTCTCGCGGAACCAGTCCGGCATCGGCCTGTGCCTGAGCGAGCACGCCCAGCAGGTCGAGCCACGCGCGCAGCCGTCCCTCGTCGCTGAGCATCGCCCGGGTCTCGTCGGTACCCCAGAGGTGTCCGTAGACCGCGGAGTCGGTGAGGTGGGCGCTCATGGCGAGAGCGCGGACCCGATCTGCTTGGGCTCGGGCAGTGGCCCGACCCCCGTGATGAGGCGAAGGGCGAGCCGCACCTCATCGAGGTTGGAGCCCCACGGCACGATGGCCGTGTTTCCGCGCACCTCAACCCCGCGCTCGAGCAGGCAGCACTTGGTGAGCACCAGCGGGTCGCCCTCGAGCTGTGCCGAGCGTCGGTTGGGGCAGAAGTCGACCTGCGTCGGCTCGTCACCGTAGAAGTGTCGGTGGAACTGGAGAGAGCGCTCGCAGCCGATGAGGGTCCAGTCGAGCCGCTCGGCCGGGCGCGTGTCGAGGAACGACACCTCGGCGGGCAGGTCGACCCCTGATCCGCGACAGGGCAGCAGGTAGCCCGATGCCGGATTGTCGGCGGCCATCGTGCGAATGTCGACCGAGTCGAGCACGAGGTTGAGGGGCGGCAGATCCTCATCGAAGCCCACCGCGAGCTTGGCGAGCTCGAGCAGTTTGGCCGGCTCGGGTGGCACCACCTCGGTGACGATCACGGTGACGGGCTGCGGCTTCCAGATGACGTTAATGTGCTCGAACCTGCCCTTGACGGCGTAGGCGTCGGCGTCGTCGCGCTGGTGGCGCAGGGCGGTGAGGGCAAGCTGCGTCGGGTTGCCGACGTCGGTCTGGTCGTCCTCAATCCACACGATGCGGTGGGGCAGCGCGAGCACGCGCGCCTCGATGACGGGCGAGAACAGCGGGTCGAACGACTCCTTGCGCACCTCGATCAGTGCGCGGTCGTCGCCGTTCGACAGCAGGAGCCACTCGGTGCGGCGGTACACCTCGCGGCCAAGGATGTAGTGCGCGATCGCGGCCTCGTCGCGGAGGTCGATGTCGGCCTCCTGAGCCGAGAGTCCGCGGTAGGGGCGGGTCAGCGTATTTGGCTCGGGCAGGGAGATCATGGGCTTAGCCTCTCACCGAATGGCTCGATACTCAGGCTTTCAGTTAGCGGCATCGGGCCTCCGAGCCGGGCTCAAGCGCGAGCGCCGTGTCGGCGCGCAGACCGAGCCGGAGGGTCTCCAGCGGTAGCACGTCGTCGGGCGCAATGTTGCCCAGGTTGACCTCGGGGCTCACCGCCGTGATAAACCACGCCTGCTGCGCCTTGTTTGGTGCTTCGAAAATCACCCGGTCGATGGGCAACTGGTCGGCGATAGCCGAGATGAGGTCGTCGCGCACGGAGCCGTCGCCCGAGTAGATGCCCACGGTGCCGCTCTCGCGGCCCTCGGTGACCAGCCACTGCGCCCCCGCCTCGAGGTCGGCCTTCATGTCGGCGATCCAGTCGGCGGTGACCACCGGAACGCTGGCGTCCTTGGCGCCCACCTCGGCGGCAACGACGAAGTGCGGGGTAAGCCGGCGGATGAGCGCCGTCTTGGCCTCGCGGTCGAGGCGGTCGAGGCCGTTGGACACCTCGAGCATGCTCACTCCGCACGACAGCGCCCAGTCGCGCAGTTCGTCGACTCGATTCTGGCGCGCGCACACCTCAAGGAGCGTGCCCCCGAGGCTGACCTCAACTCCCGCTGCTCGATAGAGGGCGACGCGCGTGACGAGGGTGGGGTCGACATAGCCGATACCCCAGCCGATCTTGGCGATATCGATGAGGTGCCCGGCCTGGGACAGCAGGGCGGACGTGCCCTCGGGTGTGAGTCCCTTGTCGAGCACGTGGGTGAGGCCCCTGCTTCGGGGGCGGCTTTGGCGGGCGGGAAGGTCGAGGAACTGGGGCGGATCCAGCACGGTTCAGGCTCCTCCTCGCGAGACTGTGACCAGTCTTCCTGCTCAGAACTGTAGGAGCGGTGGCGGGCGGATAAACCGTCCCGTGCGGGCCAAGAACTGGCCAGACTTCACCTTCACGGGTCATGGAGACGCCTGCCACGGGCTGAGAGGGTCGCAGCAGCGACACATGGGGCCCCGTGGATGTCGCCGACGACGGGAGTGCTGGTGTCGAGTC
>CALQEM020000327.1:0-3467 GCA_943329595.2 Bifidobacterium breve
CGAGCGCCTGCGCCACCTCGCTCGAGTTGACTCGCCAGGCACCGGAGTCGGGTGGCGTGACGCACGTCGATGTCGGCGGGATCGGGTTCGGCACCTCGCCGTTCCACTGAAGTCCGAGGTCGGCCGCGATGCGCCGGAGTTCGGTCTCAGGCTCATCGAGGAGTTCTTCGAAGGAAGCCACGGTCCAGCGGTCGCGCGGAAGTCCTTCCAATGCGTCGAGCGCGGCCTCGCTAATCGCTGCCCACTGCGTCGCGCACACCGTTGCCAGCGGAGCGCCAATCAGCCGCTCCCAGCCGTCGACCAGCGGGAACGACCACGCGTCTCCCCACCAGCCCGCGAGGCCGCGCTGCGACACGAACCGACCGCTCTGCCAGGCCACCATCGACGAGCTGATGGTCAGCAGTGGGCGACGCACCACGAGGACGAACCGCGCCTCGGCGTCGTCTTCCGCGATTGACGCGACCTCGAGGGAGTTGGGGGGAGCCCACTCCGACTCGATTCCGCCGTCGGCCAGCAGCTGCGTCAATAGCGAGGCCCCTGACCTCGGGGCTCCCACCAGCACCACTCGCGTCACGCTGTCCACCTCACCTCAACCGAGACGCCCACTGTGCCACGGGACCTGGCGTGCGTCACGCTCAACGCACACGCCGCAGGGCCGGAACCGCCAGCGCGCCCAGCACCAGTACCGGGACCAGCGCTGCGAAGCACAGCACGGCGTACGACGACGTCACCACGATGACCCCCGCGATGGCTCCCCCAATGGCGCCGGAGAGGTTCATCACCAGGTCCGAGAGCCCCTGCACCGAGGGCCGGTCGGCCTGGTCAACATCGTCAGTGAGCAGCGTCGACCCGGCGATGAGCGTGCACGACCAGCCCAGGCCCAGCAGGAAGAGGCCCACGGCAAGCATCGGCACCGAATCGGCGGGGGCGAGCCCACTGATGACGCACGCTGAAGCGAAGATGCCCACGCCGACAACGATCATCGGCACGCGGCCGATGCGGTCAACCGCCCAGCCCACCAGGGGCGACAGCGCGTACATGCCGAGCACGTGCACGCTGATGACCAACCCGATGATCTGAAGCGACACGTCGACGTGCGCCATGTGCACGGGCGTCATCACCATCACCCTCACCATCACCACGTGCCCGATCGAGAGCGCGATGATGCCCAGGCGGGCCAGCCGGTGGTCGCGCAGGTGATCGATGCCGTCGCGAAGGCGAGCCGGCGGCTTGAGCACCTCATCCTGAGCATCTTGGGCGATGCTGCGCGAGAGCAGGTACGGGTCAGGGCGCAGGAGCACCATCAGCACCGTCACGGCGATGACGAGGGAAAGAGCGCACAGCAGGTACGGCCCGGTCAGCAGCGGGAGTCCGACGGCCAACGCGACGGAGCCCGCCAGTTGCAGCAGGTTGGGTCCGAGCACCACCCCGATGGTGGTGGCCCACACGACAATCGACAGCGACCGCGCCCGGAACGAGGGCACTGCAAGGTCAGTCGCCGCGTAGCGGGCCTGATAGCCAGCAGCCGAGGCGACTCCCACTAGCAGGCACCCGAGCAATACCAGAGGCAGTGACCGGGCGGCGCCCGCCGCCACGACCACAACGGCACCGAGCGCCCCCAGCCCGTATCCAGTCGAGAGCGACGCGCGCCTTCCCCGCTTCAGCGCGATGCGTGCCAGCGGCAGTGCCAGCAGCGCGGCGCCAAGTACGCTTCCCGTCGCAGCCAGCCCAGCCGCGGCGTCACCACCGAGGGAGGCCGCGATGAGCGCGCCCGCGGGGATCGAGCCGGCCACCGCCACACCGCCCAGCATCTGGGCCGCCGAGAGCGTCCACAGTGTGCTGCGCTGAACGCGGTGGACATCAATCTCGACTGTGTGCACGACTCGACGCTATCGACATCGCCCACCTGCGAACGATCAGCGGTCGAACACCACTACTCCTCGGGGGCCACCATGAAGCTTCCACGGCTTCGTTGCGCCCACACGACACAGGCGATCACCAGGCAGGCGGCAAGCACCGTTCCGACCGTGACCGACTCGCCGAGCAGCAGCGCCGACCACAGCAGGGTGAGCAGCGCCTGCAGCTGCTGCACCTGACTGCCGTAGGCGACTCCCGCCAGCGAGAGCCCGCGGTACCACGCGAAGAAGCCAAGGTACATCGACGACAAACCGAGCCCCGCGAGCGCTGCCCACTGCAGTGCCGTGGTGTCGTAGTGGGCCGACGTCGTGGTCCACAGCAGCAGCGAGGCCGGCACCGTGACGGGAAGCGCCAGCACCACGACCCACGAGATCACCTGCCAGCCGGGCATCACACGTGTAACGCCCGCGCCCGCGACATAGCAGATCGACGAGAAGATGACGGCACCCACCATCAGCAGGTCGGCCACCAGGTTCGCCCCCTCGACCCCGCCGCGCGTCAGGGCGAACACGACCAGTGCCGAGGTTCCACCCACCGCCGCGAACCAGAACTGTCGGGGGACGCGCTCGTGAGTGGCAATCACTGCAAAGAGCGCGGTGGTCAGCGGCATGAAGGCCGAGATCACGGCCGCGTGGGCCGATGTGGTGCGCTCAAGCGCGAGGGCGACCAGAATCGGCCAGCCGAATACGGCTCCCATCATCGTGAAGAGGATGGGCCGCAGCTGGTCACGTGGGGGGAATGGAACTCGTCGAACGATCAGCACGGTCAAAGCGATGCCGCCCGCCAGAACCGCGCGCGCCATCGCTGTGAAGAAGGGGTCGAAGCCGCCCACGGCAACCTTGGTGAGCGGCAGGGAGAACGAGAACAGCACAACCCCGAGGAGCGCCCACGCAAGTCCCACGCGCACGGAAGGGCGCGCGGTTGCGAGGGACACCGCACCAGTATGGGGCTGACGGAATAGCCATCGCCGATCAACGGTTCACCACCGCATGAGCGAGCCGCTGAAGGTTGACGTGTGGTCCGACGTGCAATGCCCATGGTGCTTCATCGGCAAGCGCAAGTTCGAAAGTGGCGTGGCAATGTTCGGCGACGACGTCGAGGTCGAGTTTCACTCGTACCAGCTCGCCCCTGACTCGCCGATCGACGTCGAGGGCTCGCACCTCGACTACCTGGCCTCCAAGTTCGGGATGCCCGAGGCGCAGGTGCGCGAGATGCTCGACCGCGTGACCGGCATCGCCATCGAGGTGGGCCTCACCTACGACTTCGAGTCGGTGCAGCAGACCAACACCACCCGCGCACACGAACTGCTGCACCTGGCCAACGACCGAGGACTCCAGGACCAGCTCAAGGAGCGGCTGATGGTGGCCTACTTTGTCGAGGGCCGTCACATCGGACACGTCGACGACCTCGTCGAGCTCGCCGCCGAGGTGGGGCTCGACCCAGCCGAGGCACGCGGGGCGCTCGACGACCATCGTTACGCCGAGGCCGTCGAGGCTGACATTGCGCAGGCGCGGGAGTACGGCATTACCGGTGTTCCCTTCTACGTGATC
>CALQEM020000328.1:0-3431 GCA_943329595.2 Bifidobacterium breve
CAAGTGCCGCCCAGTACTCGCTCGGCAGGCCCAGTAGCTGCCCGATGGCAGCCCTCGCCGCACCGCCATGAGTGACCACCACCACGGTGGCGTCGTCGGCCACGTCGGCCAGATGAGTCGTCAAGGCGGCCACCACACGCGCCGCGACCTCATGTCGCAGCTCGCCGTCGCCTCCGGGGCGCACCAGATCGTCACCGTCTGTCCACGCGGCCCACGACGCCCCGAACTGCGCCTCAATTTCGTGCCGATGAAGCCCCTCCCACTGACCCGCGTACGTCTCGCGCAGCCGTGCATCGGTCACCACCGGCAGGCCGGTCACGGCAGCAATGGCCGCAGCGGTTTCACGGGTTCGACTCAGGTCGCTCGACAGCAGCAGCGAGGGCGACAGCTGGGCCACCATGGGCGCGGCTCGACGCGCCTGCTCACGGCCGACGTCGTCGAGGGGGACGTCGATCTGGCCCTGAAACCTCGACGACGCGTTCCACTCGGTGCGCCCGTGGCGAACGATCACCAGGCGCCGGGTCACAGCTCGGCCGGCGCGCTCTGCTCGGCGTCGAGGAATGAGAGGTCGATGGCCGGGCAGTCCTTCCAGAGTCGCTCGAGGCCGTAGAAGTCGCGTTCCTCGACATGCTGCACGTGCACCACGAGCTCGAGGTAGTCGAGCAGAATCCATCGACTGCCCCGCTCGCCCTCGCGACGAACCGGGTCGAGGTCGATCGCGTCGAGGGCCTCCTCAATGCCGTCGACCACCGCCTTCACCTGACGCTCATTGGAGGCCGAGCACACGAGGAAGACGTCGGTGATGGCCAGTCGATCGCTCACGTCGAGGGCCACGATGTCGGTGGCCAGCTTCGACGCCGCCGCCTGCGCCGCCATGCGGGTGAGCTCGAGGGCACGGTCGGTCGCGGTCACGTGGTCTCTCCATCCCGGACTCACACTGAGGCCGGACCCCAGCCTCTCACAGTGTGCTCACGGGCTTGGCGACGCCTCAGCGGTGAGGCTCGGCTCAGGGCTTGGGCTCGAGGCGGGCCGATAGTTGGCCCCGAGGATCACGCTGACGTTGGCCGTGGTGCGCACCGGCCCAGAAACCCTCACCGCCGAGGGTGGGAGGCCCAGCGCCTTCGCCACTCCAGCACCCCAGGCAGCCGAACCGGGGGTGGCGCCCGAGACCAGCACCACGGACTCCGTGTAGCCAAGTCGCGCGGCGCTGCCGCCCGAGACCACCACGAAGTTGGCGGCCTCGAGGGGGCCTCGCGCCGTGGAGGCCAGACCGACTCGAGTGGTTCCGTTGGTCACGAGGACACGCACGGGAACATCAGGCCCGGGGACGAGGCGGGCCTGGGGGAAGTCGGCCTGCATCCGGCGTTCGGCAATCACGAAGTTGAGGCGGTCGGCCTTGGCGGCACCGACGCTCACCGCCGACACAGGGAGGTCGTAGTGCGACAGGTGACCACGGTCGACATGCCAGCGGAGCCGAACCAGCAGTTCACTCATCTCGGCAACGGGGAGGGTGACGCGCGAGAGGGCTCCTAGCGAGCCGAGCAGCAACTCGACGCGCGAGGGATCTGACGGCAGCGCGAGCAGGATCTGTCGCACCACCTCGGCGTAGCGTGCCATCCGGGCCAACTCCGCCTCACCCGGCTGACGGGTGAGGGCGTAGTCAGCGGCACTGGGGCCGTCGAGCTTCTGGATGCCGGCGGGCAACCTCAGCAGGGTTGTTCCGTCGGCCGCCTTGAAGTCGATGGGCCCACGGATGTTGAGGTAGATGCCGCCGATCGAGTCGACGAGCCCGGCGAACGCCAACCGGTCAAGCGTCCAGGTCGCGTCGATCGCGACTCCGAGAAGCGGCGACAGCGCCCGCTGCGACAGGGTTGCGTCATTGCCCGCGGCCGTTGCCTCGAAGACCGTCTCAGGGCCTCCCGGAAGGTCGACCAGCAGTCGGGGTTGCACCCTCACCAGCGTGCCCTGTTCAGGTTTGAGCAGGCTGCCCAGCAGGACGTTGTCTACCGCCAGACCGTCGTCGTCGCGTACCTGCATGAGCAGTGTCTGCTGCGCCACACCGGTGGGGCTTGGCCTCGGGGTCGGCGCATTCGACGGACTGGCGCTTGTCTCCTCGGTCGGCGACGGCGACACCGAGGCTGAACCGGTGACGTTCGGATCAGGCTCGTTGCTCAGCGGCAGCAAGGCCCGACCGCCCGTGATGAGCCCGGCCACGACCACCATGGCGGCGAGCAGCGTCAGCACGGCCCGCCATGGGGAGCGGGCCTGCAGTCGGTGTCGGCCTTGGTCGCTCACCCGGGCTGCTCGGTGTAGAGGCCTCGCTTGGTGATGTAGCGCTCGACTCCCTCGGGGACCAGGTAGGTGATCGGCTCCCCCGCGGCAACCCGCCGGCGCACCTCGGTGCTCGAGATCGCTAGTGCGGGTACCTCAACGAGTGACACCGAGCCCTCGGCCAGCCCGGGGTCGACCAGATCATGTCCAGGGCGCGAGACCGCGATCAGATGCGCGAGCCGGAGCACCTCGTCGGGGTCGCGCCAGGTGAGAATCTGGGCCAGCGCGTCACTTCCGGTGATGAAGAACAGATCCACCCCGGGGCCGCGCTCAGCAACGAGGTCGCGCACGGTGTCGGCCGTGTAGGTGGGCCCCGAGCGATCAATGTCGACTCGACTCACGGTGAAGCGCGAGTCCGACGACGTCGCCACCACCGTCATCAGGTAGCGGTCCTCGGCCGGCGACACGTCAGACTTCTGCCACGGCGACCCGGTGGGCACGAACACCACCTCGTCAAGTGCGAATCGGTAGGCCACCTCTGACGCCGCCACGAGGTGTCCCTGGTGAATGGGGTCGAAGGTGCCCCCCATCACGCCCAAACGATGGGCACCCGACATCGGCAGCATGGCTCCAGCCTATGCCGAGCCCGCGGGTGAACTAGCGGTCGACGTTGAAGCGGGTGATGACGTACAGGAGCACCAGAAGGATCACGAAGGCCCCGATGCCATACATCCACGGCGCGCCGGGGATGTCGTTGACGACCTCACCCTCGCTCACAATGGAGACTGCAGGCAGACCGTTCATGAGGCTTCCCTTCGACGACGGACCGGGCCCTATGAGCCTAGCGGCATCTCCCACGCCAGATCGCTGACCACCGGCGTTCGGCAGGGTTGCCGACCAGCGCTGACAGGTGCCATCGCGCTCCGGTTGCACGCCATGGCAAAGTTTGGCACCTTACATGGATGTGCTTTCCCATCCCCTGCCTGCACACCTTGGGCGATCGTACGTCTGATGGTTGATCTGGCGCCCCGGACCGCGTTCGCGAAGGAGGCCCCGGCACTGAGCAGAGGGCAGTTCAGGCTGGTGTGCTTTGCCTTCGCGGCCAACCTCGTGTTCATCCCGTCGGTGTCACTCTTCGTGGCTTACGGCACCTGGGGCGG
>CALQEM020000329.1:0-3415 GCA_943329595.2 Bifidobacterium breve
AAGAGCCCGACACTGTCGCTCATCGCCACCAGGTGGTCGAAGCGCAGGGTCGGCGTCAGTTCCTCTGGTTGCGGCCGGCGGCCAGCCCTCATGCTCGTCATGGCTGGACCGTCACAGGGAGGCCGATCGCCAAGTCGGCGAGGTCGACGTACCGGGATGCCACAGTCGACCAGTGGAGGTCCGGCGCGATGCGCGACGCCTCGGCCGACATGCGCTGCATCAGCCCGGGCTCGGTCAGCACTCGGCGCAGGGCTGCTGCCATCGCCAGGGGGTCGCGTTGCGGCACCGTGATGCCGGCGCCCGAGGCCAGGAGCTCCACCGCGTGGGGGAACCTCGTCGCCACCACCGGCTTTCCGGCAGCCACTGCCTCGATCAGGACCCCCGAGGTCACCTGGTCCACTGAGTCGTACGGCAGCAGCACGATGTCGGCCGACTCGACTATCCGCCGCAGCGTGGGGGCGTCGAGGTAGCGGTGGTCGAAGCTGACGTCCTCGCCGAGGCCAAGGTCATCGACGATGCTGCCGAGCATGTCCTCGTAGGCCGTTCCGTCACGCTCGAGCACGCGCGGATGCGTCTGGCCCACCACGGCGTAGTGGGGCCGAGGCCGGAGGTCGGTGAGCTCGCCCATCGCGGCGATCGCCCACTCGACGCCCTTGCCCGGGCCCAGCAGCCCCCAGGTGAGGATGCGAGGCCGATCGGCGGGCACCACCAGTCGAAGCGCATTCGATGGCGCGCCGTGCGGTATGACGTTCACCTTCTCCGCGTCGACGTCGTAGCCGGCCACCAGGCGTGACCGCGCCGCGCGACTCATGGTGACCACTGCGTCGGACCTCATCACGAGGCGCTCCATGATCAGTCGCTGCTGCGGCGTGGGGTGCTCGACCACGGTGTGCAGCGCGGTGATCACGGGAATCTCGAGATCGGACACGAGGTCGAGGATCGCCACCCCGTCGGTGCCGGGGTAGATGCCGTACTCGTGCTGGATCACGGCCACGTCGAAGTCGTTCACGGCGCGTGCCGCGGCCGCGGTCCGCGCCTGCCCCCTCCACTCGTGCACCACGTCGGTCACGGCGCGGGACAGGTCGATGGTGTCAGGCATGGTCGCGTCGTCCTCGTCGATGACTCGGATGACCCCAGCGATCGCCCCGGCCTGCACTGCGTGCCGGATGAGCGAGTGGCTGAAGGTGGCGATCCCGCACTGCGTCGGCGGATACGTGCTGATGAACCCCATTGACGTTGGCAACGCGTCTCCTCTCGCCCACAGTTCGGGGCATGACTCACCCGCGCCACGGCCACCCTGCGGGCCCCGGCGTGATCGGTGTCTGTGTCTCTTGAACACTAACCCGCAGACGCCGTGCTCCCGCTGTGACGTTGGTCCGATCGGAGTGCGACCTCTGTAGGCTCTGGCCCATGTCGCGCGTTCTGATACTCCACGGCTGGACCAACCGGCGCCCCGCCGGACACTGGCAACGTCGCCTTGCAGGCGCGCTGCGCGACGACGGCCATCTGGTGCAGTACCCGCAACTGCCCGACCCCGACCACCCCTCGCTCGCGGCGTGGGTTGCCTCCGTCACCGTCGAGCTCGACCTGCTGCACGAGTCGGGGCACGGCGAGACGATCGTGGTCGCTCACTCACTGGGCTGCGTCGCGTGGCTCCAGTCGGCAACCCAGGGGCGCCTCAGCCCACCGGTGGATCGCGCCCTCCTGGTGGCCCCTGCCGCGCCTGAGGCCCTCGGCGACATCGCGGAGTTCATCCTCGACCTCCACAGCCCCGAGGTGAGGGAGGCCGCGCACTCTGCCGCCCGTTCGACCACCCTCGTGGGCAGCGACGCCGACCCGTGGCTCCCCCGGGGGGTTCAGGCCACGTACGGCGACCCGCTGGGGCTCACCGCCACAGTGCTTCCGGGCGCCCAGCACCTCGCCCTCGGCGACGGCTGGGGCCCCTGGCAGGGAGTGATCGACTGGGTGGCCGACCCCGCGGCCGACCTCAGCCGGCGCTGAGAGCCGGCTTCAGGCCTCAGCGCGGGGCGCGGCGGGCTCAGCCGGTGATGATCTGGAATTCCACCTCAAGCTCGCCGCCCGACACTGCCAGCACTCGGGCGAGCATGTCCTCGACGTCGTCGCCGTAGAGCAGCACCTCGTCACCAACGCGGAGTTGCTCACGGATGGATGGTCGGAGCGGCACGCGGAAGCGCTTCGCGTGTCCGAGCCAGTTGAAGTCCACGAGGATGCGCGGACGGGTCGTCACCGCCATGACCGACTCCCCTCTGAGCTGAGCATTCTGTTCCAGCATATGGTCCGGGGTCTGCCGAGGACAGCCATCAGCAGTGCTCGCCCACATCCGGGTAGTGGTCCCTCTTGTCGTTCCCATCACGGGGAGGGAGCGGCGTGAAGCGACTGAGGATGCCTTGGCAGTTCGCGTGAAGGGTGGACAGCAGGCCCTCGGGGAGGCCATCCGGAAGTCCGAGGCGCCAGCCCGGAGCAGGGACCCAGTCCCCCTCGTGAATCACGATGTCGAAGTGAACCTGCATGATCCGGTCGGGAAGGTAGTCGACGTCCATGGACGTCGGGTGGATCTCAAGGTCCCTGAGATCCCGGTACTTGGCTGTGGCGAACCGCCGTTGACGCATCGCCGCCAGGATGTCGCGCTCCGAGACGCCATCGATGGCTGCGAAGGTGGACATGACGAAGGCTCCGCAGTCGGACCTTCCCGGCAGGAGCCCGGCGTACTTGGAGTAGCCGTCGATCGCATTGCTCACGATGTGGGCGACTTCACCCGTTCCCATGTGGATGACGACGTCAGCGTCGTCTGACAGGTTCATCACCTGTCGGAGCAGAACGCCCACCGCCTGTCCCCTCGCCCGTGAAGTCGACGGCAGCGACCCTAGCGGCGAGGCCTGACAGCGCAGGGCGCTCGGTGGCGATCGGAGGACGCAGTCCGCCGCGAGAGGATCAGGGAGGTCGATCGGCCATGCAGTGGGGCCCTACCTGCCCAACGGTGGCGAAGAGTCACGGCCGACCCCGCGGCCGACCTCAGCCGGCGCTGAGAGCCGGCTTCAGGCCTCAGCGCGGGCAGCGAGGCGAGCGCGTCGGGCGTCACGCTGCTCGACGAAGCGGCTGGCCTGAACGTCGAGCTCGGCCATGAAGGCCATGATCTCCTCGCGCGCCTTCTCAGCCTCCGCCCCGAGTCCCTCGAGCTGCTCGATGCCCCACGCCCTGAGCACGGGGGCCAGCACCTCGTCGTGATGGATGCGCAGGTCGTAGATGCCCGCCATCGCGATGGTGAGGGCACGTCGGGTGAATCCCTCGACGCCGGCGCCGGGCATCGAGAAGTCGGTGACCACGTCGCGAATCGCCGGGACCATCCGGTCGGGATCGGCCTCGAGCACAGCGGAGGCGACGTTGCGGTAGAAGA
>CALQEM020000330.1:0-3408 GCA_943329595.2 Bifidobacterium breve
GGCTGGAAGCTGGCGTCGGCGCGCCTGGTCGAGTGCCTTGAGCGGGCCCGAGTTGAGATCGACTGGGACCGTAAGCGCGCCGAGGGCGGGCATGGTCGAGGTGTCGGACTCGCGGCCGCGATTCACGTGACGGGCGCCAACATTTACGACGGCGCCGATCGCAGTAGCGCCGCGATCGATGTGCTGGGCGACGGCACCGTGCGGGTTCGCTACGGGGCGGCCGACGCCGGCACGTGGCAGCGCACGCTGCTGGCGCAGTTCGCCGCCGAGGAGCTCGGAATCGAGGTCGACGATGTCAGCGTGCTCACCATGGAGTCACATCAGACCCCGCATGAGCTGGGCGCGTGGTCTACTCGCGGCACCTACATGAGCGGCCATGCGGTGGGCACGGTCGCGCGCTCCGTGGCGGCCCGACTGCGCGGGCACGCCGCACAGGTGCTGGGGGTCGACGAGTCAGAGCTCTCGCTCGAGGGCGGGCGAGTGGTCGGCCCTGAAGGGTCGGTGTCGTTCGTAGACCTCGTCAACCAGTTCGAGTCGGGCTCGCTGAGCATCACCGAGGAAATCACCATCGATGTCGAGAGCGTCAACCGGGCGACCGGAATCTCAAACCTGTCGGGCGCCTACTCCTTTGCGGTGCAGGCAGTTGAGGTTGAGGTCGATGAGGTCACCGGCCGGGTGCGGGTCATTGACGCCGTGGCCGTGCATGACTCAGGAGTGGCCATCAATCCGATCGGCATGGAGAGCCAAATCATCGGCGGCATGGCGATGGGAATCGGACTCGCGCTGGGGGAGGAGCTCCTCTACGAGAACGGCCAGTCGATGACCCGCTCGTACATCCAGTACCCCCTTCCGCGCGCGTCGGACCTGCCCGACATTCGCCCGATCGTTTTGGGCGACCCCGATCCCAACGGCCCCTACGGGGCCAAGGGCGTGGGCGAAATCGTGCTGGTGCCCACGGGTGCGGCGGTGGCCAACGCGATCGCGCATGCCATCGGCGCCCGCGTGCGTGAACTTCCGGCGAGCCCCGACCGCGTGCGACAGGCCATCGTCGAGCGCGATCGGGCCGAGGAGCGGTCGTTCGGGCTGGTGCGCCGCCCGAACCGATGGTGGATCGAGGCGATGCGCCGTGCCTACCCGCGCGGTGCGCACCGACTGCTGCATCAGGTCGGAACCCGATGGTCGCGCCCGCTGCCGCTCGCGGAGCTGCGATCGATCGAGCGACCCCTCGATGAAAGTGAGGCGGTCACGGCCCTCTCGGCTCCGGGCGCCCACGCCATCGCGGGTGGCACCGACCTGATCCCCGCACGCCGGCAGGGGGTCATCGCGCCCACCGTCCTCGTCGACCTGTCGACGGTGTCCACCCTGGGCCTGATCTCCGAAGGCGCTGGCTCAACCCGATTCGGAGCCGCGGTTCGCCTCAGCGACCTTCGCGACTGGGCCGCCACTCGAGCGCCGGTCCTCGCCGAGGCGATCGAGCAGATCGCCAATCCGCAGATCCGCGAGATGGCCACCGTGGGCGGAAACCTCTGTCAGCAGAACCGCTGCTGGTACCTGCGCAATGACTTTGACTGCTACAAGCGGGGTGGTGTGAGTTGTCCGTGCTACGCGGTTGAAGGCGACCATCGCTTTTATCACGCGATTGTCGATGGGCATCGGTGCCAGTCGGTGACCCCCAGCGACCTGTCGACGGTGCTGAGCGCGCTCGGCGCGACGGTAACCCTGCGCGGCCCGCGGGGAAGCCGCGTGCTCGAGGTCGAAGACCTCTACACCGGTCCCGGAGAGACGGTGCTGCGCGAGGGAGAGTTCGTGGCCTCGGTCGACCTCCCGGCCGCCGCTACAGGATCGGGTGCCAACTACGAGAAGCTCAACAGGTCATCGGGCGACTTCGCGGTGGTTTCGGTAGCCACCATGCTGGCCGTCGGTGCCGACGGAACCGTCACTTCGGCGCGCGCAGTGCTCGGAGCGGTGGCCCCCACTCCCTTCCGCGCCCGCGAGAGCGAGGATGCGCTCGTCGGGCAGCGCGGCGGTACGTCGATCGACCGTGCCGCTGAGGCGTGGGTGAGGCATGCCCACCCGCTGCCTGGCAATACCTGGAAGGTCGATGTGGCGGTGGGCATGCTGCGCCGGAGTCTGCAGTCTTCGTACCGCCGTGCCGTCGAAGCACGGGCCGTCACGACCAGCACTTTGGAAGGCTGATGATGAGCAGCATCGTGGTCGACGTTCATGCCCATCTCTACCCGGAGGCGTGGCGCTCGAGTGGGCGCATGCCCGACTCGATGTTCGACATCCCGGGCCTGGTGCAGCGCCTTGACGAGGGTGGTGTCGATCGGGTCCTCGTGTCCGATCCGCACATCTGGTACGGCGACCTCGACGTGGCCGAGATTGACCAGGTGCGCGTCTACAACGACTTTGCAGCGTCACTGGCCGCAACCTCAGTTGGGCGGGCGCTCGGAATGGCCAGCATCACTCCGTGGCGTGGCGCCGAGCAGATTGAGGAGGCACGCCGCGCCATCGACGAGCTCGGGCTGATGGGCGTAGCCATCCCGACGAGTGACCGCGGCCAGTACCTCGACTCAGTGCCCGAGGACTTTTGGGAACTCGTCGAGGGCACCGCGACCCCGGTCTTCCTGCATCCGGCCGGGGCGGTGATCGGCCAGGAACTGATGGGCGAGTATCGACTCGGCGAGGTGTGCGGGCGTCCGCTCGACACCACGGTGACCCTGGCTCGAGCCATCCTGATGGGCGTTCTTGAGCGTCACCCCAACCTGCAGTTGCTGTGCTCTCACGCGGGCGGAGCCATCTGCACCGTTGCCGACCGACTCGACTTCGGCCACGAACTCCGCGACTACGCGCCGCTGGGTCCGTGGGGGGAGGTGCACCTCGAGGCGCCTCCGTCGACGTACGTGCGCAGGCTCTGGCTCGACACGGTGACCTACGGCCCGGGGCCACTGCGACTCGCGGTCGAGACGGTGGGCGCAACTCAGGTGTGCTTTGGGTCCGACGGGCCGCCGGTGCCGTTCCCGATTAGTCGTCACCGGGCGGTGGTCGACCAACTGGCGCTCGACGCTTCGCAGCACGAGGCGATCATGGGTGGCAATGCGCAGCGGCTCTTCCCCGCCCTGACCTGACCCGCTCGAGGGCTCCCCCTGCGGGGGCTGACCGTGTACTCTGTCATACAAGCGACAAACTACTCCCCCCAGTCGGTGGGAGCCACGTTTCTCCAGGAGGTGCCCGATGAGTGTCGACTCTGATCGGACTCGGGTCTCCGGGGCGCAGGATGGGCCAGTGTCGGTGCTGCGCCGAGCGTGGGCCGACGAGGACATCTTCCTCCTCGAGATGGATCGCATCTTCAAGCACTGCTGGCAGTACCTCGCGCACGAGAGTGAGATCCCCGAGCCGGGCGACTAC
>CALQEM020000331.1:0-3405 GCA_943329595.2 Bifidobacterium breve
GCGGCGCCAGGAGCGCCTCGAGGGACTGGGCCTGCGGGTCGTGCGCTGGGGCTGGAGCGACGTCCTCACTGCGAGTCCGCAGCTGCAGTCGCAGCTGCGCGCGAGCCTGTGCGAGGCCGCCTGACCTTAGCGGGCGGCGGCACTGGAGGCAGCGTGTCGAGCATCGCGCCGAAGGCTCCGGCTACCGCGATCGACTCGTCGCGCGACGCGCGGTGGATGCCGGTCATGTTGGCGTAGCCGTGCACCAGTCCGGTCGCACGCCGCATCGCAACAGGCACCCCAGCAGCGCGCAGGGCATCGGCGTAGGCCTCGCCCTCGTCGCGCAGCGGATCGAATGCGGCGGTGGTGAGAAGGGTTGGAGGAAGGCCCGCGAGGCTGCCGGCGCAGAGGGGCGACAGCCTGGGGTCGGTGCGCGAGTCGTTGCCTGCATACGCGTCCCAGTACCAGTCCATCTGGACCCGGGTGAGGAAGAAGCCCTCGGCGAACAGACTCTTCGACGGTCGGTCGACGCTGGCGTCGGTTCCGGGGTAGAGCAGCAGCTGGGCCGCTGGCATCGTCGTGCCGCTGTCGCGGGTGACCTGGCACACCACGGCCGCGAAGTTGCCGCCCGCGCTGTCGCCGCCGACGGCGATGCGCGAGGGGTCGGCCCCGAGCTCGGCGCAGTGCGCGACCGCCCACGCGAAGGCCGCCACGGCGTCGTCGACGCCCGCGGGGTACGGGTGCTCCGGGGCGAGCCGGTAGTCGACCGACAGCACGTGCACGTCGGCGTAGCGGCTGAGCAGGCGGCAGGGCTGGTCGTGGGTGTCGAGGTCGCCCACCACCCAGCCGCCACCATGGAAGAACACCAGCAGCGGTCGGCCGGGCCTCCCCGACGGCGGCGCGTAGTGCCGTGCCTGCAGCGGACCCTCAGCGCCGTCGACCATGAGGTTGCTCACCGCGCCGACCGCGATGGGCGGCCCAGCGGCCATCGCCGCGCTGACCTTCATCGCGGCGCGCTGCTCGGCCACGGTGATGTTCGAGCTAGTGGTGTTGATCCGCTCGTTGGCCTTGAGCACGAGGGCCAGGTGCGGGTCGAGAGTCTGGCCGTCGATGGTGATGGCGCCGCCACTCAGCCGGTTCGCTGTGGAGTCGGGCAGGGCGTCCATGAATCGGGCCAGGCGGCGTTGGGCTGAGACGGCGAGAGACTCGCGAGACATCTTCGAAGTCGGCATGCGCCTGAGACTAGACCGCTCAGCCCGACTCGGCGGACAGTTCGGCCAGCAGCGGGGCGAGCATGCCCGGCTTGACCTCGCCGATCACCCGGGCCGCGACGCGACCCTGCTTGTCGATCACCACGGTGCTGGGAATCGCCTCGGGGGGCACTCCCGGAATGCGGGCGAGCAGCTTCGCGCCGTCATCGACGATGCTCGGGTACGAGACGCCGAATCGGTCGACCATGCGGGCGGCAGCACCGGGCTCGGTGTCGTTGACGTCGAGCCCGACGAACGCGATCGACGAGGCATACGCGGCCTTCGCGGCCTTCGCCTCGGCCACGAGCACGGGCAGCTCGGTCTTGCACGGCTCGCACCACGAGGCCCACGCGTTGAGCACCACGACCTTGCCCCGCAGCGATGCGAGGTCGAGAGGGGTGCCACCCAAGGTGGTGCCGGAGATGGTGGGGGCAGGCACGCGCTCGGCCACCGGGTAGCGGGTCAGGCCGAGGAGGAGGTCGTCTGTCGCACCAGCATCCGCGGACGGCGACGAGGTGTCACGCTGCACCGTCGGAATCAGCGAGCAGCCGCCCACGAGCACCAGCGACGCCGCCACGAGTCCCGCCGCGGCGAGTCGAGCGAGGCGCACCGTCACTGCGCGGTCCGGGCCGCTAGCGCGATCTCGGCCGCGATCTCGGCGTCGACCCGACGGCTGCGGCCCTCCTCGCTGCGGAAGAACTCGGTGGCCATCCACATCATCCAGAACGACTCGACCACCATCACCAGCGCCCACATCAGCCCGCCGGCGAGCTTCTGGTCGTCGAGTGCCCCGAGACCGAACGGCCGGTCGGCCTCCGCGAAGGCCGAGTACAGGATCACGGGGGAGAAGTAGATGACGGCGCCCACGACCGCCTCGGGAATCATCATCGCCGACATCGACACGAATCGGTGCGACGCCTTGGTGCGATGGGGCAGGAGGTCGCGGCCCAGGACCGGCCAGTAGTAGAGCAGGGCCGCCCCGAGGAAGAGGGGCTGCTCGATGAACATGTCGGCGTCGTGGTTGCGCAGCGCCCAGTCGTAGAAGGGTGTGAAGTGCGCGCCCAGCAGCACGCCGGCGAACAGGATCCAGGTGAACACCGGGTTGGTGGCGACCTCCACCACGCGGCTGCGCAGAACGGGCACCACCACCCGACGCCGGGCGCGGTCGTCGCTGACGCGGAACCACAGCCAGATCGGGGAGCCCAGCACGAGCAGGGGGGCCGCGGCCATCATCAGCACGAGGTGCTGGGTCATGTGCGCCCAGAAGAAGGTGTGCGACCACGCCGGCAGCGGGCCCAGGTAGGCCATGGCGATGAGCGCGAGCCCGCTCATGAAACACGCGGTCGAAACCTTCCGCCAGGGCATCCGGGGGTGGCGACGGGTGACGCGCCTGGCAGCCCACAGGTAGAGCGCGCCGATCGCGACGAGGTTGACTGCGATGAAGGGATCGACCGCCCATCGGGCTAGAAAGTCGCCCATTTCTTGCGTCACCTCCGCCCACTCTGCTAGACCAAGAGTCCAAAACTTCAGGGAAACCTGCGCGGGATCGCCCCGAGTCCCTCCCCGAACGATAGTTTGCACCGAGTGACCACTTGCCATGAGGGAGTCGAATGAAGAGGGCCCTGTTCGCGATCCTCACCGTGTTGATCGGTGCGGGCATCGTTGCCGCAACCGCGCTGGTGGTGTCTGCCCGCGGCGCGGAGCCGCCCACGATCCGCGCCACGGTGTCTGGAACGGCTTCCACGCCCCGGGGTGAACTGCCGCACGCGACCCTGGAGATGTCGATCTACCCCAACGCCTCGGCCACGGCACCCGGCCCCGACATCGCCAATGGCAGTGTCTCGATGGTTGCGAACAGCCAGGGCTGGCCGTTCTACTCGCCCTCGACCTCCATCGAGCTGCCTGCCAACTCGCTGGTCACCATCACCCTCCACCAGTACGACACCGGCGGCCAGATCTACAACAACTGGCTCGCGAAGGTGACCGGCACCGTCGACGGCAAGGCCACCTACGACGGAACGGCCAAGTCCTCGATTGACCCCGCCAACGTGGCGCACACCTTCACGATCCACCAGTACCCCCAGAGCACCCAGCCCTACTTCTTCGTGAACGTGCCGATGCCGGCGCAGGCCAGCAATGCCAAGAACGAGGCGAACGGCTACCCCAAGCCCATCGA
>CALQEM020000332.1:0-3392 GCA_943329595.2 Bifidobacterium breve
GCCGCCGGAGACGATCCCGAGGTCGCCATCGGTCAGCTCGTCGCCGGCAAACGGCGCGGCGGGTGCGCCGGGGTAGTCGGTGTCGTTGTTGTCGGTCGGACCGGTCATGGTCGTCTCTCCCTCGCATGGCCGTGTGCTCAAAATAGGTCCGACTTAACTTAGCCGCCAGCGCGGTGGGGGAACACCGTGGAACCACGGTGGTCGGGCGACGAGGATCGACGATACTTCACTCATGCCAGTCGAGCCCCACGCTGATTCTCGCGTGGTGATCAGCCGCGACACGGTGGCCGAGGACCTCGGAGTTGGTGGGGTTGTGGTCAACCTGCACACCTTGCGGCCCACCTCGTTTGACCGCGTGGGCATGTCAATGTGGAAGGCGCTGAGCGCCGCCCCCACGGTCGACGGTGCGGTCACAGTGCTGACCACGGAATTTGTGGTGGATCGTGACGTCCTCGAGCGTGACCTCATCGAGTTCATCGGCGAACTCGCCGAAATCGGGCTCGTCAGCATCGCCGAGGGCCCGTCAGTCCCAGAGGCCGGGCGGGCGCCGCAGGCCAAGATTCCGGCCGTCGACGCCCGTGCCGTGATGGGCCAGCGTCATCGCGACGGCCTGCAGGCACTGATCGCGCTGGCAGGCGATGAGGGTGTGCCGGGTGACGTGGTCACGGTCGGGCCAGCCGGGGCTTCCGGTGCTGCTGTGGCCGAGGGACCGATCTCCGTGCTGCACCTGGCCGCAGGCTGTGGGCCGCTGAGTGAGGAGTCGCTGGTCGCCCTGTGTCGCAGGGTGGTCGCCGGAGGGCTCGTGATCGTCGACGACTACGACGAACCCTCGCGACGGCGGGTTGTCGACGCCGTCCGGGCCGACCTCGCGTCGGCCTCGCCCCTGGAGATCATGGACTGGTCACGTGTCTGGTGGCGGGTGTGACCGTGTCGCCGTTTGGCGGCCCGCGAGCAGTCACCCGGTCGTCGTGAGAGTTCGCCTACGGCGAAATGGGCCAACCCGCCGAGTGAATGGGGGCGCCGGGAGCCCCCGGCACAGGTAGCGTCGTGTCTTGACGGGTAGTCCCCACCCGCATTGTCCTTCGGAGGTCCCTGTGGCGCGCATCGGCGAGAGTGGTGACCTGCTCAAGTGCTCCTTCTGCGGAAAGAGCCAGAAGCAGGTCAAGAAGCTGATCGCCGGCCCGGGGGTGTACATCTGCGACGAGTGCATCGACCTCTGCAACGAGATCATCGAGGAGGAGCTGCACGAGGCCTCCGACGTCTCGTTCACCGAGCTCCCCAAGCCCCGTGAGATCTACGAGTTCCTCGACCAGTACGTCATCGGCCAGGACGTCGCCAAGAAGGCGCTCTCCGTCGCCGTCTACAACCACTACAAGCGGGTGCAGGCCGGCTCCGGCGACCGCACACGCGACGACGCCGTCGAGCTCGCGAAGTCGAACATCCTCCTGCTCGGCCCCACCGGCTCGGGCAAGACGCTGCTGGCCCAGACCCTCGCACGCATGCTCAACGTGCCCTTCGCCATCGCCGACGCCACCGCGCTCACCGAGGCCGGCTATGTGGGCGAGGACGTCGAGAACATCCTGCTCAAGCTGATCCAGGCGGCCGACTACGACGTCAAGAAGGCCGAGACGGGCATCATCTACATCGACGAGATCGACAAGATCGCCCGCAAGAGCGAGAACCCGTCGATCACCCGCGACGTCAGCGGCGAGGGCGTGCAGCAGGCCCTGCTCAAGATCCTCGAGGGCACCACCGCGTCGGTGCCGCCGCAGGGCGGGCGCAAGCACCCGCACCAGGAGTTCATCCAGATCGACACCACCAACGTCCTGTTCATCGTGGGCGGCGCCTTCGCCGGGCTCGACCGGGTGATCGAGGCCCGCATCGGCAAGAAGTCGCTCGGCTTCACCTCGAACCTCGCCGGCGAGAACGACTCGGTCACCAACCCCGCCGACATCTTCGGCCGCGTGATGCCCGAGGACATGCTCAAGTACGGCATGATCCCCGAGTTCGTCGGCCGACTGCCCGTGTTCACCTCGGTCACCGCGCTCGACGCCGAGTCGCTCATCAAGGTGCTCACCGAGCCGCGCAACGCGCTCGTGCGCCAGTACCAGCGGCTGTTCGAGCTCGACGGCGTCGAGCTCGAGCTCACCCCCGACGCCCTCGAGGAGATCGCGGCCCTGGCGCTCAAGCGCGGCACCGGCGCTCGCGGCCTGCGCGCCATCCTCGAGGAGGTGCTGCTGGGCGTCATGTACGAGGTGCCCGGCCGCGACGACGTCGCGCGCGTGGTGGTCAACGGCGACGTGGTGGCCAACAACGTCAACCCCACGCTGGTGCCTCGCGAGGTTCCGCCGCGGCGTGAGCGCCGCGAGAAGACCGCCTAGTTCAGGCGGTACTCAGGTCTTCAGCGCAGCGGGCCTACGGGCCACGACATGCGACGCGGCCGTCAGACCTCTGACATCGAGGGCAGCAGCACCATCAGGTAGTAGGCGACGGCTCCGGCCGCGACCACGGCGACCGCGATCAGCATCATCAGGCGTCGGCGTGAGCCCTCGGCGGCCGGCTTCGGCGACTTCGTCGGCGCAGGCACCGTGACCGCTGTGCCCGCCTTGGGAGGCTTGGGCTGCTTGCCCGCCTTGGGAGGCTTGGGCTGCTTGTCGCGCCTGCTGCCCTTCTTCGGTGCCTCGAGTCGGTGGCTGGGGTGCGCGGCGGGCGGGGCAGCCAGCGGGTAACCCGCCGGTGCCGGGAGCCGGTGGAGGTCAGGCACGGCAAGTTCGGCGAGCATGGCCTGGGGTGCGCTGACCGGTGCGGCGGGCACTACGTCGGGGGTCCACCCGTCGCTGGCGGGAAGGGGCACGCCGGGCAGCACCGTGGCGGCGCCCGACATCTCTGCCTGAAGGCTGGGCGGGGCGTCGGCGGTCGTGGAGCGCTTCATCACCGTGGATCCTCCAGGTCGCGTCACGGGGCCAGCCCGTGAGACGGGTCGGGCTGTCTGCCCGGCTTCCCCCTGACTATCGGCAGAAAGTGCCCAGAACCTGAGCCCTGCCGGCGATCATTCCGCGGCCGCCTCCACGGCCGGGGCCACGGGCGCCAGCTCGACGGTCACCTCGAGTGGGGCGTCGCCGGATCGAACCTCGAAGGCGGCCACCGATCCGGCGGCCATCAGGTCGCCGCGCGCCGACTCGACGGCCACGGCCTGACCTTCGGGGGCGACCACCACCGCGCTCGACACCGGGTGACGCATCGAGACCTTGGCCTCCGACTTCGCCTTGCGCACGGCTGCGAGCACGCTGGCGATGGGCTCGAGCGCCTCGGCGTTGCCGTCGCCGGCGAGCAGCCTCAGCCGGTCGGCCTCAGGCCACGTGGCGGTGTGCACCGAGCCCTCGCGCCACCAC
>CALQEM020000333.1:0-3385 GCA_943329595.2 Bifidobacterium breve
AGGGCCCTCAAGACCCTCTAATGGGGGTTTTCTCCACTGAATCCGGAACTCGTGTTCCCCACCCGTCACATCACCCACTACCGTTTCACCTGACGGACCCGGTGGTGGTTCGTCGTTCCGATGACGACTCCTCGCACAGAAGGCAGTGAACAGATGTCGATGAACGCTCCGATGGGTGGGGTCACCTTCCTGACCGTCGCCGAGGTCGCCTCGATCATGCGCGTCTCCAAGATGACGGTGTACCGACTCGTGCACACGGGTGAGTTGCCCGCGGTGCAGATCGGCCGCTCGTTCCGAGTGCCGGAAAAGGCCGTCCAGGAGTACCTGAGCACCTCCATCGTCGACACCGCCTGACCCGCCGGCGGCCGCCGACGCGCGGCCAGAAGCCGATGTGAAGCCGGTGACAAGCATGTGACACATAGTCCAGAAACCGACTCGGTTTCCTCTGGGTGACCTTCGTCGTCTAGCCTGAGCACTCGGACACCGGTGAGCAAGCCGGATGTGCTCACCGAGTCGAGAGGCAATACCTGTGGGATCGGTCATCAAGAAGCGCCGCAAGCGGATGGCGAAGAAGAAGCACCGCAAGTTGCTGCGCAAAACCCGCGTGCAGCGCCGCAACAAGAAGTGACCTGACAGGGGGCCGCCATGGGACGAGTTGTTCTCGTCACGGGGGTGTCACGCCATCTTGGTGGCACCTTGGCGCGGCTTCTCAGCGAGCATCCTGACGTCGACCATGTGATCGGGGTCGATGTCGTCGCGCCCCCGCACACAATCGCCGAGGCCGAATTCGTTCAGGCTGACATTCGCAATCCCGTCATCGCCGGGGTGATGTCGTCGGCGTCGGTCGACACGGTCGTGCACATGGGCGTCATTTCCACTCCCACCCAGGCGGGTGGGAGGTCGGCAATGAAGGAGATCAACGTCATCGGCACGATGCAACTACTCGCGGCCTGTCAGAAGTCGACCACGATGGCCAAGCTCGTGGTGAAGTCGTCCACCTCGGTGTATGGGTCAGGACCTCGCGACCCTGCGCTGTTCACCGAGGACATGGACCCCCGCCACTCACCCCGAAGCGGATGGGCGAAGGACAACGTCGAGGTCGAGGGCTATGTGCGGGGCTTCTCCCGCCGGCGTCCCGACGTGTCGGTCAGCACCCTGCGCCTGGCCAACATCGTGGGTCCACGCATCTCCACCAGCATGATCGACTACTTCTCGCTGCCGGTGGTGCCGACCATCCTGGGCCATGACTCCCGACTGCAGTTCGTGCATGAAGACGACAGCGTCGATGCCTTGATCACGGCAACGGTCAATGATCGGCCGGGAATCGTCAATGTCGCAGGCGGCGGCATGCTGATGCTCTCTCAGGCGATCCGAAGGGCTGGCCGAGCCTCCGCTCCGATCGCGGCGCCGCTGATGCCGGTGGTCGCACGCATGCTCAAGCAGTCCGGGCTCGCCGACTTCTCCTCCGAGCAGGTGCGCTTCCTCACCTGGGGCCGAGGAGTCGACACCCGGCGCATGCGTACGGTGCTGGGCTTCGAGCCGCGCTACAGCACGGTCGAGGCGTTCGACTCCTTCGTGGCCGCGCACCACCTCAACTCAGTCCTGCCTCCCGAGCGCGCCGTCGCACTCGAGGCGCAGGTCATCGACCTACTCTCGCGCCGAGGTGATCGCAGTGCCTGAGGCTGAGGTGATCCCGCTAGACCCCGAGGGTCGCGGCTCTCGACGGCGCGTCGACTCGGCGGAATCGGACCTGCCCCAAGCCACCGGGTGGGAGGGCCGGCTGGCCTCTGCGGTCGGCTTTCTGCGACGACGCATCACCGGCGACTACGAGGTTGACGAGTTCGGATTTGACGCCGATCTCACCGACTCGGTGCTGCTGGCCCCGCTGCGACCGCTGTACCGGCACTGGTTCAGGGTTGAGGTGCGAGGCCTTGAGAACGTGCCCGCCGAGGGTGGGGCGCTGGTGGTGGGCAACCACTCGGGCACCGTCGCCCTCGACGCACTCATGACCCAACTGGCACTCCTCGACGAGCACCCAGCGCACCGGCACCTGCGCATGCTGGGTGCCGACCTCGTCTTCCAAACGCCCTTCGTCGGCGAAATTTCGCGCAAGGCCGGTCACACCCTGGCGTGCGCCCCCGATGCCGAGCGCCTGCTGCGGGCCGGCGAGTTGGTGGGGGTGTGGCCCGAGGGGTTCAAGGGCATCGGCAAGCCCTTCAGTGAGCGCTACAAGTTGCAGCGGTTTGGCCGTGGTGGATTCGTGGCGGCGGCGCTGCGCACCTCCACGCCCATCATTCCGGTGGCGATCATGGGCGCCGAGGAGACCTACCCCATGGTCGGCAACGTGCCGTGGCTCGCGCGGGCCCTGGGGCTGCCGTACTTCCCACTCACGCCCACCTTTCCGTGGCTTGGCCCGCTGGGGCTGGTGCCGCTACCGAGCAAGTGGGTCATCGAGTTTGGCGAGCCCATTCGCACCGACGACCACGGGCCGGCGGAGGCCGACGACCCCATGATGGTCTTCAACCTCACTGACCAGGTGCGCGAGACGATTCAGCAGAGCCTGTACCGCCTGCTGGTCGATCGTCGAGGAGTCTTCGGCGACTGACCCGCGACCTCTCGCGAGAAGTCGTCGACGCATCTGCTGCGCGGTGTGCAAGATTCACTCCTCCCGCGACACACACTGGGGGGGAGACAAGGGAGGGCCCATGCCTGGCCGCGATGACCAGTGGTTCGAGGAGACGTTCCGTGCGAACGTCGACCTCGTGCGTCGCTACGCGCGGCGCCGCGTGGCCGCTTCCGATGTCGATGACATCACGGCTGAAGCCTTCGCCACGGCGTGGCGCCGTCGAGACGACATTGCCGAGGGTTCCGAGCTCCCGTGGCTCTACCGCACGTGCGCCTTCCTCATCGCTAACCACCGGCGCAAGGGGGTGCCGACCCCTGTTGAGACGGTGCCCGAACTGCCCGACGATCTCGACCCCGAAATGAGCGCCCTGCAGGACGACCTCGTGCGACGGGTGCTTGCCCGGATGTCACCGCGCGACAGGCAGGTGCTGGTGCTGCACGCGTGGGAGGGGCTCCAGGGCCAGCAGCTGGCAGAGGTGCTCGGGGTGTCGCGCGGTGGCGCTGACGCAGCGCTCTCGCGGGCGAGGTCGCGGCTGCGCGAGTTGTGGGCCGACGTGCAAGATTCCGCCGACGTGTGACACATACCCGGTGAAGGGCCGGCGTCGTCCGGTCCATGGCACCGGAGGCGACCATGACTGATTCGCATGACACTGAGGGCACTGAGGGCACTGACGCGCGTGCCAGCATCGACGACGAGGCACTGCGGCGCGTGAGCGCGGCCGACCCGGCCGGAGCGGCCCGCCCTGACGGCGCCTCCTCA
>CALQEM020000334.1:0-3369 GCA_943329595.2 Bifidobacterium breve
CGTGGGGGTGGCCCTCGTGCGCGAGGGCGCCCACGGCGTCGAGCTGCTCGCCGCGCGCCGGATCGAGCCACCTGCGCTCGCCGGCGGTTGGGAGCTTCCCGGCGGCAAGGTCGAGCCCGGAGAGACCGACGAGGACGCCGCCCACCGCGAGAGCGACGAGGAGCTCGGTGTGGCCATCACACTCGAGCGTCTCGTCGATGGGCCCGTGCATGGCGCGTGGCCCCTCGGCGACCGGCACCGCATGGTGGTGTTCGTCGGCCGGGTGGTCGGTGGCAGTGAGCCGCAGCCACTCGAGCAGCACGACGCCCTCGAGTGGGTGCCGCTGTCCGAGTGGCAGCGGGTGGCGTGGCTCGAGGGCGACCTCGCGCCCGTTCAGGCGGTGGCCGAGCTGTTCCTAGTGCCGTCGTCGTGATGCGCCGCCTGCTGGTGGGCGACGAGCTCACCCGACAGCTCGTCCGACTGCCTCACTGGTCCTGTGACGGCACCTCGCTCACGGCCCGCTTCGACTTCCCCACGTTTCCCGACCTCATCGGCGCCGTGGGCGAGATCGCCCTCGTGGCCGAGGAGCTCGACCACCACCCCGACCTCGACATCCGTTGGCGCACGCTGCGCGTGGAGCTCACCACGCACTCGGCAGGCGGCCTCACGCAGCTCGACGTCGAGTCGGCCCACCGCGTCGACGGGTGCGTGCGCGACCTCGGCGGCACCGCACAGCATCCCCAGCCTGCGCCTCGCTGACCGAGTCATCGCGAATGCTGACCCACTCATCGCTGGGAGCGCCACCAGCGATGAGTGGGTCAGCATTCGGCGGAAACTGCGGAAGTCGGTTCTCGACTTGGCACACTGGAAGCCCAGCGCCTATCGCGAAGGAGTCTTCATGACTGTCGTGTCTGTCGTCACGCCCGCCGGGGTGGTGCCCGGCCACCTGGCCACGCCCGAGGGTGACGGGCCGTGGCCGGCCGTGCTGGTGATCCATGAGGCGTTCGGCCTCAACGACGACATCCGCGCCATCACCGACCGCTTCGCGGCCGAGGGCTACCTCGCGTTCGCGCCCGACCTGCTCGCCACCGGCAACAGGGTGGCCTGCCTGGTTCGGGTGGCGAGGTCGATGGCGACGGGCGAGGGCGTGGCGGCTGAGCAGATCCTCGCGCTGCGCGAGTGGCTGGCCGGGCAGCCCGACTGCACCGGGCGCGTCGGCATCGCGGGCTTCTGCCTCGGCGGCGGCTTCGCGATCGTGATGGCGTCGCAGGGCTTCGACGCCGCGGCCGCGCAGTACGCCAGGCTGCCGAAGAACCTCGAGGCGGCCATGGCGGGCAGCTGCCCGGTGGTCGCGTCGTACGGCGGCCGCGACCGATCACTGTCGGGGGCGGCCACCCAGCTTGAGGCCGCGCTCAGCGCGGCGCAGGTGGAGCACGACGTGAAGGAGTACCCCGAGGCCGGACACTCCTTCATGAACCGTGCCGACGTCCCGCTGTGGATGCGCCCGATGTCTGCGGCCGGCGGCCTCAACGCCGGCTACGTCGACACCGCGGCCGAGGACGCGTGGGACCGCATCCTTCGGATGTTCGCTACGGCCCTCGCCTGAGCCGACTTTCGCACGTCTTCGGGAACTTCCCTACGGTAGAGTAAGTTACGGTACCGTAGGTTGTTGAAGGAGGACCAGATGAGCACTGCGGAAGACCGCGCGACGATCCCCTCGGGCCAGCGCCTGATCGCCCTGCACGGCCGCGACCTAGCGGTGACCGAGTACCCGGGCACCGGGGTCCCGCTGCTGCTGGTGCACGGGCTCGGCAGCAGCACGCGCACCTGGCTCGACGTGCCCGAACGGCTGGCCGCCACCGGTGCGCACGTGATCGCCGTCGACCTGCCCGGCCACGGCGAGTCGTCGAAGCTGCCGGGCGACTACAGCCTGGGGGCGATGGCCAACTCGCTGCGCGACCTGCTCGACCACCTCGGCATCGACCGCGCCCACTTCGTGGGCCACTCCCTCGGCGGCGGGGTCACGATGCAGTTCCACTACCAGTTCCCCGAGCGGGTCGCCTCGATCGCGCTGGTGTCCAGCGGCGGGCTGGGCGAGGAGATCTTCCCGGTGCTGCGCGCCGCCAGCCTGCCGGGCGCCGACCTCGTGATTCGCGCGGCCATCAACGACCGCACGCTGCGGGCGGCCACGTGGCTGGGGCGCCAGCTCGCGCGCGTTCACGTCGAGCCGCACGCCCTGAGCCCGGGCGCCCTCGAGACCGCCGGCTGGCTGGCCGAGCCCGACCGCCGCGCCGCCTTCCTGTCGACGGTGCGCAGCGTGCTTGGCCCGGCAGGTCAGCGCGTGTCAGCGCTCGACAAGCTGCACCTGCTGAGCGGCGAGGACGTGCTCATCATCTGGGGCGACAAGGACCCGATGATCCCGATGCACCACGGCGAGCGCGCCCACTCGATGATTCCAGGAAGCCGACTGGTGATCTTCCCCGGCGCCGGGCACGAGCCGCACATGCACGACCCCGAGCGCTTCGCCACGCTCATCCTCGAGCACGCCCGCGCGGTCGAGGCGCTGCCTTCCCGCTAGGTCAGGCACGGGCCAGGGCATCGGCGGCGAGGATTCCGTCGCGGATCATGTCGGCGGTCACGGCGAAGGGCTCGTGGTGGGCGGTCTCGCCCTCGGCGACCGTGAGCTCGGCGATGCGCGCGAGGGTGGGGGCGTCGAGGTCGGCGAGTCCGAGGTCGGACAGGCGGGTGGGCAGTCCCACCTCGCGGCAGAACTGGCGGACCTGCTCGAACTCCTCCTGGGGGCGTCCCTCGACCACGAGCTGCACCAGCAGGCCGAACGCCACCTTCTCACCGTGCAGGAAGTCGTGCGTGGGCGGGGCCACCGTGAGCCCGTTGTGCACCGAGTGCGCGATGGCCAGGCCCCCCGACTCGAAGCCGAGGCCCGACAGCAGCGTGTTGGCCTCGACGACGTGCTCGAGCGCCGGCGTAACCGCACCGGCGTCGACCGCGAGGGCGGCGGCGAGGCCGTCGGCATAGAGGGTGCGCGCGCAGAGCTCGGCCAGCGCACCGGCGCTGAGGGTGGTCGCGCCTCCGAGCTGGTTCGGCGAGCGGGCCTCGATGACCGTGCGCGCCTCGTACCAGGTGGCCAGTGCGTCGCCCATGCCCGACACGAGGTAGCGACGCGGCGCGGCGGCGACGATGGAGGTGTCGACCAGCACGAGTGCCGGGTTGCGCGGGTAGAACTGGTAGCGGTCGAAGGCGCCGTCGTCGGAGTACACCACCGACAGCGCGCTGCAGGGGGCGTCGCTCGAGGCCAGCGTGGGGCAGTTCACGGCGGCGGCGTCGATCTCGGCGGCGATGGCGCGCGAGGTGTCGAGGGCCTTGCCACCA
>CALQEM020000335.1:0-3369 GCA_943329595.2 Bifidobacterium breve
CAGCAGGTCGACGACGTCGGCCGTGCGAAGCGCGGTCTCGCCCTCACGGGGTCGCAGGCGCACGATGGCCTCGTCGGCGTTGTAGCCGCGGAACTCGGCATGGCTGCGCACCGCGTAGCTGTCGGAGGGAAAGGCGGAGTCCTCAATCACGATGCGGTGCCGGCTTTCGGTGGGCCGGTAAAACGACACCATCAGCAGGTGCAGGTTGACCGTGAGCGAATTCATCGCCACTACCTCGGCCTCGCGGGCGCCCACGAGACGCGACAGCGGCCCGCGCAGTAGCTCGTGGAAGTTGACCCACGGGTGCGTGCCCTCGACGTGGGCCTCGACGGCCAGGGTGGCCCAGTCGTTGAGTTCGCCTGCGAGGTCGGCGGCCACGGCCCGGGGCTGAAGTCCGAGTGAGTTGCCGGCGAGGTACGCCACCTCGTTGCCGTGGTGCTGCGGCACGAGGAACTCACCGCGACGGGTGGTAACCGGGTCGGCCAGCTCGAGCCCGTGGGCGCCGGAGCGGTCGAGGAGGTTCATCGGCTCACCATCTCAGGTTGGCCGAGGAAGGTGAGGGCGTTTCCCCCGAGCAGCGCATCGCGCTCGGAGTCGGTGAGCAGTTCGTTGTCGCGCACGATTGAGCCGGCGGGGCGCTCGCCGAGGGGGTAGGGGTAGTCGCTGCCGAGCATCACTCGATCGGCTCCCATGACGTCGATGAGGTAGCGCAGGGTTCGGTGGTCGAACACCACGGTGTCGACGCTGAACCGGTCGACATAGTGCGAGGGCGGGTGCTCGGAGGTGCCGATCACGTCGTGGCGCTCGCGCCAGGCGTTGTCCATGCGGCCAAGCGCGAAGGCAATCGAGCCGCCGCCGTGGGCAAAGCAGATGCGAAGTGACCGCGGCAGGCGGTCGAAGGCGCCGCCGAGAATCATCGCCGTAATAGAAAGGTGGGTCTCCTGGGGCATGCTTACGAGCCACTGGGCCATCCAGCGGTCGAGCCGCGGTGAACTCGCCATGTCCCACGGGTGCACGAACACCGGCACATCAACGTCGGCGCAGTGTTGAAGGAACTCCACGATCGCTGCGTCGTCGAGGTCGCGATCGCCCACGTGATTGCCGATCTCGACTCCGCGGTGTCCGTTCGCGAGGCACCGGTCGAGCTCGCGGTTCGCGGCGTCGAGGTCCTGCAGCGGAACCTGGCAGAAGGGGATCAACCGATCGGGAGCCTCGGTGCACAACTCGAGCGCGAGGTCGTTGAAGATGCGGCTGACGATGGCGCCCTGGTCGGCGGGCCGCGCGTACTCAAAGAACACGGGCGTGGGAGACACCACCTGCACCGCGATTCCGTCGGCATCCATGTCGGCCAGCCGCGTGTCGGCGCTCCACGCCGAGTCGGTGACGCGCCGGAACTCCGAGGTGCCGACCATGACCATCGCCTCGCGCTCGGAGTCGACCCGCAGCCATGGCCAAGCGCCGGGCACGCCGGTCGCCTCGGCGAGATCGGGCCAGCCGCGGGGAACCGAGTGGCTGTGAACGTCAATACACGGCGAGTTCACGGGCCCCACTCTCGTCTGGTGTCAGTAGGTGCGCTGGGAATGTCCTCTGACGGATTCTTTCGAAGTCCGCTATGCATTTCCAATGCGTTTTACGCCTCAAAGTATGTCTGTACTGACATAGTGCGGCGATGACCTCGTCTCGCCTCCTCGATGGGCGCCTGAAGATCAGGCACCTGATCTTGGCGGTGGCGGTGGCCGATCACGGGACCATCCTGCGCGCTGCCGAGCACCTGAGGGTGACTCAGCCCGCGGTCAGTCGGGGCCTTCATGAGTTGGAGGAGATCCTTCAGGCCCGCCTGTTTGAGAGGGGCCCACGTGGGGTGCGGTCCACTCCGGCCGGTGACGTCTTCCTCGAGCACGCGCGTGCCGTCGTTGCCCAGTTGATTCTGGCGGGCGAAAGGGTGAAGGACGTCTCCTCCGGCACGGTGGGCACGGTCACCGTAGGAACCACCCTGGCTGGTACGAACCGACTGCTGCCGATGGCGGTTGAGTCCTTCAAGCGGGAGTATCCCCGTGCCGGCGTGGTCATTCACGAGGCGACGCCCGACTCTCTCGGCGTGCAGGTTCTGGGCGGATCGGTGGACCTTGTTGTTGGTCGAATCACGGCTGAGGCGCAGGACCCCCGCATCGAGAGGGTGTCCCTCTACCGTGAGCAAATCAGGGTCGTGGTGGCGCGCGACCACGCGGCGGCGTCCCTCAGCGTGCCGACCCTCGAGTCGCTGGTCGATTGCTCGTGGATCATGCCGGTGGCGCAGACGAGCCTCCGAGGGGAACTCGAACGGGCCTTCGAGGCGCACGGCATTCAGACGCCGCACAACCGAATTGAGTGCACCTCCATCCTGACCCTCCGAACGCTCATTGCGGACTACGGCTACGTGGGAGTGCTCCCGGAACTTGTCGCCCGCGATGATGAGCGCCTGGTGATGCTTCCGATTCGGCTGGAGGGGGTGAGCCGAACAGTGGGGTTCAGCAGGCTGAGGAGCCTGCCTGCCACGCCCGTGGCGTCGGCGTTCATCACGGCCCTGCGCAAGGCGGGGCAGGTAATCAGCGACAGCCTCCTGCGGGAGGGGTGAGGGGTCCTCTCCTGCGGACAGGGTGGGGCCGGTACTGGAATACTGCCGAGCTGTACATCAGCACCGACAATGGGCGGCACTGGCCCGGGCTGTCGGGCCGACGGGCCAGACGAAGACTTTCGTCCCCGCACACCCGAGGCTAGGGGCGGGGTCGGGCCAGCAGAACCACGCCGGCGATCGCGAGTGCCGACAGTTCGGCATCGCGGGCCTCGGGCGGCACCTCGACCGTGTCGCTGATGAGCTTCAGCCGAATCACGTCGAAGCCCGACGCCTTCAGGGCGGCCCCGAGGTCGTCGAGGGTGATGCGGTTGAGGTGCTCGAACTCGCGCAGCATGTACCGGGCGTGGTCCTCGTCGTCTGCGCGGTCGAGCACCTCCCGCTGAATCTCCTCCGGGGTTTTGGTGAACTGCACAAACCCCTCCGGGTACCACTCGGTGAGGTGTGTCCCGTGCTTCGAGTGGTAGAACGGCCACAGCTGGAGAAACAGGAAGCCCTCAGGGCGCAGCACGCGACGAATCTCGCGCAGGACCTGCTCGGGATCGCTGATGTGCTCGAACGCCGACCAGGTGACCACAGCGTCGAAGGAGTGGTCCGGTGCCGGAATCTCGGTGGTCCCGCACTCTCGAAACTGCAGCCCCGCGGGGATCTCGCCCGAGCCGAGGTTCGACTCGGCCTTCCGCGCGAGGTACTCGACATTGGTGGCGACCACGTCGAAGCCGACGAGGCTCCGCGGTGCCAGGCGATGAACGAGCCCG
>CALQEM020000336.1:0-3369 GCA_943329595.2 Bifidobacterium breve
CTGGCCGACCGCTGGCGCGAGCGGCTCGACGAGAGCATCGACCAACTCACGCGCCTGCGCGAGGACCTCGCGAGCTGCATCGGCTGCGGCTGCCTGTCGCTCACCGCCTGCAAGCTCGCCAACTTCAACGACCGCATGGGCCAGGAGGGGACGGGCGCGAGAAGGCTGCTGCCCGGCACGCCACGCGCCGAAGCCACCGACAGCTGACGGGCGCGGGGTGCGCCAGCCGGCCGCCAGTGGCTTCGGGTGCAGCTACTGGGTGGTGTGGTGGCTATGCGGCGTGAGGGATGCGCTTCACCGCGTGCCACGATCCGACGAAGTACGACTGGTAGTCGCTGAAGGGCACCTGTCCGTGGGCGCTGTTCGCGATCGCGTCGGCCACCGGCTGAGGAATGGCGGCCCAGCGCGCGGGCATGGTGGCAGCGAGTTCGGGGCTCAGGGTGTAGATCAGGCAGAAGTTGACCAGCCACAGGGCGGGCACCATCGACATCCCCACCACCGCGCTGCGCGAACCCTTGACGTTGGTCACCAGTTGGGCCTCGCCGCCGAGGTCCTGCGCCTGCAGGCTGTACACCGCCTCCGAGGTGTAGGCCGACGCATAGAGCATGGCAAGCGACTTGCGTGCGCCGTTGTTCTTCATCCACGTGGCCATGTAGCCGCCGGGCATGAAGAACGCGTTCACCTGTCGCGTGGGCGCGGTGGCGTTCGCCGGGCTCTGCAGCAGACCCTGCTCGTTCACCATGAGCCCGTAGCTGGCCAGGACCGTTGCGGTGAGGGTGCCGTTGACGTTCGAGTACAGCGGCTTGCCGGTCGTGTTCGTGAGAATCCGCACGGCCTCGTCGATCGTCTTGGCGGTCGCCGGGTCGCCATCCACGCCGCGGCCGGTCACGAAGAGTCGGAACTGCCGCTTGGTGAAGGTCTTCGACTTGTCGAGTCTGAGCCCGCGTGCGATGGCGTCGGCTGCCGCCTGCCCGATCGGCGCGTTGAGCTGGCGCGACCGGGTGAGCTCGACCGGCGAGTACTTCTCAAACTTCGGAGTTCCTGAGTCAGGAGCGACCCAGCCGGTGTCGGAGTGGCCCGAGTGGTGGAGTCGCATCGCGGACGCGCCCTGCAGGCCAAGGGCCTGCACGCCGACGACGGCCGACATGGTCACGGCGACGAGGGCGACCGTGGAGGCAGCCTTCGACCGACGGCGTGGTGCGCGTGAATCGCTCGTGCGTGCCATGGTGCGCTCCTGACGGTGGGGGGTGGTGTCAGCGTCAGGCTATCTGTGGCGCTGAGGTGCTGTGCTGCGAATGCGCAGCGGGCTCGTGCGTGCGATCACATCGAAGTCGCGGTCGGAGTGCAGAAGTTCGACGTCGTGGCCGATGGCCACGGCAGCGATGAGGCAGTCGATGGGGCGGCGAACGGTCAACCCGGAGGCC
Organism: Bifidobacterium breve; assembly: GCA_943329595.2. GTDB lineage: Bacteria > Actinomycetota > Actinomycetes > S36-B12 > CAIYMF01 > CAIYMF01. The sequence goes on from CALQEM020000336.1 coordinate 1,425, forward strand.
CGCGCGCGTCGGTGCAGGGCCGCGGCCTCCTCGTAGTGGGTCGGACCTGTGGGCAGCGTGGTGGCTCGTGCCAGCAGCGCCCGAAGGTCGGCCAGGTGAACCTCGTCGCGCGCCCCGGCCAGGATCTCCATGCGGATCGGATCGCAGATCGCGATCGAGTCGTCGAGCAGGCTCTCGACGACATCGCAGGTGCCGCTGCCCGTTCCGCGAAGAAACTCGATCCACGCGCTCGAGTCGATGAGGATCACGGGACTCGAGGCTCCCTCATCTCGTCGAGGTCGCCGTCCCACCCCGATCCGCGCATCGAGCGGGCCCGGTCGAGCGGCATGGGCTCGCTGGCAACCGAGCGCAGCGCGAAGTTCACGGCCTCGCGCTTGGTCGAGAAGTGGTAGCGCTGCATGACCGCGGCGACGGCGTCTTCGTCGAGGTCGATGTTGGTGCGTGACATACACCCACGATACACCGCACGATTCGGAGGGATGTCGGGTGAAGTTCCGTCTGAAATTCAGATTCTCTGCCCGACGAAGTCCTTGGCTACGAACTCAGCTGGGCGTCTCGGCGATGCGCGCCGCAACCATGTCGCGCAAGAGTGCGACGTCGGGCTTCCAGTCGACCGGAATCTCGATGGTCTTCTTGTTCACCTTGTAGTCGGTGAGCCGCGGAAGGAAAGCCTCGAGCACGTCGGTGCTCCACGTCGCCATCAGGATGTGGTTCTTCTGCACCGACAGTCCGAACACGTACTGGCCGTCGAACTTCAGCATCGGCTGGTTCCACGCGATGACGGTCTCCATCGTCGGGTACTTCGACGTGATGGCCTTGAGAATCGCTCGCACTGTCTTGCGCTTGGTCTCGTCGAACGGCTCGAGGTAGTCGTCGACGGTGTTGAACCGACGGGTGCTGGTCGAGCCGCGCGAGTACATGACCAGCGCGTTGGCGTGGGCCTGGCTGAACCCGTGGTTCTCGCGCAGGTACGCGATCTGCTCGGGGTAGCGGCGGTCGGAGATCTCGGCCATCTGCTCGAACCAGTACGACATCGGCTGCCCGTACTTCTTCTCGATCGCGGGGAAGTGCGCGGAACGGTCGGGGTTGGTGGCCATGGGATGAAGCCTACTTTCGAATGAACGGTCGGTTCCGACGTCGCGCAACCCACTGATTGGCGACGCGGATCTGTGGTGCAAACCGACACCGCCCGATGACCGTTCGCACCACAGAACATGTCGGATCGCACCAGAGAACGCCGCCTCTCGAAGTCACCCCGTGTCGAAGTGCCGGGTGCGCGTCAGCAGCGGCGCCGAACACGGCAGTATTGGGGCAGTCGACCGCGGTCCGACCCCTCTCGGGTGGGGACTGTGCCGTCCACGCCAAGAGAGGGCGCCATGATCATCGGAGTTGTCACCGAGTCGAACGCGGGCGAAACGCGGGTGGCGGCCACGCCTGCCACCGTCGCCCAACTCGCCACGCTTGGGTACGAGGTAGTGGTGCAGTCGGGCGCCGGCCGCGCGGCCAGCTTCTCCGACGACGCCTACGCCGAGGCCGGAGCCACCATCGGTGACCCGCTCGCCGCCGACATCGTGTTCGGCGTCAACGCTCCCTCGGCCGAGCAGCTCGACGGCCTGCGCCCGGGAGCCACAGTCATCAGCATCCTCAGCCCCGGCCTCAAGCCCGAACTGGTCGAGGACCTCGGCCGCCGGCCCATCACTGCCCTGGCCATGGACGCCGTGCCGCGCATCTCGCGCGCGCAGTCGCTCGACGTGCTCAGCTCGATGGCCAACATCGCGGGCTACCGCGCGGTGGTCGAGGCGGCCCACGTGTTCGGGCGCTTCTTCACCGGCCAGGTCACGGCCGCCGGCAAGGTTCCGCCCGCCAAGGTGCTGGTGGTTGGCGCGGGCGTGGCCGGCCTCGCGGCCATCGGAGCGGCGGGCAGCATGGGCGCCATCGTGCGCGC
>CALQEM020000337.1:0-3357 GCA_943329595.2 Bifidobacterium breve
AAGGAGTAGCACCATGGCGTTCGAACCCAAGCCACCGCCCTTCGACCTCGACCCAGAGCAGATTGCTCCCGATACGTTCCTCATTCGGTCGGTGCAGAAGGCCATGGGCGTGCCGCTCTATGTGCAGATCAACTCCATGGTGATCAAGGGCAAGGAACCCATCATCATCGACACGGGTACTCGGGCTAACCGCACCAAGTGGTTGAGTGACGTCTTCTCGCTAGTCGAACCGGAAGATGTGCGCTGGGTGTTCGTCTCACACGAAGACGTCGACCACATCGGCAACCTTGAGCAGGTACTGACGGCGTGCGAAAATGCCACGCTGGTAGTCGACTGGGGAGTCTGCGAGCGCTACAGCAATGCCTTCGACTTCCCACTGGAGCGATGCCGCTGGATCGAGCACGGAGAGTCTTTCGACATCGGCGACCGCGTCTTGAAGGTGCATCGGCCTCCCATCTACGACTCGCCGAGCACGCACGGACTCTTCGACACTTCCACCGGTGTGTACTGGGCCGTCGATGCCTTCGCATCGGGCATTCCCGACCCAACTATGGACCTCCACGACCTCAATCACGATGAGTGGATTGAAGGAATGGGAATCGGGGCCTACGACGGAGTCAGTGCCTGGCTTCCGCTTGTCGACCCGGCGAAGTTCAACCGTGCCATCGACGACATGGTTGGCCTCGGCATCAGTGCCATTGCGTCGGCGCACTCGCCCATGCTGCGAGACACCCTCATCGACCAAGCCATCGAGCGCCTGCGCCAATTGCCCACCAGCGAGTTGCAGGCTCCCCCTGGCCAATCAGTGCTCGACGAGATCATTGCGGCCACAGCTCGCCTGAACTGAAGCAGGGTAGATCGGCAGCATCGCGTAGACCCTCCAGCTAACGCCACGTCTTGACAGAGCGAGAGGGCACGACGATAAATATGGTCATGTCAACGCATTCGCTTGCCCACGTCAAGGCGCGGCTCTCAGCCTACGTCGATGAAGTCGAAGCCACACACGAGCGAGTGGTGATCACGCGTAACGGAACGCCGGCCGCAGTACTGATTTCCCCCGACGATCTCGCCTCTCTGGAAGAAACGGTACTTCTCCTGTCCGACCCCGAGGCGATGGCTGAGATCGCGGAGGCACGCTCAGCCATCGCTGCCGGCAACGTGATCGAACTGTCTATGAGCTCCACAACGCGGAAGTCACCGTGACGGTGCTGCGCATTCTGCGCATCGCGCACCGTCGCCACGCCTACCGCAGCTAGCACCACTCACAGAGCGCGCAGGATGTCCTCAACCCGATCCTTGGCATCGCCGAAGAGCATGGCGCTGTTGTCGCGGAAAAAGAGCGGGTTCTGCACTCCCGCGTAGCCCGATGCCATCGACCGCTTGAACACGATCACGTTCTGCGACTCCCACACACGCAGCACCGGCATTCCGGCAATGGGGCTGGTGGGGTCGTCCATCGCGGCCGGGTTGACCGTGTCGTTGGCGCCGATGACCAGCACCACTGACGTGTCGGAGAAGTCGTCGTTGATCTCGTCCATCTCGAGCACGATGTCGTAGGGCACCTTCGCCTCGGCGAGCAGCACGTTCATGTGACCGGGCAGCCGGCCTGCCACCGGGTGAATACCGAAGCGCACGGTGATGCCCTGGTCGCGCAGCTTGCGGGTGAGTTCGGCCACGCCGTACTGAGCCTGCGCCACCGCCATTCCGTAACCGGGCGTGATGATGACCGACTCAGCGCTCGTGAGCATGTCGGCGACCGCCTCGGCGGTTACCTCGCGATGCTCGCCGTAGTCCCTGTCTTCTGCGGGCCCAGCCTCAATGCCAAAACCACCCGCAATCACCGAGATGAACGACCGATTCATCGCGCGACACATGATGTACGACAGGTAGGCACCCGACGATCCCACCAGCGCGCCGGTCACGATGAGCAGGTCGTTCTCAAGCAGGAAGCCCGACGCTGCCGCAGCCCAACCCGAGTAGCTGTTGAGCATCGACACCACCACCGGCATGTCTCCGCCGCCGATAGACGCCACGAGATGAATGCCGAGCAGCAGAGCAATCACGGTGACCACGATGAGCAGCCAGAGGCTGGGCGAGATCACGAACCACACGGTGAGGGCGGCGAACACCACGAGCGCACCGACGTTGAGGAAGTTCTTGCCCGGCAGCATGAGCGGGCTCGAGCTGACCCGACCCGACAGCTTCAGGTACGCGACGATCGAGCCGGTGAAGGTCACAGCGCCGATGAAAACACCGATGAACACCTCGGCGTGATGAATGCCGAGGGTGCCCTGAGCGGCGAGCGCGAGCGCTTCCTCTTTGCTGCCACCGCCCTCAACCAGCAGGTAGCCGTTCCAGCCCACGAGCACAGCCGCGAGTCCGACGAACGAGTGGAGTAGCGCGATGAGTTCGGGCATGCCGGTCATCTCGACTCGGCGCGCGCGCTGAAGCCCGATGAGGGCACCAATCACCATGGCAACCGCCAGCAGGCCGAGGCCCATCGGCTCAACCTTGCGGTCGATGGCGAGAGCGATGCTAGCCACGAGCGCAATAGCCATGCCCGCGATGCCGAGGGTGTTTCCGGCCTTGGCACTCTCATGCTTCGACAGGCTGGCGAGGGCAAGGATGAACAGCAGAGCCGCGACGAGGTACGCCGACTGCGCGATGGATTCGATCGTCATGTCAGTCAGCTCCTCGAGAACATCGAGAGCATTCGACGCGTCACGGCGAAGCCGCCGAACACGTTGATGCTGGCCAACAGGATGGCGACGAACGAGAGTGCCGTGATCACGGTGTCACCGTGTCCGATCTGTAGCAGGGCGCCGACCACGATGATTCCGGAGATCGCGTTGGTAACCGACATGAGCGGCGTGTGCAGCGCGTGGTGCACGTTGCCGATCACGTAGTAGCCGATGACGATGGCGAGGGCGAACACAGTGAGGTGAACCCTGAGCGCCTCGGGTGCCGCCGCCACCAGCACGAACAGCGCGAGCGCGCCAATTCCGATGAGCGTCCATCGCCGACTTGGAGGTGGTGGTTGTTTCACCGGGCTTGCTGCAACGGGCGCTGCGGCGGCGGGTGCTGCCGACACCTGCACTGCGGGGGGTGGCCAGCTGACCACGCCCTCGCGCACCACCGTGATGGCGCGCTGCACTACGTCGTCCCAGTCGAGCACGAGCTCGCCGTCTTTGCCGGGGGTCATCAGCTTCATCAGGTTCACGAGGTTGGTGCCGTACAGCTGCGACGACTGGGTCGCGAGTCGGCCTGCGAGGTCGGTGTAGCCCACGATGGTGACCCCGTTGTCGGTCACGATCGCCTGGCCCGGAACGGTGCCCTCGACGTTGCCGCCGTTCGACG
>CALQEM020000338.1:0-3347 GCA_943329595.2 Bifidobacterium breve
ACGCAGGTGCGACGCCTGTTGGGTCGCGACCTGTCGGGCTTCCTCCTCGGCGAGGTGCCCGAGGCGAGGTACGCGGCCGATGCCATCTACTTCATGACCGACGACAACATCTTCAAGGGCCTCAACGCGGTGTCGTTCCTCGGTACCTCGTACACGCCCGTCGACCAGCCCAACAGCGTCGAGACGGTGATCGCGCACCTTCCCACCGGCGCCCAGGGAGCGATCGAGCGCTGGAAGTACTCGCGCTACTGGGACAACCCCCAGTACTGGACCAGCCCTGGCGTGCAGGACATCCAGACGTACGTGCCGGGCCTGGTCAACCAGCCGGGCGAGCGCGTTGCCGTCACGACGGTGAAGGCGCTGAACCCGACCACCGGTCAGGTGGGACCGGCTCCCGACGAGTTCGAGATGTACAACGTCACCGCGGACCCGGCCGAGCTCACCAACCTTGCTGGCAACCCCTCTTACAGCGCCCAGCAGACCACGCTCACGAACCTCCTCAACGCGCAGCGCACTGCCAAGCGCCTCGTGCCGGTAAACCAGCCGTGGGCCAACGGGTCAGCTCAGCAGTTCCCGTTCCAGCCTGGTGCGAGCTAGTCGACTGGCAGGTGTCGCCGCACTCCGGCACGTGATGCCGGGGTGCGGATCCGGGGTGTGCCACGATTGCTGGCCACAGCCCGGATTCGACGCCTACTGCGCACAGGATGAGGACACCAGATGAAGAAGTTCATCAATGACCCCGAGTCGTTCGTCGACGAGGTGATCGAGGGCATCTTGACGGTGCACTCCGACTCGCTCAAGGCCGCGTCGGACGACAACCGTGCCATCGTGCGGGCCGACGCCCCGGTCGCGGGGCAGGTCGGAATCGTCACGGGGGGAGGCTCCGGCCACCTCCCGGTGTTCCTCGGCTACGTGGGCCCGGGGCTGTGCACCGGCGTGGCCGTCGGCAACGTGTTCTCGTCACCGTCGACAACCCAGGTGCTCGCCGCCACCCGCGCGTGTGACGGTGGCGCAGGCGTGCTGTTCCTCTACGGCAACTACGGCGGCGACGTGCTGAACTTCGACGACGCCGCTGAGCTGGCCGAGGAGGAGGGCATCTCGGTGCGCACGGTGCTCGTGGCCGACGACGTCACCTCGGCCCCTGCCGACCGGCGCGACGACCGTCGAGGTGTGGCTGGCATGGCGCTGGCCTTCAAGGTGGCGGGCGCTGCCTCCGCGCAGGGGGCGACTCTCGACGAGGTCGCGGAGTCGGTCGAGCACCTCAACGCGAACATGGGCTCGATGGGAGTGGGGCTGTCGCCGACCATCCTGCCTGCCGCGGGCGAGCCGACCTTCACCCTCGACGAGGGCGAGATGGAGATCGGCATCGGAATTCACGGCGAGCGTGGCGTGCGCCGTGGTCCGCTCGAGCCGGCCGACAGCATCGCCGACGAGCTGTTCTCCACCATTTCCGCAGACCTCGGCCTGAGCGGCGGCGACAGCATCGCCGTGCTGGTCAACGGGCTCGGTGCCACGCCGCCCGAGGAGCTGTACCTGCTCGCCCGTCGGGTTTCGCAGCGCTGCGTCGAGGCAGGCATCAGCATGGAGCGGACCTACGTGGGCGAGTACGCCACGAGCCTCGAGATGGCGGGTGCCTCGCTCACGGTCGTGCGCCTCGACGATCGGCTCCGCGGCCTGCTCAGCCACCCCGCATCGTCGCCGTTCGTCGGCTCGATGCTGTGAACGGCGCAGGGCTGGCAGCGGCGCTCGACGCCGCGTGCGAGCGGCTCGCGTCGACAGGTGACGAACTCCGCGAGCTCGACGCCGAGGTTGGCGACGGCGATCTGGGCATCACCATCACCAAGGGAGCGGCCGCCGTGCGGACACGGCTCGCTGCCCTTGCTCCTGAGGCGACTCCCAACGAGGTCGTTCTCGCTGCGGCCGAAGCGTTCGGAGAGGCGAACCCCTCCACCTTCGCCTCACTTGTGTCGTCGGGCTTGCGCGCGGGGGCGAAGGCGACCGACCTGACTGAGGTGTCAGTGAGCGAGGTGGTGGCGCTGGGCCGGGTGGTGGCCGCGACCATCATGCGACGAGGCAAGAGCGCGGTGGGCGACAAGACGATCATCGACGCACTGGTGCCCAGCCTCGACGCTGCTGAACTCACTCCCCACGATGGTGCTGCGGCGCTCGAGGCCGCGATCGCGGGAGCAGTCGCGGGAATCGACGGCACCACCGGCATTGCGGCAAAGAAGGGGCGCGCCGCGTGGGCCGGAGATCGTGGAATCGGCAGCCCCGACGCGGGCGCGACCGCCTACCTGCGGTTCCTCGAGTCGTTGCGCTGACGCTGGCTCTCACGCCAGCGAGCGGCGCTCGGCCATGGGGCGGCGCGGCTACTTCCCGGTGGCCCAGAAGCGTGCCATCCGGGCGGCTGCCTGCTTCGTCGACATCGCAGCCACCTCAGACTCGCTCAGCCCCACGCGGTGCAGCAGCTGGTACACGAGATCAGCGGGCAGTCCGGCCCCGGCAGCGGGCGGAGCGCCGCGCGAGGGCACGACTCGATGCCTGACACACGCCCAGAACTCGTCCTCGCTCACATCGAGTTGGTCGCGCAGGATGTGTGCCCACAGTCGCGGGCCGTACTCGCTGCGATTGGGCGGGCGCGAGATTCGGGTGCGCAGGATGCGCCCGTCGGGCAGCGACAGCTCAAAGGTGGCGTGGTGCGCGACGCCCTTGCCTCGACTGCTGCGCACCTCGGTCCAGCCCTCGCGGGCGCAGAACGTGAGGTGGTGTGCTCGGGTGGCCGACGGGTGGGTCACTGGCCGACCAGCCAGTTGCGCAACTGGCTGTCGTCGGAGAGTTCGATGAGTTGCACCAGGGCCCAGTTCGGTGCGTGGTTTGCGGCAAGGCGAAGCCGCACTGACCAGTCGACCGCGTAGTCGCGCAGCACCGTGACCATGTCGTCGAGGGCTTCGTCGACGGTTGCGCCGTCGGCGGCGAGGGGCTGGCCCGGCAGCACGATGGTCCAGCCCCCGGCCTCGGGGACGAGCTCTGCCCCCGACGGGAGATAGTCGGCCAGAAGCAGGCGCAGCCGCTCGGCGTCGACCACTGCCGAGCGGGAGGAGTCGCGCCGGATGCTCGCGGGCCGTCCCTCGGCCGCCGCGTCGATGAGCGTCTTCAAGTGGGCGCGCCCCTCGGTGAGGGTGCTGAAGTGAGCCGGTGCCGAGGTGTTCATGAACAGACTGTACAGGATGTACAGATGAGTCCGCTGGCTCTCACGCCAGCGAGCGGCGCTCCATCGTCGGGATTCCCGGGGTGGTGTCGTTGATTCCCCAGCTGATGATCACCGACGGAGCGATGCGGAACTGAGG
>CALQEM020000339.1:0-3334 GCA_943329595.2 Bifidobacterium breve
ACAGGCGGGTGCCGATGCGGGCGCGCATCGGAAGGTCGGGGACCGCCGCGCGCACCGAAGCGAGCTCTCCGTCGTCGAGGTGGCTGGCCCACAGCGTGGCGGCAGTGTCGGGAGCGTCGGCGCCGAGGTGGTCGGCGACGAGGGTGGTCCAGAGCCGCGACCACGCGATCACCTCGCGGGCACGGGCGGTGCCGCTCTCGACGATGCCGCTGCCGGAGTCACGCAGCATGGCCATGGAGTCGGTGCGAGGGGTCGTGGGCTGAACGAGCGGCAGGTGCAGGGCAAGGCCTTCGAGCGTGAGGCTTTCGGTGAGTCGGCGATCGGCCACCAGGCGCGCGACGTCAGCCTCGTCGAGTCCGAAGCGCTGCATCGAGGTGAGGCCCTCGACCACTGCCCTGATCGGACGCTGGTGCTGATGCGCAGCCTCGGCTGCCGCGTGCCACCCCGACTCGCTGGCAAGGGTGCGTACCAGCCGCGGGCCGAGAGGTGAGGCGTCGAGTGCGGCCCACTCTTCTGACGCGATGCTGTCGCGAGGGTCGGCGGGCTCAAGCACCACCACGTCACCGCTGAAGGCCGTGGCGGCCTCCGCGGCCTCGTGCACGGTTCCGACCGCGATTGCCTCGACCCCCATCAGCGTTGACTCGAGGGCGAGGGCGGCGTTGCCGAGCCCGTAGCCGTTGCCCTTGACCACGGGGACGACGCTGCCCCCGGCCTCACTGATGCCCGCGGTGACGCGTGCGAGGTTGGCGCGCCAGCGCTCGGTGTCGACAGTGAGGGAGAAGGTCACGGGGCAAGCCTCCCACTGATCGCCTGCTCCGCGCGTGTTCGCTCCCGTTCTCTGGTGGGTTCGGGCACCAACTGCGGTGGCATTCGTCATCGGGTCGTGCTCTTTCACACCACAGTCCGTGCCGGATTCCACCAGAGAACCTGAGCTGTGGACGAGGCTCCCGCGCGGCGCCCACTTCCGGGCACGCTTGCCCCATGCATCCACGTGCCCCAGCCCTCATCGAACTCGCCTCGCGGCAGGCCGGAGTGGTCACGCGTGCCCAGGCCACGGCCCTCGGGGTGGCGGCTCCGGCCCAACGACTTCGGATGCGCTCCGGTGAATGGATGCCACGACTGGGCTGCCTTGTCATCGCACCCGACCGGGCGACCCCCGACTGGCGGGACGCGTGGGCTCTCGGCCTGCGACTCGGGAAGGACGCGATCGTCACCGGACCAACAGCACTGCGCCTGCACTCACTGCCCGTGCCCGACACGAACGTGGTGTGCTGGTGTCCCCCACCGCTTCACCTGCCCATCGCGGGCGTGCGCGTGCTCCGTGATGGTGCCTTCCGCCCCAGCAGTCCCGGACCTGCCTTCCGAGTGGCGGACCCACTCGTGGCGCTGGTCGACACGCTGGTGACGGTCAAGGAGGCGCGTGCGCTCGACCTGCTCGATCTCGCCCTGCAGCGGCACTGGCTCAGCCCCGCCGAGTGGCCGGCCGCGGTCGAGCAGCGGCTCGGCCGAGGCCGCACGGGCGCCACTCGACTGCGGATGCTCGGCGCCAGAGTGGGCGATGGAACCCGCTCCGAGGCGGAACGTCGACTCCATGCCCTGCTTCTCGGCGGCGGCCTTACCGGCTGGCACTGCAACTATCCCTTGCGAATGCGCGGCGGCACGATCGTGGCCGAGCTCGACTTCGCCCTGCCCGAGTTGAAGCTCTGCCTCGAAGTCGACGGTCGAGCGCATCACTCCGACGAGGCAGACTTCGAGCGCGACCGTGTGCGCCAAAACACTGTGCAGCTCATGGGGTGGTTGGTGCTTCGCTTCACGTGGCACCAGATCGTGAACAACCCGTCGGCCGTCATGGCGGAGATTCGTCGGGCAATCGCGCTGCGCTCGGCTGCGTGAAGGCGGGCGCGGTAGCGGGGGCTCGTCTGTTCTCTGGTGGGATCCGATATCGATTGATGTCGGATCCCACCAGAGAACGGCGGGGTGGAGGAAGGGAGGGGTTCGAGGTTCAGCGACGGGCGAGGTACGTCTCGAACGCCTTGGCCATCAGCGGCCGTAGCGCGAAGTCCCACTCGCCGAGGTACTCGGCCGCCCGGCCCCCGGTGCCCAGCTTGAACTGGAGGAGCCCGAACAGGTGGTCGTCGGGATCAAGGGTGTCGGAGATTCCGCGCATGTCGTACACCTGTGCGCCGGCCTCGAGCGCGTCGGTCATCATCCGCCACTGAATGGCGTTCGACGGCCGCGCATCGCGCCCCTCGTTCGACGAAGCGCCGTACGAGTACCAAACGTGCTGGCCCACGCGCACCCACGTCGTGGCGGCGATGACGCGCCCCTCGTGGCGGGCGAGGTAGAGGCGGATGCGGTCGGGATCCTCGGCGCTCATGGCCGCGAACATCCGCTGGAAGTAGGCGAGTCCGCGGGGGGTGAAGCGGTCTCGGTGGGCGGTCTCGACGTACACCTCGTGGAAGGCCGGCAGGTCGTCGGCCGTGCCGCGCTCGACCACGACCCCGGCCTTCTCCGCCTTCTTGATGTTGCGCCGCCAGAGCTGGTTGAAGCCGGTGAGCATCTGCTCAGGGGTGCGATCGGCGAGAGGCACCCCGAAGACGTACCGCGGCTGCACGTCGCCGAAGCCTGCACCGGTGTCGGGCTTCTGCCGCCAGCCCAGCGAGCGAAGGCCATCGGCCACGGCGAGGCCCCGCTCGTCGACGGAGTCGGGGGTCACGTCGCGGAGCCGTCGGACCGCGCCCTCGGCGATGGCGGCCTTGAGGGTGTCGGCCTGCCACTCGCGCACGGTGACCAGCGGCCCCATCTTCACGGCGAAGGCACCGGCCGCGCGAAGGTGCTCGAGCAGCGGCCCGAGCCACTCGGCCAGGCTGTGTGCTGTGCCGTCGGCGCGCGTGGCGCGCTCGCCGAGCCAGTCGATGTCGGGACCCTCGGGCAGGTAGGCCAGATAGCGAGGCAGCCGGGGAACCTGCCGGTAGAGCACGAGCCCGGCTCCCACGACCTCGCCCGAGGTGGTGGTCCAGCCGATCGACTCGTGGCGCCACTCAGCCTTGACCGCGCCCCACGAGGGCAGCTGAAGGAACGACACTGTGTGGCCGTCGGCAGTGCGCGACTCGACGTACGCGAGATGCTCCTCGGCCGTGATCGGTCGCACCAGCAGGGTCATGGAAGGTGAGCGTACGCCCGTAATGACCCGAGCTCGATCACGACCGGCGCGTGGTCGCTCGTGCCCTTGCCCTTGCGCGCGTCGCGGTCGACCCACGCGTCGGTCACGCGGGAGGCGAACGACTCGGTGGCGTACGCCAGGTCGATACGCATGCCCTTGTTCTTCGGAAAC
>CALQEM020000340.1:0-3329 GCA_943329595.2 Bifidobacterium breve
CATCGCGTTTTCGGCATGGAACTTCACGTGGGCCGTGGGTGTGGCAATCGGATCGGTGGCGGGCCCCGCCGTCGCCGAGTTCACGGGCAACAGCGCCGTGTACCTCGTGTTGGCGGCGGTGGCCGCTGGGCTCGGGCTCGTGTGTCGGCGAAGCCCGTCGGAAGGCGGCTCCTCCACGGCCTGACCGGTGACCTACGACGCTGGTACTGCCACCACGCGGTTGCGGCCCAATCGCTTGGCTTGGTAGAGGGCCCGGTCGGCGCGCCCGATCACCGAATCGAGGTCCTCGCCGGCGGCGCATATCGTCACGCCGACACTCAGGCTGGCGTTGATGCTCCTCGAGCTCGTCACGATGGGAGTCTCGGCGCTGTGGCGCACCTTCTTGGCAATGGCCTCGGCCTCGTCAAGGCCGTGAACGCCGTCAAGGACGATGACGAATTCATCGCCGCCCATCCGGGCTACGAGGTCCGTGGAGCGAAGGACCGATCGAATTCGTGCGGCCAGGTGGACCAGGACCTCGTCGCCGACCTGATGGCCATCGGTGTCGTTGATCGTCTTGAAGTTGTCGATGTCGCAGAAGATGACCGCTCTGATGTCGCCCGGAGTGCGTGGTGCTGCATCAGCCATCCGAAGCCGCACCATCAGCTCGCCGCGGTTCAACAGTCCGGTGAGGTGGTCACGAGTGGCTCGCCGCTGCAGTTCCTGCTCGACGGTGATCTGGTCGTCGATGAGGTGGAAGGTGGAGATTCCGCCGTCGTGCTGTCCCTGTGAATCCATGAAGTGACTCGTGCGAATTTCAGCCCACCTGTGCTCTCCATCGGCGTGGCGCACACGAACTCGGGTGGTCCACGCACCTTCGGTGAGTTGCGTCTGATTCGAGGCCTTGGCGAGCAGAGCGGCTTCAAACTGGTCGCGGTCTTCTGGATGCATCAATTCGAGAGCAGGTGAGCCGATGAAGGCGTCGGCGGCCCAGCCCAGAACCTGGGTGATGGACTGCGAGACCCACAGCAGGACTCCGCCACGAGTGCGCAGCACCACCTCAGAGATGTTGTCGGCAAGCAAGCGAAAGCGTTCAGCCGATTCCAAGGCCTCTGTCCGCGCGTGGATCAGAGAGTCGACATTGCGCATGCCGGTCACGACACCGATGAAGGCGCCGCTCTCGTCGGTGACCACGTGGCTTCGACCTGAGAGCCAGTGGTAGGCGCCACTCTTCGCGCGCACTCGCACCACATGTCCCTCGGACGGCATGTCGACGTTCTCGCCCTCGTACAGAATCTCGCGCGATGCCTGTTGGGACTCGCGGTCATCGGGGTGCAGGATGCTCGACATTCTGGTGCCGACGAGCTCGTCGGGAGTCCAGCCCAGCGCCTCTGTCACCGCTGAGGACATCCACTGGATGAGTCGGTCTGGGCCGGCGAGGCACACGATGTCGGACGCATTGTCGGCCAGCAGGCGATAGTGCAGTTCGGAGGCGCGGAGCATCTGCTCTGCGACGACCTGCGCGTTCACGTCATGGAGTGTGCCGACCAGGGCGACCATGTCCTTGTCGGCATTCGACACCACACGAACCCGAGCCTCCATCCAGAGGGAAGCGCCGGATCCGGTCATGAAGCGCGCGCGTGAGACGCCGGTGCCATCGTTGATCAGCGCTGAGTAGTCGGTGATGAGCGCGTCTGCGTCGTGAGGGTCGACGAAGTCGAGCAGGCTTGCCCCGATCATGCGCTCGCGCGGCACGGCCAAGATCGCGTCGACCGAGGGGGAGACCCATTCCATGATCCCCTCGGGGGTGGCACGAAATGCGATGGCTTGTGAGTTTTCGGAGATCAGGCGCAGATTGGCCTCCGACTCGGTCAGTCGGCTCAGCGCCTCGACTCTGTCGCTGACGTCACGCAATGAGCCGACAGCACCGATGCGACCGTCAGGTTCGGAGTACGGCCGCAGCGACGTCTCAATCCAGGTGTAGGTGCCGTTCCGGCGCTTGAAGCGCAGCGTGGCTCGTCCGGGCTCACCGCTGTAAGTGGCGTCGCGCAGGGTGATGGCGAGAGGCAGGTCGTCAGGATGCCAGAGGTGGGTGGTCGTGCCTCCGACGAGCTCGGCGGCGTCCCAGCCGAGCAGCTCGGACACCGAGGGCGAAATCCACTCAAGCACCCCATCGACGGTGTGGTAGAGCACGTCGACGGAGTTCTCCACGAGTGTCTTCGCGAGCTCTGCGGTGAGGTTGCGGGCGGTCTCGGAGGTGCCTTGCGCGTCGAATGGCGCGGAACTCCTCCCGGACGTCGTACCCACATCCACAACGTTACCCCAAGTAGTCGTGCACAAGCGCCGAGTAGTCGGATGGCTAGGAGGGTCGCGAGAGGATCGAGCGCACTGCTGAACTGCCGGGCGAACGAGCGCAGGTCGTAGAAGCCGCGGGCGGAGGCGATGTCGCTCAGGGTGGCGTCGGTGGTGGTGATGAGTCGGTAGAGGAAAGCGGCGAGCCAATCCGCTGCGGCCATGCATCTTTGGTCAATTGGTGACCGTCCCGCGATTCTTTGGTCAAGAACTGCCCCGTCCCGCACCATTCCACCGGAGACATCCCCAATGCTGGTCGCGCGGTGCCGCAGTCGTGGTGGCCCTTCGCTGCCGTCGCGCACGATGCACCGGCACGGACGGCTGCAGAGGAGGGAGTTCTACCGCTCGCGTCCCTCGAGCACCCTGACCAGCGCACGCATCGGCGCGCCGGTGGCCCCCGCCGGCCACCCCGCCCACGAGTCGCTGATGTAGGCCTTCGACCCCGTGTCGATGTGCACCCACGGCGTGTCACCCGCGAACTGGCGCAGGTACGTGGCGGCGAGCACCGAGGAGTCGGACAGCGCGATGGGGCCGTTGATCAGGTCGGCGTGCTTGGACCTCATCATCTCGACGTAGCCGGGCACCAGCGGCAGCTGCCAGCCGCGGTCGCCCGACAGGTAGCCGGCGCCCAGGACCTCTCCCATGAGGGCATCGTCGTTGCTGGCCCCGGCCCACAGGTCGGGCCCGAAGCCCGCCGCGTCGGTGAGGGTGCCCACGTCGATGATGCCGCTGACGCCCTGCAGGCGCAGGTACGCGACACCGTCGGCGAGGATGACACGACCCTCGCAGTCGGTGTCGAGCACCTCGGTGGTCATGCCGCCCGGGTGCACCGCGACGTCGCCGGGGCGGGTGGCGGTGCCGCTCACCATGTTCTCGGTGAGCGGCAGGATGGCGCGGACGCCCGCTGGCAGCCCGAGCCGGGCTGCTGCCGACACCGCGCCGGCCACGGCGGCCGCCGAGGCCATGTCGCACTTCATCCAGTGCACCTCGCTGAGCGG
>CALQEM020000341.1:0-3329 GCA_943329595.2 Bifidobacterium breve
AGCGGCCGGGTGAGCCGCATCACCTACCCCAACGGGATCCGCACCGGTTACTCGTGGCAGCCCAACGGACCCCTCGGGTCGGTGGCCGTGGTCACCGGCATCGCCGACCTCGGCACGGTGACCGAGCGGCGCACCGTGTCGGCGTTCGGCCGGGTCGAATCGTCGGTGGCGCGCACGTCGGGCACGCTCGCCTTCAGCGAGCAGCGGGGCTATCAGTACGACGCGGCAGGGCGACTTGCCTCGGCTGTCATCAGCACCACCAACGGCAGTGCGCCGGCCGCCGCGAGCTTCGCCTACGGCTATGGCGCCCAGAACGCGGCCTGCCCCACGGGGTACGCCGGCGCGGGCAAGGACGGCCTGCGCACCAGCGGCCGCGTTAACGGCACCGCCTACGTGGTGTGCCACGACTCGCTCGGCCGGCTGGCGTCCACCAGCAGTCCCCTGGTCACCGCTGGCGGCGATCCTGCCGGCGCCACGCACGACGGGCTCGGTCGCCTGCTCACCCTCGGCGGTGCACGCCCCCTCTCGCTCACGTGGGGAGTGGGGGGCAGCGTCGCGGTGATCGACGAGGCCGACGCCGGTGGCGGCCACAGCGTGACGACCACGCTCGACGAGTACGGCGGCGAGATCCTCGACCAGACCGTGCTGAGCGACGCGGGCACCGACACGGTGCGGCTCTCGGGGCCCTTCCGACTGCGCCTCACGTCGGGTGAGGTCACCGGTACCTCTGGCCTGCAGTACGCGCTGCCCGGCGGCGCGACCGTGACCCTCACTACGGGCAGCGAGGCCACCCTCAGCCTGCCCGGCGTCGACGGCTCGGCGCTGGTCACCCTGCCCGTGCCGTCGCTGGGCGCGGGCACCGCCGCCACTGCCAGCATTGCCGGTCGGTTCGGCCCCTACGGCGAGCCGCTGGCCGACATCCCCACCGACACCGGCAGCGCCCTGCCGGCCTACACGTGGAAGGCCTCGGCGCGGCAGCAGACCATGGCCGGGACCAGCAGTATCACGCTGCTGCCCGCGCGCGCATACTCTCCCCTCATCGGAGAGTTCCTGTCGCCCGACCCGGTGCTCGACGCGGCCAGCAACCTCTACGCCTACACCGACGGTGACCCCGTCAACCAGAGCGACCCCACCGGTGGGAGCTCCGATGACAGCGTCCTGACCATCGCCACCGGTGTGCTGTCAGCGGCCGGTGTGTTCGGGAGCATGTGGGGCGGCTTCGCCATCGGGAGGTACGGGGTGATCGCCCGAGCCGTGGGTTGGGGCGGATCGGTGGCCGGAGCGCTGCTGGCGGGCGTCAACGCCAGCTTCGCGGCAAAGAGCCAGAACGCCGACACCGGGGCCACGGTCGCCATCGGCCTCGCGGCGGTCGCAGGATCTGGGTTTGCCAGCTACGGCAGCTACCGGTTCGGGACCAACCGGGCTCGCATGATCAGGAACGCGCGGGCGGCGCAGTACGGCCGTGACAGGCAGGCACAGAACGCCTTGAAGCAGCAGGCCAAGGTGCAGAAGCTCACCCAGAGGGGGCTCGAGGCAACGGAACGCGTGAACACGGAGGGCTACATGCGCGCCATGACCAACGACCGCAACGTCAAGGCCATGGTGCAGGCGAAGTTCGAGCCGAATGTGGTCATCAGGGAGGAGCCGCTCAGCACGCGGTTCTCCTCCGGTATCGACCGGGCCCGTCGCGGCTCGGGCAGCGTGTCCGACGATCTCGACAACCTGTCGATGCTGCAGGGGGGCAGCTTCGTGGGGACCGAGTAGCCAGGCGCGCAGGAGTCTTTGACTTTGACTGCGCCGTATGTTCTCTTGGTTCGACCGGGGAATCCCCCGAATGGTGGCTTGTGGAGGTAGTCGGGCGATGCGTGCGCGTGGACTGGTGGCGATCTCGGCGGCAGTGGGCCTGGGGCTCGGAGGCCTGGCGATCCCGGCCGCCTCGAATGCGGCGCCGGCGCCGTTCCCTGCGTCCCTGACCACGGCAGCGGTGAAGCCCCTCGCGGTCAACCAGGCTCGCATCACCTTCTCCGACGCGTTCATCAGCAGGCTCGGCGCGTCGCGCCTGCGAGTCGACTTCGACGGCCCGGTCACGGAGTCCGGCAATGTCCGCACGGTGAGCGTCGGGAAGCGGGGCAAGGAGGGCTACCAGCTCGTGGGGGCACTCACGCTCACCGGCCCGAAGGGGCGCCTCGTCTGCCGGCAGCTCACCGTCGTCACCGGCACCAACCTCGTCAACTGCGTTCGGGGCGATGGATCGTCGAGGGCGCTGTTCCGACTGGTCGACAGCACGTCGACCTCGCTGCCGGCCCGGGTGGTGCAGCAGGACGCAACGTTGAAGATCGCCTCGACGAGAATCGCGCTGTCCCTGTTCCGCGGTCTCGGCACCAGGGTCTTCCTCACCAACCCCGTGCTCGGAGAGTTCAGCAGCCTGCGCAAGAACCTGCTCTCGTACTCCTACGACTCGCGGGCCCACTGCGAGATCGACAACTGGGCCTCCGACCTGTCGATCAACCGCGGGTGGGCGCTCCAGACGCTGGTCAACCAGCTTCCCCAGGGCGTCACGGTGAGCCGCTGGATGAAGGCGGCGGGGGCAGGCTACGAGCTCGTCACCCCCGAGCCCGCGCAGACCAACGTCGGCCAGCGCACGCCGAAGATGGAAGGGATCCCCACGCGCACCGCCAAGGAGATCTCCAGCGGCAGCGAGTACTGGACCGACCACTACTGGGACGGCTACAACTACGGCTGCAACACCAACGCCCCGTTCGTGGTCGCGCCCGGAGTGGTCAACTCCGGCAAGACCTGGAACTACGACGGCCAGGTGCGCACCGCCGCCAACCAGAGCGGCGTCCAGAAGCCGAACTGGTGGGCCCAGCCCCGCCAGACCAACCGCGACAGCCCGATCGGCCGCTACTCCTGGACCTGCCGCGCCACGCCGTCAGGCGTCGCCAAGTCCGACGCCTGGTGGTCGAAGGTCGACCGGGGCTCGGGCTTCCTCGGCGACGATTCCCGAACCCAGGGTCCGCGCAACGCCGGCAGTGCGCCCGTGTGCCCCGACCAGGTGCTTGACGGAATGAGCGTGACCACCAAGTACTCGATCACCAAGCGTGGCAACCTCGAGGGCCGCAACGAGTCCGGCTGGCCCCGCGGCTGCACCACCGACAACTCCGTGGTGGGGTGCTGGGAGGAGGTGTACTCGCTGGCCTCCGAGGGATGGGACCGCGCGTGGGCCTACCAGTACCACGTCTTCGCCCCGGCCATGCGGGCCGAGCTGCAGTCCGACGCCCAGATCAAGGTGCCCAGCACCTACGACCCCGATGGCATTGGCTACACCA
>CALQEM020000342.1:0-3321 GCA_943329595.2 Bifidobacterium breve
CCGCGTTCGACCCACGTGCTGCGCGCCCCCGGCCGAGCTCGACCGGAGGATCACCGGCCCCTAGGTGGTCGCCTGCGTGACCGAGGGGCTCGGCACCGGCGCCGAGGCGGCCGTCGTCGTGGGAGTCGGGCTCGGGGTCGGGCTCGGGGTCGCAGCCGACGTCCCTCCCGCGAGCTGCTTGGCCAGCGTCTCGGCCCGGGCCAGCGCCGCCGCCAGCTTCTTCTGCGCGACGCCGTAGGCCGCGAAGTCGCTGGTCTTGAGGGCTGCCTGGCCGTCGTCATAGGCCGACTGAGCCTCGGTGAGCGCCACTGCCAGCTGCGCCTCGACCGTGCCGGTGGGCGTCGGGCTCGGGTCGGGGTTCGGCTCGGGAGTGCCGGTGCCGGTGTTCGCCGCCGTGCCGAACACCTTGGCGAGGGCGAGCGGAAGCGTGTCCTCGAACGCGACCTTCTGGCCGAACGACACGAGCACCTTGCGCAGCAGCGGGTAGCCCTCGGCGCCGGTCGCGAGCACATAGACCGGCTCGACGTACAGCATGCCGCCACCCACGGGCAGGGACAGCAGGTTGCCCAGCGCGACGTCGGAGCCGCCGCGCCTCAGCAGCGACAGCTGCTGCGACACCTCAGGGTCGGACTCGAAGTTGTTCTGCACCTGGCTCGGGCCCGGGATGGTGGTCTGCCGCGGCAGCTGCAGCACCCTCATCTGGCCATAGCTCTCCCCCGGCTCGGAGTTGACCGCCATGAAGGCCGCCAGCGTCTGCCGCTTGCTCGGAGCGAAGGTGGTCGTCAGCGAGAACGACGGCGACGACGTTCCGGGCATCTGCAGCGTGAGGTAGTACGGGGGCTGCGGCTCGTTCGCCCCACGACGGGTGGGGTCGTCGGGCACGATCCAGAAGTCCTGCCCGCTGTAGAACGACTGCGGGTCGGTGACGTGGTACCGCGAGAGGATCTCGCGCTGCACCTTGAACACGTCCTCCGGGTAGCGGAAGTGCGCCTCGAGGTCGGCGGGGATCTGGTCGCGGGCGACCACCGTGCCGGGGAAGACCTGCTCCCACGTCTTGAGCACGGGGTCGGCCGGGTCCCACTCGTACAGCGTGACGGTGCCGTCGTAGGCGTCGACCACGCCCTTGACCGAGTTGCGGATGTAGTTCACGCGATCGCGGCCCTGAACCGCCACCGAGGTGGCGCGGGTGTTGACCGAGTCGGCGGTGGCCTCTCCGAGCGTGGTCGACTCGGAGTAGGGGTACTGGTCGCTGGTCGTGTACCCGTCGACGATCCACACCACGCGCCCGCTGACCACCGCGGGGTACGGGTCGCCGTCGAGCGTCAGCCAGGGCGCGACCTTCTGGACCCGGTCGCGGGGCTCGCGGTCGTACAGGATGCGCGAGTCGTCGTTGACCAGGTTGGACAGCAGGATGTTCTGCTCCTGAAACTTGACGGCGAACACCATCTTGTTGAACAGCGAGCCGATCGCCACCCCGCCAGATCCGTCGTAGGTGTTGTTCTTCTGGCCGTTGGGGCTCGTGTCGTCGGGGTAGTCGAGCTCAACCGGGTTCGTGGTCGAGGGCGCGCCGACCACCGAGTACTGGGGCGACTGCTCGCCGAAGTACACCCGAGGCTGGGTGATGTTGAGCTTGCCCGACGGCGGCACGTTCGACTCGTAGAACGACGGCTGGCCGTCGGAGTTCGCGGTGTTGTCGTACGCCGCCACCACTCCATAGCCGTGCGTGTAGACGGTGTGGTCGTTGATCCAGTTGCGCTGCCCCTCGGGGATGCCCTCGAGGTTGATCTCGCGCACTGACACCACCGTGCCGCGCGTCTTGCCCTCGATGTCGTAGCGGTCGATGTCGAGCGAGTCGGGGAAGCTGTAGAACCCGCGGATCTGCTGCAGCTGTCGGAAGGTGGGCGACACGATGGCGGGATCGAGCAGTCGCACGTTGGCGAGCGTGCCGGCATCCTTGGCGATGGCGTCCTTGTTGGGCACGTCAGAGGCCGAGTAGTCGGTGACCTTCGCGTCACTCAGGCGGTAGGCCGCACGCGTCGCGTCGATGTTGCGCTGGATGAACGGCTGCTCCTTGTTGGCCTCGCTGGGCCGCACCTGGAACTGCTGCACGATCGACGGCCAGATCCCGCCGATGACGAACGATGACACGAGCAGCAGCCCGAAGCCCAGCAGCGGCAGGGTCCAGTTGCGCACCACCACGTTGATGAAGAACAGAGCGGCGCACACCACGGCGATCCACATCAGGATCGTCTTGGCAGGCAGCACCGCGTTGACGTCGGTGAAGGTCAGGCCCGTGATGAGCGACCCCTCCTTGACCTCGAGCTCGAAGCGGTCGAGCCAGTACGACCAGGCCTTGAGCAGGAGGAAGAGTCCCAGCAGCATCGACACCTGGGCGCGCGCCGCAGGCGTGGTGCGCTGGCCGGGCGTCTGCAGCTTGATGCCGCCGTAGATGTAGTGCACGACCAGGGCGCCGATGAGCCCCAGCACCACGACGGTCATCAGGTAGCCGATGACGAAGCGCTGGAACGGCATGTCGAAGGTGAAGAACGACACGTCGCGGTTGAACTGCGGGTCAGTGACGTTGAAGGGAACGCCATTGCGCCACAGCAGGTAGGTGCGCCACTCGGACGACGCCGAGATTCCGCCGAGCAGGCCGAGCAGGATGGGCACGATCACGAACACCGGTCGACGAGCCGGGTCGAACGACTGGCGGTAGCGCTCGAGGCTCAGCTGCTCTGGCGAGGTGCCGCGATAGGCGGGACGCACCCGATACGCAACCCAGAGGCAGAGCCACACCCCCACGCCCATCAGCAGCCCGAACACCACGAACAGCAGGAATCGCGTCTGAAGCAGCGTGGTGAACACCGAGGTCTTGTCGACCGAGTCGAACCAGAGGAGGTCGGACCAGAAGTTGGCGAAGAGCATGAAGGCGACGAACAGCACGCCCAGGATGAGCAGGGTGGGGAGCAGCACTCGCTTCCGACGCACGGGGGGGTCAGTCATTGCGCTGCCGGCTGAGCCCGGGAAGTCGTATGCCACACACACCAACCTAGGTCACGGCCCCACGGGGGGACACTCGACGGGCGGCCATCGGATGAGTGCCGCTGTGGGATTCACGCTCGCGAGGCCCGGATGGGTCCCGACGGCCCCACGCGAGGGGCGCCTACGGGGCGGGGCAGGCAGGCACCACGCGACCCGCGACCCAGGCCTCGGTGGCCTTGACGGCCTCGGACAGGCTCGTGACCGGGGTCACTGTGAGGCCCTCGGGAACGGCGCCCACGAGGTCGGCGCAGTTCTCGACGGGGGCGAGGAAGAGCTCAG
>CALQEM020000343.1:0-3319 GCA_943329595.2 Bifidobacterium breve
ATGGCGCGCCACGTGCTGCCCAACGTGATGCCGCTGGTGCTGGCCAACACCACCCTCGCGGTGTCAATTTCGATTCTGAGCGAGACCACGCTGTCGTTCCTCGGGCTGGGCGACCCGTCGTCGGTGTCGTGGGGCACCATCCTCGAAAACGCGTTCCAGTCGGGCGCGGTGTCGCAGGGCGCGTGGTGGTACATCGGCCCGCCCGGATTGTGCGTGGTGCTGGTGGTGCTGGCGTTCAACCTCATGGGTCGTTCCATCGAGGAAATCCTCGACCCCAGGGCGGACACCCCCTCATGACGCTGCTCGAGTTTGACGACGTCTCGGTGACCTACCGGTCACATGGCACCGACGTGCCCGCCGTGCGCGGGGTGTCGCTGGCGGTGCAGGCGGGTGAGTCGCTGGGCATCGCGGGCGAGAGCGGCTGCGGCAAGAGCACGCTGGTGGGCACGGTGCTGCGGCTGCTGCCCAAGTCGGCGAAGATCGGCGGCCGGGTGCTGCTCGAGGGTGAAGACGTGAATGCGATGACCTGGGGCCGCGTGCGCGCGGTGCGCTGGGCCGAGGCCTCGGTGGTGTTCCAGGGGGCGATGCACGCGCTCAACCCGGTGCAGCGCGTGGGCGACCAGATCGCCGAGCCCATCGTGCTGCACTCGCCCGGCACCTCCGACAAGGCGGCCAAGAAGCGGGTGGGCGAGCTGCTCGAGCAGGTGGGGCTGCCGGCCGACCGCGCTGGCAGCTACCCGCACCAGCTGTCGGGCGGTCAGAAGCAGCGCATCATGATCGCGATGGCGCTGGCGTGCTCGCCCAAGCTGCTTATCGCCGACGAGCCCACCACGGCGCTCGACGTGATGGTGCAGGCGCAGGTGCTCGACCTGCTCACCAGCCTCGTGCGCGAGCTCAACCTCGGCCTGGTGTTTATCAGTCACGACCTCTCGGTACTGGCCACCACGTGCGACCGCGTGGCCGTGATGTACGCGGGGCAGATCGTGGAAGAGGGGCCTGCGTCGCAGGTGTTCGACGTGCCGCGGCACCCCTACGCCGCGGCGCTGGCCGGCGCTTTCCCGCGGGTGGGAGACCCGCGATTCCGCTACGCGCCGGCGGGGCTGCCCGGCGACCCGCCTTTTCCGGGCGAGCTTCCGGGGGGCTGCGATTTCCACCCGCGCTGCCCGGTGTCGGTCGAGCGCTGCGCCACCGACGTGCCACCCCTGCTCACTGTGGGCGATCATCGTGTGGCCTGCCTGCGCGACGACGAACGATTGAATCTGCTCGCGCTCACGTCGGAGGGTGAAGTCGGTGTCTGAGCCAGCATCCAGCGTGAAGGCCCCTGCGGCGCTTGAGGCGCGCGGCGTGAGCGTGACCTTCAGCGGTCGTGGCGGCCGCGGGGTGGCCCGTGCGGTTGACGGCGTTGACCTCGCGCTGGAGGCCGGCCAGATCGTGGCGCTGGTGGGTGAGAGCGGCTGCGGCAAGACCACGCTGGCGCGCACGCTGATGGGCCTCGAGCGCCCAAGCGCGGGCGAGGTGCTGGCGGGCGGTGTGGCGCTGTCGTACGCCTCGCGCGACCTCACCGCCTTCCGCAAGCGGGTGCAGCTGGTGCTGCAAGACCCCACGGGCGCGCTCAACCCGCGGCACTCGGTGTACGAGGCGGTGGCCGAGGGGCTGCGCATTCACAAGTACAGCGGCGACGAGCGGGCCAAGGTGGCCGACGCGCTCGCGCGGGCGGGCCTGCGGCCGCCCGAGCGCTTCTTCCTGCGCTACCCGCACGAGCTGTCGGGCGGCCAGCGCCAGCGCGTGGTGATCGCCGGCGCGCTCGTGCTCGACCCCGACGTGATCGTGGCCGACGAGCCGGTGTCGAGCCTCGACGCCTCGGTGCGGGGCGAGATTCTCGCCCTGCTGCTCCGGCTGCGCGACGAGCTGGGGCTGTCGCTGCTGGTGGTGACGCACGACCTCGGTTTGGCCTGGAATATCGCCGATCGCGTGGCCGTGATGTACCTCGGCCGAATTGTTGAGGAGGGGCCCACCGAGGAGGTGCTCGGCGCCCCGCAGCATCCCTACACGCAGGCGCTGCTCTCGGTGGTGCCCGAAATCGCGGGCATGAAGGAGATTGTGCTCGCCGGCGAGCCGCCCGACCCCACGCGTATCCCTGCCGGCTGCCGCTTCCACCCGCGCTGCCCGGTGGTGGCCTCGGGCGAGGCTGCCCGGCTGGGCATCGAGCAGGCGTGCCGCACCCAGCCGCTGCCAGTGCTAGCGATCGGCGGCGGGCATGCGGCGGCGTGCCACGCCGTGAGTTAGAGGTCCTTAAATCAGCTTTTCGACCATGTGGCGAGTCTTAAGTCACTTTATTTGCCACTGACAGGGTCTTAGGGGCCAATTTCAACCATGGCTGGCTCGCGCGTGTTCTTCACTGGCGACCCGGACATGTCGCGCCCTTCGCGGGCCGTGGCCGCGGGCCGGGCGCGGGGCCAACTAGCCGATGTCGGTGAAGGTACGACTGAGCCGACAGATGTAAGCAGGACTAGTGGAGAAGTTATTCCTGTTTAACACCCGTAAACAGGAATAGCGGTTGGCTTGTTCTCGGACGGTAGGAGCCAAGGCCGAGCCAGCATGGCCGCCAGCCGGGCATGAGCGACGGCCCTGGTGCCAATCGCTGCGTGGTCGCGCATCACCGCCGACAGGCTTGCTGACATTGCGGGGGAGTGGCGCGGCTGCACGATGCCGGCGTACTGCGCCCGCTGACTCAGCGCACGCGCAACCAGGTGTGGGGGGCGGCGCTGGTGCTCGCCGAGCTCGATGACCTCGGGGCGCGGGTGGCTGCAGCGATGGCCTAGAACGGTGAGCCGCGTCAGGATCCGACGACGCCGGGCTCCGTGGTCTCGACCACCTGAGGTCCTACCCCGAGCCGCTTGCGCAGCACCGCGTAAATAACGGCGCCAAACAGCACGCCGGCGAAGTAGGCGAGGTCGCCGCCGTTGAGCACGTTGCGCGATACCCAGCCGATCCACGCGAACACGGGACTGTCAGCCGCCAACTGGTTGCCGATGGGAGTGGCGGTGAAGGGCATCAGCAGCAGCATGCCGAGCAGGAAGGCCCACGCCGCCGCTCGGCCCGAAAGGATCGGTCGGCGCCACGGCTTCGGGTCGGTGCGGCGTGCGAGCAGTTCAATGATGATGATGCCGAGCCAGGGGGTGGTCCAGTAGCCGGCCAGCAGGGTGATGTCCTCGGTGAGCGTGCCGAGGTTGGTGTTGCGCGAAATGATCGCGAGCGTCACACCGAGCGCCGTGATGATGAGCGAGGCGGCCACGCGCGGTAGTTTCACCCCGAGCTG
>CALQEM020000344.1:0-3309 GCA_943329595.2 Bifidobacterium breve
GAACTAGGAGGCCTGAGTGGCCGTGAACTGCAGGTTGTTCACCACGGGGCCCTGGCCCTGGTAGGTGTTGCCGGTCGCCGACGGCAGCTCCACTGTTAGGCACAGCGCCTCTGTGGCGGTGGAGGCCAGCGCACGTGCGCTGCTGACGGCGATGACGTTGAAGGCGCCGCTGTAGAGCGATGTCCCGGCAGTCGTGGCCTGGCTGGCGCAGGTGCCCGTCACAAGAGTTGCGGTGAGAGTGGCGCCGAGCTTAGGGGAGGGGCTGGTGGTGTCGGTCATGCTCGAGGCAATGGTGTAGGTCAGGCTGATCGAACCGTCGTTCTTGACCACGAGGTCACGGGTCCACGAGTCGCCCGGCTTGGCATTGCTTGCGCTGATGACGGCCGTGGTCGTGGAGTCCGGGTCGATGCTGACGGTTCCGGTCGTGATCGTGTTGGCGCCCGAGCCCTGCGTTTCCGTGAAGAGAGCGGATGACGTCAGACCGGCGACGCCCGCCACTGAGACCGCGACAACGCCGGCGCCAAAGGCGAGGCGGGCGGGGGTTGCTAGAAGCATTCCAAGCATTGTTACCTCCGTGTAATGAGCGCGGCCGAGTGTGTCCGCAACGCCCATAAGACGGCGGAGCCACCGGTCTGGTTCACCGTTCAGTGATCTTTCCTTGGATTCACCCATCTGGCAACAAATTGTGCCGTTGCGTTGCTGGTCGAACACGCAGAGTTGTCGCCCGACGGCTCGTTGGTCGTGGCGCAGGTGCCGCTCGTCAGCGGGTGCACCATGATGGTCGCGTGCGACTCGTCGATTTCTGGGAGCGGATGGACGCCCACTTCGGCCGCTCCTACGCGCGGTCGTGGGCGCACGACCAGCACCTCGGCGAACTTGGGGGGCTCACGGTCGAGCAGGCGCTCGCGGGCGACTTCGACACCCGCGACGTATGGCGCGCCGTGTGGGAGCACGAGGGCATGAGTCCCAGCGACCGCTAGAGCGGCCGCTACGCCACCGCGCTCGTTCAGCAGTCGAACACCTGTCCGTACGGCGTGTCGCCGTGAATCGAACAGATGTTCGGCTAGTGTCCACAGTGTTCGACATGCCGAGGCTTTCCCCAGCCAGCGCCGACGCGGTCGAAATGTCGGTGGCCCCATCTAGCGTCTGCCTCGTCCGCACCCGCCGTCTCATCAGGAGAAACCCATGGCTTCGTCCAACTCAGCAGCAAGTGCCAAGCCCTCGAACCACAGCGGTTCGGTGCCCGATCGCGACAAGGCTCTCGATGCCGCCCTCTCGCAGATCGAGCGCCAGTTCGGCAAGGGTTCGGTGATGCGCATGGGCGACGAGGGTCGCGCGCCCGTTGAGGTCATCCCCACCGGCTCAATCGCCCTCGACGTCGCCCTCGGCATTGGCGGCCTGCCCCGCGGTCGCGTGGTCGAGGTGTACGGCCCCGAGAGCAGCGGCAAAACCACGGTGGCGCTGCACGCCATTGCCAACGCGCAGAAGCTCGGCGGCATCGCCGCCTTCATCGATGCCGAGCACGCGCTCGACCCCGAGTACGCGGCCAGGCTCGGCGTCGACATCGACGCGCTGCTGGTCTCGCAGCCCGACACGGGCGAGCAGGCCCTCGAGATCGCCGACATGCTGATCCGCTCCGGCGCCATCGACATCATCGTCATCGACTCGGTCGCAGCGCTCGTGCCGCGCGCCGAGATCGAGGGCGAGATGGGCGACAGCCACGTGGGCCTGCAGGCCCGGCTCATGAGCCAGGCCCTGCGCAAGATGACCGGTGCCCTCTCGGGCACCAATACCACGGCCATCTTCATCAACCAGCTACGCGAGAAAATCGGGGTGATGTTCGGATGCTTCCACTACGACACCCGCGTCTGCCTTGCTGATGGCACCACGAAGAAGATCGGAACCATCGTCAACCAGAAGCTCCCGGTCGACGTGATGTCGTACAACGCCGAAACCGGACGGGTCGAGCCGCGCCGCGTGGTCAACTGGTTCGACAACGGCATCGCTGAGGAGTTCCTGCAGTTCACGGTGGAGAAAACCTACGGTAATGGCCGCACGCAGTTCGCTGCCACGCGTAACCACTCCATTTCCACTCCAGATGGATGGGAGGAGGCCGGTGACCTCGCGGTGGGCGACCAGGTGCTCGTCACCACGCAACGCGTGCTCTCCGACGAGCAGCTCGACCTCATCAAGGGTGCGCTCATGGGCGATGGTGCGCTCTCGCGCAAGGGCGACCGACGCGCGGTTAGGTTCCGCATGGGCCACGGCATCGCCCAGGCCGAGTACTTGAACTGGAAGGCGGGGCTGCTGGGCAATGTTTCTCAAACCCGTCACACCAACCGCAAAGAAACAGCGATGTTCGTCGATTTCACCGCGCTCGACGAGCTTTCGGTCCTGAAGGACGAGATCTACCGCGGCGAGGGGCGCAAGACCTTCAGCCACGAGTACCTGCGCGCTCTCTCGCCACTGGCGTGGGCTGTTTGGTACATGGATGACGGAAGCTTGTCCATCCGGTCGCAGGGCAAGCAGAAGCGCACCCAGGGCCTGTCTGGCCGTATCGAGTGGTGCGTCGAGGCAATGACCCCGGAGTCACGCCAGGCCGTCGTCGATGTTCTGCAGGAGAAGTTCGGCGTCGAGGCGACGCTGAAGCGCCGGGGCAAGGCTGGCAAGAGCGTCATCACGCTCAATCGGGCCGCCACCGACCGATTCCTCGACCTCGTGTACCAGAATGTGCACCCGTCCATGGAGTACAAGGTGCTCCCCGGTCAGCGGGGCCACTTCGTGGACAAAGACGTGCCGCAGATTGAGGCGTACACCACGGTGCGTCCGGCACGCATCCTCGACATCAGCGTGAAGCCTCAGACTCGCTCTATGCACAAGTTCGACATTGAGGTGGAGGGCGACCACAACTACATGGTCGACGGCGCCATGGTGCACAACTCACCTGAAACAACCACTGGTGGCCGGGCGCTCAAGTTCTACTCCTCGGTTCGCCTCGACGTGCGACGCATCGAAACCCTCAAAGACGGCACCGACGCCGTGGGCAACCGCACCCGGGTCAAGGTGGTCAAAAACAAGATGGCGCCGCCCTTTAAGCAGGCCGAGTTCGACATCCTCTACGGCCAGGGCATCTCGCGCGAGGGCAGCCTCATCGACATGGGGGCCGACGAGGGCATCGTGCGCAAGTCCGGCGCCTGGTACACCTACGAGGGCGACCAGCTCGGCCAGGGCAAGGAGAACGCGCGCGCCTTCCTGCGCGACAACCCCGACCTCGCCGACGAGATCGAGAAGAAGATCAAGGAGAAGCTC
>CALQEM020000345.1:0-3296 GCA_943329595.2 Bifidobacterium breve
GTCTCCATGGTAAGGAGAAGGTCTACGGTTCGATTCCGTATTGGGGCTCGAACAGGCGAGGCGGAGTAGCTCAGCCTGGTAGAGCAAGCGGCTCATAATCGCTGTGTCGCCGGTTCAAGTCCGGCCTCCGCTACACAGGGCGCGGGAACGTTCCGCGTCATCGTGACGAACGGTGTGGGGACGTCCCGCACCGAGTTCCACTCCCGGCCGCCCGGCCGGGTGCAGACCAGAAGGAATCACCATGGGCAAGGCGACCGATGTTCGGCCGAAGATCACTCTGGCGTGCGCCGACTGCAAGAACCGCAACTACATCACCAAGAAGAACCGGCGCAACGACCCCGATCGCATCGAGCTGAAGAAGTTCTGCCCCAAGTGCAACAAGCACACCGAGCACAAGGAAACCCGCTAGCCACACCCGGGCCGAGGAGTTCGCATGTCACGTCTTGCTGATCGTGTCGCGATCGTCACCGGCAGCGGCCGTGGAATCGGGCGTGCCACTGCCCTACGCCTGGCCCGCGACGGCGCCTCCGTGGTGGTCAACGACCTCGACGCAGAGCCCGCCGCCGAGACCGTGGCGCTGATCGAGGCCGAGGGTGGGCGTGCTGCCATCGCGGTGGGCAACACCGTCGACCTCGAGCAGGCCAGGGCCGTGGTGCAGACCGCCATCGACACCTTCGGCCAGCTCGACATCGTCATCAACAACGCGGGCACCACTCGCGACAAGATGTTCCACGGCCTCGACGACGAGCTCTTCGACTTCGTCCTCGACGCCAACCTCCGCACGGCGTACCACACCACGCTCGCCGCGATGCCGTACATGCGTGAGGTCGCCAAGCGCGAGATGGCTGAGAACGGCGGCCGTCCGCGGTACCAGCGCAAGATCGTCTTCACGTCGTCGGTGGCGGCACTCATGGGCAATCCCGGCCAGTTCAACTACACCGCGGCCAAGGGGGCCATCGTGGCCGTCACCAAGACCCTCGCCCGCGAGCTCGGCCCCTTCGGCATCAACGTCAACGCGGTCGCCCCGGGCTTTGTCGAGACGCGGCTCACCCAGGCGAAGCAGGAGGGCGACACCTACGGCATCCCCGAGCAGATGCGGCAGATGAGCCTCATGCTCATCTCGCTCGGCCGGCTCGGCGAGCCCGAGGACATCGCCAACGTGCACGCCTTCCTGGCCTCGAGCGACTCAGACTTCATCTCCGGTGTGACGATCCCCGTCACCGGCGGACAGCTCGGAGGAATGTAGCCATGGCACTGAACCCCGAGTTCGTCGGACGCACGTACCCGCCCTCCGACCCCTACCAGGTGGGTCGCGAGAAGGTGCGCGAGTTCGCCAGCGCCATCGGCGACACCAATCCGGCCTATCACGACGTCGAGG
Organism: Bifidobacterium breve; assembly: GCA_943329595.2. Classification (GTDB taxonomy): domain Bacteria; phylum Actinomycetota; class Actinomycetes; order S36-B12; family CAIYMF01; genus CAIYMF01. The sequence continues at coordinate 1,379 of CALQEM020000345.1, forward strand.
CCGCCCGCGCGCTCGGCTACCCCGACGTCATCGCGCCGCCCACCTTCCCGTTCGTCCTGTCGTTCAAGTCGATGGGGGCGGCGATGTTCGACCCCGACCTCGGACTCGACTACTCGCGCGTCGTGCACGGCGAGCAGCGCTTCGTCTACACCCGGCCCATCGCCGCGGGCGACACGCTGGTGTGCGTCTCGTCGATCGACGGCATCCGCTCGGCCGCGGGCAACGACCTCATCACCGTGCGAGCCGAGATCAGCACCGAGGCGGGTGAGCACGTGGTCACCACCTACGGCGTCATCGTGTCTCGCGGAACCGCCGACGCCGAGGGGGGCAGCTGACATGGCCGCACAGATTCGCTACGACGACGTCGAGGTGGGCGCCGCCCTCCCGTCACAGTCGTTCTCGCTCCAGCGCATCAACCTGATGATGTACGCGGGGGCGTCGGGCGACTTCAACGTCATCCACTGGAACGAGCGCATCGCCACGTCGGTGGGCCTGCCCAACGTCATCGCGCACGGAATGCTCACCATGGCCGAGGCTGGACGGGTGGTCACCGATTGGCTCGGCGACCCTGGGGCCCTGGTCGAGTTCGGGGTTCGCATGACCCGCCCGGTCGCGGTCCCCGACGACGACACGGGCGCCCTCCTCGAGGTGTCGGGCGTGGTGGCCGAGAAGCTGGCCGACTCGCTGGTGCGGGTCGACCTCACCGCCACGTCGGCGGGTCAGACGGTGCTGGGCAGGGCCCAGGCCGTCGTCCGGCTCGCCTGAGCCCACTGCCATGCCGGCACGTCGCGACGTCACGCTCGCGGGGCACACCACCCTGCGCGTCGGCGGACATGCCACCGCGTTCATCGAGTGCGACACCGACGCCGAGGTCCTCGACGCGGTGCGCGGCCGCGAGCCGCTGCTGGTCATGGGCGGCGGCAGCAACCTCGTGGTGTCCGACGACGCTGTCAACGTCCCCGTGGTTGCCGTGCGCACCCGTGGCATCGACGTCGAGGTCGACGACTGCGCGGGTGCCTGGGTCACGGTGGCAGCAGGGGAGTCGTGGGACGGCTTCGTCGCGCTTGCGGTCACCGAGGGCTGGCGCGGCGTTGAGGCGCTCTCCGGCATACCGGGTCTGGTGGGCGCCACCCCGATCCAGAATGTGGGCGCCTACGGCCAGGAGGTCGGTGCCACCGTCGCCAGGGTGCGTGCTTACGACCGCACCGACGGGAAGGTGGTGGTGCTGGCCGCGGCCGACTGCGGGTTCGGCTACCGCTCGTCGACCTTCAAGTCAGAGCCCGAGCGGCACGTGGTGCTCGACGTCACCTTCCAGCTCAGGCTCGGATCCAGCTCAGAGCCCATCGCCTACGCCGAGCTAGCCCGCGCGCTCGACGTCGAGACCGGTCAGAAGGCGCCGATGTCGGAGGTGCGCGCGGCAGTGCTGGCGCTGCGGGCGAGCAAGGGCATGGTGCTCGACGCCGCCGACCACGACACGTGGAGCGTGGGATCGTTCTTCCTCAACCCGGTTCTCGCGCCCGGAGCGACCGCGCCCGAGGGGGCGGTCACGTTCCCTCTGGTCGGGGGTGGAACCAAGGTCAGCGCGGCATGGCTCATCTCGTCAGCGGGCTTCGAGCGCGGGTTCTCCCTGCCCGGCTCGCGGGCGGCCATCTCGGGCAAGCACTCCCTGGCGCTGACCAACCGCGTGGGAGCGACCTGCGACGAAGTGCTGGCCCTCGCACGGGCCGTGCGCGACGGCGTGCGCGCGCGGTTCGGAATCACCCTCGAGCCCGAGCCACGCCTGGTGGGCTGCTCGCTCTAGGGCGCGCTCTACTCCGACAGCAGCGCGGCGATGCGGCTGACTCCCTCGATGAGGTCGTCGTCGCCCAGCGCGTACGACAGGCGCACGTAGCCGGGTGTGCCGAACGCCTCGCCGGGA
>CALQEM020000346.1:0-3279 GCA_943329595.2 Bifidobacterium breve
CGGCTTCATCGAGGAAATCGACGCCATCGCCATGGTGCGCGGTGGCATGTCGATGACGGCGGCCCCCATGTCGGCGATGTCGGCGATGTCGGCCTCGAGCTCGGTCACCTGCTGCGGCGGACTTGAAGGTCTGCCGTCGGTGTACTCGCTGTCGGGCGCCTCGCGCGGCAGTGCCGGGCTCGTGACCCACTCGATGGTGTCTGAGGGTGTGGGCGGCGTGGTGAACGAGTTACTCGTGCAGATGCAGTCGTTCGACGAGCCCACCGGCTGGCAGAAGCTGCAGTCCAAAGCGATTGACGCGCTGAACCTCTTCCTACCCCCTCACCGTCAACTCAGCCGTCCGTCCCCGCCCTCGACGAATGTGCTGCTCATCGCCGCCACCAACAGGGCCGACTCGCTCGACCCGGCGCTGCTACGCCCGGGCCGGTTCGACCGGCGGCTCACCTTCGAGCTGCCCGGACGTGTGGGCCGCAGGGCACTGGTTGACCACTTCCTCAGGTCCAAGGCCCACGACGCCGAGCTCGACGCCGACGAGGCCCGCGACCACCTAGCGGCCATCACCTCGGGGTACTCGCCGGTGATGATCGAGCACCTATTCGATGAGGCTCTGGTCAACGCGGTGCGTCGCGGCGCGGCCACCATGAGCAGGAACGACATCGAGCGCGCACGTCTCGTGGAGGAGATCGGGCTGGGCCAGCCCGTTCAGTACACCGACCACGAGCAGCGCCTGATCGCCACCCACGAGGCGGGTCACGCCACGGTCGCGTGGCTGATGGCGCCGACACGCCGCCTCGAAGTGCTGTCGATTATTAAGCGTCGCGATGCGCTGGGAATGCTGGCCCACGGTGATCGCGACGAGGTGTACACACGCTCGCGCAAGGAGATGATCGCACTCATCCGCATCGCCATGGGAGGGCAGGTCGCCGAGCAGTTGTTCTTCGACGACATCTCCACCGGTCCTGGGGGTGACCTCCTCTACGCCACCAATGTCGCCGCCCAGATGGTGGGGGCCTGCGGCATGGACGACACTCTGGTTTCCTACGCAGCTGTGCAGGGCTCGGCCTTCAATGACCAGAACATCGTGGGCCGAGTGCTGGCCGACTCCATCGGACGCGACCAGGTCGAGCGGCTGCTCCAGGCGCAGCGAGATCATGTGCGCCTGCTTCTCGCAGCCAACCAGCACCTCGTGGCCGCGCTGCGCGACGCACTGGTCGATCGCCACGAGTTGATCGGGGCCGAGATCACGGAGGTACTTCAGGCGGCTGGTGCCCCGGTGGTCGTCGACGACCTCATCGACCTGCGGTCGGTGGCAGCCTCAGTCTGACCTCAGTCTGACCTGGGGAACCGATTGGCGGCCCCCGGTCGTTGTCACGGTACCGGCCAGGTGGGGACACACTGCCCCCTGGCTGGCGTTCTGCTCGGATTGCTAGACGACTCATCATCGGGTGGCGGCGCGCTCCTCGGAGCGGGTTACCCTTGGAGGGTCCGATGCACCGACTTGGCGCACCGTTCGCTCACCTGAGCGCTGATCGATGAAGGGCTGGCCCGCGTGTCCTCGACCCCTCGCCAGCACACGCTTCGTCGTGTCGCGGTGTTCTCGGCCGGGGTGCTCGCGGCGGCAGCGGTGGTGTACGTGGGCCTAGCGACCGGCGGTTCGGACCAGGTTCCGGTCGATACCCGGGTGTTGGGCAATAACATCGGAGGCCTAGCCGAGAAAGACGCTGCCGCTTACCTGCGCCGCCACATCGGCCGCGCTGCGAACCAGTCGATGGAGTTGCGGGTAGGAAAGCGGCAGGTGCAGGTGTCGCCCGCGGAGCTCGGCCTCTCCTTCGACCCGGTGGCCACGGTCGCCAAGGTCACCGGCAGTCGCTGGAACCCCGTGCTGCTGGCGCGGCGCTTCGTCGGAGCATCGACGATCGACCCCGTGGTGCGAATTGACCGCACCAAGTTGCACAACGTTGTGGCTGGCCTGGCGGTGCAGTTCGACACGCTCCCTGAGAATGCCGACGTGCGGATCCGCGATGGCGTGCCGCTGCTAGTCGAGGGCTCCGACGGCCTCGAAGTCGATCAGAAAGCGTCAGAGGCGGCCATCGTGGAGGCGTTCCTAAGGCCACGCAAGCCCATCGTGCTGCCCACCCAGGTCGTCGCCCCGGCAATCACCACCGCCGAGGCGCGTACGGTGCTCACCACGGTGGCCGAGCCGGCCGTCGCCGAGCCAGTGACGATCATTGGCTCGTCTTCGTCGGGGTCTGCGACGGGCACGTACGACATCGATGGCGTGCTGGCCTTCAATGCTGTGGGCTCAGACCTTGTGCCCGTGATCGATCCGGATGAACTACACCGCATGATCGAGTCGGAGTTCGCCCAGGTTGAGATTCCAGGACGAGACGCGACCATCGTGATTAAGAAGGGCGTCCCCGTGGTGGTGCGCTCGAAGGTGGGGTTCGGGGTCGAGCCCGACGAGCTGGCAGCCTCGGTCGAGGCAGTGCTCACTAAGACCGGAGCCGACCGAACGGTCAGCGTCACCCTGGGCCCGGTGGACCCGGCGTTGACGACCGCCGAGCTTACCGCGCTGGGCATCAAAGACAGGATGGTCCAGTACGTGCAGGACTTCCCCTACGCCGCCTACCGCGTGCAGAACATTGGGCAGGCGGCCACCTACATCGATGGCACCCTGCTGTTGCCTGGCGACGAGTTCTCGATGAATGACACGATCAAAGAGCGCACTATTGAAAACGGCTACACCAAGGGCTTCGTGGTAGGTGAGGGTGGCGTGCTGAAGATGGATGAGGGCGGGGGAGTATCGACTGCAACCACAGCCATGTACAACGCCGCCTGGTTCGCCGGGCTTGAGTTCGTGCAGGCTCGCGCACACTCGATCTGGATTTCACGCTACAAGCCCGGGCGCGAGGCCACGGTCTCGTGGGACGACTTCGACATGAAGTTCAAGAACAACACCCCGAATGCCATTTTCATCCAGGCGAAGATGACCGATGAGTCGATCACGGTCACGCTGTGGGGCGACCGTCAGTGGCAGAAGGTGGGCTCGGTGTTCGGTGAGCCGTCGGAGAAGGTTCCGTTCAAAATCATCTATTCGCAGGAGAAGGACTGCCGTGCCCAATCGGGCGTCGATGGATTCTTGATCGATGTTGACCGGACGTTCTACCGAGGCGGAAAGGTCGTCAAGACCGAGACCTACACCACGCGCTATAAGCCCTCGCCCACTGTTATCTGTGGCGTCGACCCCAACCCCCCGAAGCCGATTCCCACGCCGACTCC
>CALQEM020000347.1:0-3278 GCA_943329595.2 Bifidobacterium breve
GTGCCGGTGGGCAAGGGCTGGGCGCTGTCGATCAAGGTGGGAACCACCACCACGGTTGTCGCGATTGCCCCCAGCGGCGCCCTGAGCGTGGGCTAGCAGCCGTTTCCCCGCACGTTCGCTGGGGCATCTCGCTCGCCTGAGTGGCCTTCGTCCGCACTGCACAGGGCGGCAATCCATGGCTGGGGAGTCTGAGACAATACAGTGAACGGGTGCCAGCAGGATCGCCCTGCCGAGCCTCACTGGGAGTCATCGTGTCGGTCGACATCGTCGTCATCGGGCTGGGATACGTGGGCCTGCCGCTGGCGCAGGAAGCGGTCCGCTCGGGGTTGTCGGTCGTGGGGCTCGACGTCTCAGAGCGGGTCATCACCGGCCTGCGCGCCGGGCGGTCGCACGTCGACGACCTCTCCGACGACGCGATCGCCGAGATGCTGGCCGCAGGCTTCGAGGTCACCAGCGACTCGGCCGTGCTGGCTCACGCAGACGCAGTTGTCGTGTGTGTTCCGACTCCGCTGTCGGCCGAGGGCGGGCCCGACCTGTCGGCCGTGCTGGGCGCCACCCGAGTGATCGCCGAGCACGTGCACCCCGGAATGCTCGTGGTGCTCGAGTCGACCACCTACCCCGGAACCACCGACGAAGAGGTGCGCCCGCTCCTCGAGGCGGGCGGGCTCGTCGCGGGGGTCGACTTTCATCTCGCCTTCAGCCCCGAGCGCATCGATCCCGGCAACCCCACCTACGGAATGCGCAACACCCCCAAGGTGGTGGGTGGGCACACCAGCGGGTGCACCAAGGCCGCCACCGCCCTCTACTCGCGCTTCGTCGACACCGTGGTGCCGGCCGCGGGCACGCGCGAGGCCGAGATGGCCAAGCTCCTCGAGAACACCTACCGACACATCAACATCGCCCTGGTCAACGAGATGGCGAAGTTCTGCCAGGAGCTCGACATCGACCTCTGGGACGTCATCCGCTGCGCCTCGACCAAGCCCTTCGGCTTCCAGGCCTTCTACCCCGGGCCGGGCGTGGGTGGGCACTGCATCCCCATCGACCCCAACTACCTGAGCCACCGAGTGCGCGCCAAGCTCGGCTATCCCTTCCGCTTCGTCGAGCTGGCGCAGGAGATCAACGCCGGGATGCCCACCTATGTCGCGCGCAGGGCGCAGGACATCCTCAACGACCACGGCAAGGCCGTCCGGGGCTCGACCATCCTGCTGCTGGGCGTCACCTACAAGCCCGACATCGCCGACCAGCGCGAGAGCCCGGCCCAGCCGGTTGCCCGGGCCCTCATGGCCATGGGCGCCGACGTGCAGTTCCACGACCCCAAGGTCGAGCAGTGGAAGCTCGGCGAGCACAGCCTCTCCCGGGTGCCCGACCTCGACGCCGCCCTCGTGGCGGCCGACCTCACGATTCTGCTGCAGGCCCACCGCGACTACAGCCCCGAGCACGTCGCTGCCACGGCCCAGGCGCTCTTCGACACCCGCGGGGTCAGCCGCGACGACGTCACGGTGCGCCTATGAGCGCCGACACCACCACCCCGCCTGAGTCCGACCTGCGCGCGCTGGCGCGCGAGTACGGGCTCAAGCCCATCGGCGTGCGCCCCTCGCTCACCCGGTACATCAAGCAGATCTGGGATCGCCGGCACTTCATCGTCGAGTACGCGCGTGCCCGAGGCCAGGCGGCCAACACCGAGAGTCGGCTCGGACGCCTCTGGGAGGTGCTCAACCCGCTCTTCTCGATCGCCATCTACTACCTGGTGTTCGGCATCATCCTGGGCGGGCACAAGAGCGTTCCCAACTTCCTCGCCTTCCTGGTGATCGGCGTCTTCATCAACAGCTACACCCACTCGGTGGTGCTCAGCGGATCCAAGTCAGTCACCCGCAACATGGGCATGATCCGCAGCTTCCACTTCCCGCGCGCGATCATGCCGCTCGCCGACCTGGTGCAGAACTTCCGACTGCTGCGCACCAACATGCTGATCTGCTGCATCATCGTGGTGCTGACCGGCCAGCCCATCACCTGGGCGTGGCTGCTGCTGATTCCGACGATCCTGTTCCAGTCGATGTTCAACTTCGGGCTCGCGATGGTCGTCGCGCGACTCACCACCCGCGTGCGCGACGTGGCCAAGCTGCTGCCGTTCCTGCTGCGCACGTGGACCTACCTGTCGGGCGTGATGTACCCCATCTCGACGTTCATCGAGGACAAGGGCGATTTCGTGAAGTTCGTCTTCACCGTCAACCCCCTCGCCGTCTACATCGAACTCGCCCGCGACGCCCTGCTCGAGAGCTACACGGTTCCGGCGGTCACCTGGTACCTCGCGGTCGGCTGGGGCATCGGAATGCTGCTGGTGGGCTTCATCTACTTCTGGAAGGCCGAGGAGAGGTACGGCCGTGGCTGACCTCACCGTGCTGTCAGAGGAAGACTTCGACGATCTCGACGTGTCCACCGGGCACGCCATGGACGACGCGCCCTCGGAGCCGTTGGAGCTCGGAGACCCCACCGTGATCGTCGACGACGTGTTCATCACCTACCGCGTGCAGGGCAATGGTGGCGGCAAGGCGTCGGTGCCCGGTGTGGCGGTGGCTCAGGCGGTGAAGCGCCGGTTGACCGGCAAGGGCGGCGCTGGGCCCGGAATCCAGTACGTCAAGGCGGTGCGAGGTGTGTCGTTCGTGGCGCACAAGGGTGAGGCCATCGGCCTCATCGGTCGCAATGGCAGCGGCAAGTCGACGATTCTCAAGGGCATCGCAGGGCTCCTGCCGCCCACCAGGGGCCGCGTGTACACCAGCGCCCAGCCGGCCCTGCTCAGCGTGGGTGGGGCCCTGGTCAACACGCTCACAGGCGAGCGCAACATCAGGTTGGGCGCGCTGGCCCTCGGCATGTCGCCTGAGGAGGCCGACGTGCGGGTCGAGGAGATCGCCGACTTCGCGGGCATCGGGCGCTTCATCTCCATGCCCATGACCACCTACTCGTCGGGCATGAAGGCACGACTTCGCTTCGCCATCGCCGCCAGCGTGACCCACGACATCCTGCTCATCGACGAGGCCCTCGCCACCGGTGACGCCGACTTCAAGGCTCGCAGCTCGAGGCGCATCCGCGAGCTACGCGACCACGCTGGCACCGTGTTCCTGGTGAGCCACTCCACCGGAGTGGTGCGCGAGACCTGCCAGCGGGCCATCTGGATGGAGCAGGGCAAGATCGTGATGGATGGTGACGCCGAGACCGTCATCAAGGAGTACGAGAAGGACATGAACTCGCACCACGGGCGTCAGGCTGGCGCAGCGGGCTGA
>CALQEM020000348.1:0-3267 GCA_943329595.2 Bifidobacterium breve
GCGCCGCTGCGCTGGTTGACCCGCCAGATGAGGTGTGAGCACCTCCTCCGCAGGCCGCGAGAACGGTGGCGAGCGCAAGTGCTGCGCCAGCGGCTGCCAAGGGCTTCGCGATCATGGGTGCCTCTCCTTACGGTTGGTGATGCCGTGCCCCCACGGCGTGACTGTCATTGGTCTTCACCCTCACCTGCGATCGATATCCAGAGCGCCGAGAAGCGATCAAGGTTTGATGAAGAAGGCGGGGCGACGGGGCCTTGATCAAATCTTCACTCGCCGAGCCCGCTAACCAGAGGTAGCCGGAGGACGATGGAGGTATCGGTGCACTCGGGTGACGCCGGGAAAGAAGGGTGCTGGCCATGATGGGTTGGTACGAGGATGGCTGGGGCGTGAACGGCTGGTCTACCACCGGAATGTTCGGCATGGTCATGATGATTGCCGTCTGGGGCGGCCTCATCGGCCTCGCTGTGTGGGCGGTTGCCCGATTTACCCGCACCGAGCGACACGCCTCATCGGGGCTGGAATCACCTCGCACGATTCTTGACCGGCGCTTCGCCTCAGGTGAGATCGACGCTCAGGAGTACGCACAGGCGAGGCGCATCCTCGAGTCGTCTGGCACCGTGGGCGCCGGTCCATCGCCCACCTGAGCGTGGGCACTGCGAGCGTGTCATCGTTGGAACGAACGGTGGGTGCCCACGCATGCGATATCGGAGGACGAGTCAGGTGATCGAAGGGCTGAGGGTACTTGTCGTCGATGACGAGGTCCCTCTCACCGTTGTCGTGAGCAGTTATCTCGAGCGAGAGGGCTTCAAGGTGTCGGTCGCCCACACGGGGCCAGATGCTGTCGAGGCGGCGCGCAGCGATCGGCCCGACCTCATCGTGCTCGACGTGATGCTCCCGGGCTTCGACGGCGTTGAGGTGTGCCGGCAGGTCCGACAGTTCTCCGACGCGTACATCATCATGCTGACTGCCCGCGACGAAGAGGTCGACAAGATCCTCGGGTTGTCAATGGGAGCCGACGACTACCTAGTGAAGCCGTTTTCCCCGCGTGAGCTCATTGCCCGAGTGCGCGCCATGCTGCGCCGGCCACGCACTTCGTCAACGAGCGGACTCGCCGAACTGAGGGTGGTGGGTGGGCTCACGATCGATCTCGAGGCACGACTCGTACTGGTCGATGGGGCACCTGTCGAGGTCACGCGAACTGAATTCGACGTTCTTGCTGCCATGGTGTCTCGCCCGCGGGCGGTGCTCACACGGCGCCAACTCATCGAGGCCGTCTGGGGGCCCGGCTGGTACGGCGACGAGCACGTGGTCGACGTGCACGTCAACCATTTACGAACCAAACTCGGTGACGACGCGACTGATCCTCGCTTCGTGCGCACGGTGCGTGGCGTCGGCTACGGCATGGGCACAGGATGACCGCGACTCGCCCTAGGCTGGCGACTCGTCTGATGGCGGCGCAGGCGATAGTGGTGGGAATCGGAGCCGTGACTCTCGTTGTCTCGGCCATGCTCGTGGCACCGGGCCTCTTTCACGATCATCTCACCCAGGTGGGCGTCAACACCCCTGACGTGCAACTGCATGCCGAGGAAGCTTTTGCGTCGTCCTTCGCCATCTCGGTGGCTGTCGCGACAGTCGTATCCCTCCTCGCCGCTGGGCTTGTGTCGTGGTTTCTCGTGCGGCGGGTGTCGCGGCCGGTCGAGGAACTGGCGCTTGCGGCCCAGGGAGTCGCGGGAGGCAACTTCGCGGTCGACGTGCCAGATGCCGCCTTCAGTCGGGAGCTTCATGAACTATCGGAGTCGTTCACCTTCATGGCACAGCGACTGTCTCAGTCCGAGAGCATTCGCACCCGGCTGCTCGCGGACCTTGCGCATGAGTTGCGCACCCCCCTTGCCACTCTCGAGGCCTATATCGACGGTATGGAAGACGATGTCGTCTCACAGGAGGCGATGAACTATGCCACGATGCGCCTGCAGGTCGACCGCCTGCGTCGGCTGTCCGATGACCTACGCGAGGCGGCCGCAGCGGAGGAGCACGCGCTTGGCCCTGTCCTCCGGCCGATCGACGCACGCGAGGTGGCGGCTACCGCAGTGGCTGCCGCCGACCCCCGCTACCAGTCCAAAGGCGTGGGGCTCGCCCTGGCGAATTCACTGACGCCCTGCTGGATCATGGCGGACTTCGATCGGCTGCAGCAGGTGCTGGCGAACCTGTTGGACAACGCGCTGCGCCACACCCCTGCGCAAGGGCATGTCAGTGTTCAGGTTGAATGCGCGAGCGGTCTCGTTCAGATCAGAGTCAGCGACACGGGCGAAGGAATCCCCGTAGATCAGCTGTCGAGCGTGTTCGAGCGTTTCCATCGCGTTGACCCGTCGCGGGTCAGCACCGATGGAAGCGGTAGTGGACTGGGACTCACCATCGCGCGCGCCATCGTGGCCGCCCACGGTGGCACACTCGAGGCCCACAGCGCTGGGGTCGGCTCCGGAACCACCTTCCGAGTCGAGCTCCCTCTCGACTCTCGCGTCGGCGTTCTGAGGCATCCCTGACCGTAGGAAGTCCCTCCGCGTTCTGTGGCACCAGCCCACCGGCCGCTAGCGTGTCGACATGGACCTTCCCCTCAACGACGGCGGCAGCATTCCCGCGATCGGATTCGGTACCTGGCCGATGGACGACTCCGAGGCCGAGCTCGCGGTGGCCGAGGCGATCGCGCACGGATACCGGCTTATCGACACCGCGTTTAACTACAGCAACGAGACCGGTGTGGGCCGCGCCATTGTTTCAAGCGGTATCGCGCGCGAGGACCTGTTCCTCACCTCCAAGTTCAACCGCGAGTTCCACAGCGTTCAGGGTGTCGCCGAGGCTTTCGAGGGCAGCGCGAAGCGACTGGGCGTCGAGTACCTCGACCTGTTTCTCATCCACTGGCCCAACCCCGACCACGACCAGTACGTGCAGGCGTGGGAGGGGCTCATCGCACTCCGCGAGCAGGGCAAGGTGCGACACATCGGCACGTCCAACTTCCTGCCGGAGCATCATGCGCGCATCATCGAGGCCACGGGCGTGGTTCCGGCCGTCGACCAGCTTCAGGTCAATCCACGCCTGAGCCAGCCCGATGCGCGGGCCGACAATGCGGCCCGAGGAATCGTGACCCAGGCGTGGTCGCCGCTCGGGCAGGGCAACGACCTACTCACTCACCCGCTGCTCACCGAACTGGCGCAGATCTACTCAGCTACTCCCGCGCAGGTCGTGATCGCCTGGGACCTCGCGCTTGGTCTCGCC
>CALQEM020000349.1:0-3259 GCA_943329595.2 Bifidobacterium breve
CTGCGCGACCCGTTCGTCACCAGCACCGCGGGCGTGGGCGACCTGATTCTGGCGGCGCTGGCCGAGGGTGCGAAGCGACTGGTGATTGGGCTGGGTGGCTCCTCGACCAACGATGGTGGTGCCGGCATGCTCGAGCGCCTCGGGGCGGTGCTGCGCCGAGGGTCCGACGGCTCAGTCGAGTCAGTTGACCTCGCGCCCGTGCGGTTGCTGCTTGCCGGAATCGACGTGGTTGTGGCCACCGACGTCGATGTGCCCCTGCTCGGTCCCCGCGGTGCCACGCGCGGATTCGCCACCCAGAAGTTCGCCGATCCCGAGAGAGTCCTTGAGTTGGACCTGGTGGCACTCGAATATCGGCTGGCCTCGTGGGCGGCAGTCGTCGGGCGCGGGCCCGACGGGCGTGACGCCGCGGTGGCGCTGGGCGCCGGCGCGGCGGGGGGGCTTGGCTACGCCCTGCTCGCGGTCGGTGCCGTGCGGGCGCCCGGAATCGCGACCGTGGAGGAGATCGTGGGTCTTCGCGGGCACGCGGCCGCGGCCGACGTCGTGGTCACGGGTGAGGGGTCATTCGACTGGCAGTCCCTGCGCGGCAAGGTCGTGAGCGGCGTGGCCGCAGCTGCGCAGGAGGCAGGACGGCCCGTGGTGGTCCTGGCTGGGCGGGTGGAGGTTGGCCGCCGCGAACTCACCGCCATGGGGGTCAGCGCGGCCTTCTCGGTGGTTGACCACTGCGGGTCGCTGGAGGCGTCGCTCGCGGCGCCTGCTGAGCGTCTGGCCGATCTGGCCGAGCGGGTGGCAGCCACGTGGGGAGGCATGTGACACACTTGAGTGACAGACTGTGTGTGGGGTAGTTCGCGACAGAGCCACCCCGGCTCACGCTCACCACAGCACCACACCACCACGGCCACCGGAACATCAGGCTCACCACTGGCAGGAGACCCCACCATGTCGACCGAGACGACCGAGTCCAGCACCGAGATCGCTGAGATCACCGAGACCCCCGAGGGTATCCTCCTCACCGACGAGGCTGCGCTCAAGGTGCGCGCGCTCCTCGACCAGGAGGGTCGCGACGACCTCACCCTCCGGGTCGCCGTGCAGCCGGGCGGCTGCTCAGGCCTGCGCTACCAGCTCTTCTTCGACGACCGCTCGCTCGACGGCGACGTCATCACGGCCTTCGGCGACGTGGCCGTGGTCACCGACCGCATGAGTTCGCCCTACCTCGGCGGCGCGGTCATCGACTTCGTTGACACCATCGAGAAGCAGGGCTTCACCATCGACAACCCCAACGCCGGCGGATCCTGCGCCTGCGGCGACTCCTTCAGCTAACCCTCCGCTTCACTGCCAGCGTCACTGCCCCAGCTCTCTCGGAGGATTCTCGTGCAGGTCGCTGTGACAGGTTCGATCGCCACTGACCATCTGATGCGCTTCCCGGGGCTCTTCTCCGATTCGCTGGTGGCCGACAAGCTCGACAAGGTGTCGCTGTCGTTCCTGGTCGACGACCTCGAGATCCGTCGGGGCGGGGTGGCCGCCAACATCGCGTTCGGTATGGGCTGCCTCGGTCTGCGGCCCATGCTCGTGGGCGCGGTGGGTCCCGACTTCGCCGACTATCGCTCATGGCTCGACCGGCACGGGGTCGACACCGAGTCGGTGCACGTCAGTGAGGTGCATCACACCGCGAGGTTCATCTGCACCACCGACCAGGAGCAGAACCAGATCGCCTCGTTTTACCCCGGTGCCATGAGCGAGGCCCGCGACATCGAGCTCTTCCCGGTGTCCGAGCGCGTGGGCGGACTCGACCTCGTGGTGGTGGGCGCCAACGACCCCGACGCCATGGTGCGCCACACCGACGAGTGCCGCTTCCGGGGCATTCCGTTCGCGGCCGATCCTTCACAGCAGCTGGCCCGCATGGAGGGTCCCGAGATCCGGCAACTCATTGAGGGTGCCGCCTACCTGTTCACCAACGAGTACGAGTCGGCCCTGATCGAGCACAAGACTGGCTGGTCGTCGGCGCAGGTCCTCGAGCGCGTCGACGTGCGGGTCACCACCCTGGGCGCCCAGGGTGCTCGCGTCGACAGCACCGGCTCGGAGTCCGTGCTGGTGTCGTGCCCCGACGAGGAGCGTCGTGCCGACCCGACGGGCGTCGGCGATGCCTTCCGCGCAGGGTTCCTCGCCGGGGTGTCGTGGGGGCTTAGTCACGAGCGCAGCGCCCAGGTTGGCTCCATGGTGGCCACGTACGTGATCGAGACCATCGGCACGCAGGAGTATCAGCTCGCCCAGCAGCGCTTCCTCGAACGCCTCGAGCGTGCCTACGGCCCCGAGGCTGCCTCCGACGTAGCCCCTCACCTCGCGTGTCGTCAGCCGTAGCCTGATCGATTCAGGGCTGTGGTGACTCGACGATGACGGGCCCCGCGCCGCAGCCGGTTCCGCCCTCGCGATGGAAGCTGCCTGACCCGGCTGCCGAGCCCGACGGCGAGGACTTCGTGGGGGTGGGCGCCGACCTCGAGCCCGGCACGATCGTCGACGCGTACCGCCACGGTCTGTTCCCGATGCCAGTCGAAGAGGGCGGCGAGATCGGCTGGTGGTCGCCCGACCCGCGGTGCGTGCTTCCACTCGACGGGTTGCGAGTCACCAAGTCGCTCCGCCGGTCGGCTCGTCGGTTCACCGTCACCGTCGACACCGCCTTCGACGCGGTGGTCGAAGCGTGCGCCGACCCGAGTCGTGAGCGTGGCTGGATCGACCAGCAGATCCAAGCGGCGTACGGGCAACTTCATCGCCTGGGCTGGACACACTCCGTCGAGGTGTGGGACGAGCAGGGCGAACTCGTCGGGGGGCTCTACGGCATCGAGGTGGGCGGACTCTTCGCCGGCGAGTCGATGTTTCACCGTCGAAGTGATGCGTCCAAGGTTGCGCTGATGACACTTGTCGATCGGCTGAGTTCAGGCGTCACGCCGGCCGATCTGGGTCGGCGCCTGCTCGACGTGCAGTGGACGTCGAGCCACCTCGCGAGCCTCGGTGCCGTCGAGATACCGCGCGAACAGTATCTGCGCAGGCTGGCGGTCGCGGTAACGCTGCCGCCGGTGCTGGGCTAGGCAGGAAGCGCCTCCGGCAATCCCACCAATTCACAGGCGCCCTGCTCGCCGGGGATGACTCCCACCCCGCCCGAGGGCAGAATGCACGCGATGAGGGAAGGGACAGGCTGGGACTCGTACGGTGCGTTCGGGTCAACCGGAACGACGTAGGGCGGTTCTGGGCGTAATTCCCCGCGCTC
>CALQEM020000350.1:0-3254 GCA_943329595.2 Bifidobacterium breve
GCCTCACCTCGGCGAGAATCGCCATCACCTCCGACTGCGTGGTGACGTCGAGGGCCGTGGTGGGCTCGTCGGCCAGCAGCAGGTCAGGCTGCATCGCTAGGGCAGCCGCGATCATCACCCGTTGCAGCAATCCGCCCGACAGCTCGTGGGGGAACTGCGCGAGTCTGCGATCGCCGTCGTCGATACCCACCTCGGCCAGCAGCGCGATGGCCCTCCGGCCGGCTTCGACCCGCGACACCCCGGAGTCGCGCATGCCCTCGGTCATGAAGTCGCCGACGCTCCGCACGGGGTTGATGTGGGCCCGAGGGTCTTGGAACACCATCGCGATGCGCGAGGCTCGCACGCGCTGCAACTGGGCCTCTCCCATCGTGAGCACATCCGACCCGTCGAACTCGATGCGACCGGTGGCCTTGACCCCTGAAGCGAACAGCCCGAGCACCGCCCTCGCGGTCATCGACTTGCCCGACCCCGACTCGCCCACCAGCCCGAGCGACTCGCCCCGCTCGACGTGCAGGTCGACCCGGTCGACCACCGTTCGCCTCGGACCCTTGGGCTCGGTTGCCGGCACCGTAATCGTGAGCGTATGGATGCTGAGAAGTCGCAACGTCATCGACCCGTCACCCCTCGGCCGAGGCGGTCGCCGACGACGGTGACCGCGCCCACGAAGAGAACGATCGCCAGGCTCGCCACGGTGACCTCGATGGGCTGACCGCGCAGGGCGCTGTCGAGCCCCGACTTCACCATGAGCCCCCAGTCGGGGGTCGGCGGCTGCACCCCCAACCCCAGGAAGCTCACCGCCGCCACGTCGACCACCGCGAATCCCAGCGCCGACACCGCCTGCGCCACGATCAGTGGCCTCAGGTTGGGCACCAACTGCCACGTGGTGATCGAGGGCCCAGACCTGCCCTGAATCCACACCGCCGAAATATAGGGCAGCCGACGCTCGCGCAGCGCGGCACCGCGCATGACCCGTGCCACATAGGGCGTGTAGGCGATGATGAGCCCCGCCACCACGGGGAGCAGCCCCACCCCGAGCACCGCCACGGCCACCAGCGCAAAGACGATACTGGGGATGGAGAAGAGCACCTCGATGAGCCGCGAGATCACGGCGTCGGTGAGCCCGCCACGCCAGCTGGCGGTGAAGGCGAGGCAGCAGCCCACGAACGTCGAGATCCCGATCACCAGAAGCGGACCGAGCAGCGTGGTGCGCCCCCCGAACATCAGCCGACTCAGCAGGTCGCGCCCCAGAGCGTCGGTGCCCAGCGGATGGGCCGCGCTGGGCCCCTGGAGTGATGCCATCAGATCGGGGTAGTTGGGGTCGTACGGCGCGAGCCACGGAGCCAGGACCGCCGACAGCAGCATGACCACGAGAATCACGAGCGCGACCGTGCCTCCCACACCCAAGACTGTGAGCGCCCTGCTCGCCACGTTTCGACCCGTGGGCGCGCCGGCCTCGGCCCCAGCGGTCACGAGTCGCCCCCGAGGGAGATTCGCGGGTCGAGCACGGTGTACAGAAGGTCCACGATGAGGTTGACCACCACAAACACGATCACGAGTAGTAGCACCACGGCCTGCACCACGGCGAAGTCTCGCTGGAGAATGGCGCGCACCAGCAGCGAGCCGAGTCCATCGAGGGCGAACACGTTCTCGACCACCACGGATGCCGCTACAAGTCCGCCGATGGTGAGGCCGATGACCGTCACAATCGGTATTGACGCGTTGCGCAGCACATGGCGCCGGATGATCGAGCGCTGGGAAATGCCACGGCTCACGGCTGTCTCGACGTGCTCACGCCCGAGTTCGCCCACCATGGCCGACCGGGTGATGCGCGCGAGGTAGGCGGCGCTCGCCATGGCTAGCGCGATCGCCGGAAGCGTGAGGTGCCACAGTCTGCCGATCACGCCTTCGCCCGGCCCGAACACCGGAAACCAGCCGAGCCCGTTGGCGAAAACCAGGATGAGCACCACTCCGAGCACGAACGCCGGGGTGGCCAGGAACAGGATGCTGCCCGTCGAGACCAGTCGGCCGGCCCATCCGCCTCGGATCGCCGACACCACCCCGGCGCCGACGCCCACCACGATGATCAGCGCCGTGGCATACGACACCAGCAGAAACGTCGTCAGCAGCCGCGACGCGATCAGGTCGGTGACTGCCTCGCGGTACACGAGCGACCGTCCGAGGTCACCGTGCAGCACATCGCCCATCCAGGCGAAGTAGCGCACCACGAAGGGGTCGTCGAGGTGGTACTGCGCCGTGATGCTCGCGATCACCTCGGGCGACGCGCTGCGGTTGCCCACGAGGAACGAGAGCGGCCCCCCCGGGGTGAGGTACAGGCTTCCGTACACGAGCAGGCTCGCGACCACGAGCACGACGAGCAGCCCGACGATGCGCCGCGCAACGAACTGCCGTGTCGACAACCGAGCCGCCCGTCAGCCAGCCTTGCCGAGGCCGGCCGCCCAGGGGTAGTACAGATAGGCCGACGACACGGTCGCGCCGGTGACCCTGTTGTTCATGTAGGCGAGCACGGGCAGCACCTCCAGCGGTGTCCACGGCGAATCCTTGGTGACCTGCGTCATGATGTCGGCCACCTTGGCCGCTCGTGCGGCCGGGTCGTCGATGGCCCGCGCCTCGGCCACGGCAGAGTCGACGGCCGTGTAGTTGTTGAAGTTGTTGAACCCGCCCTTGGTGAACAGCCCATACACGTCAAGAGGGTCGGGAACGTTTCCGTACCAGGTGGTCAGGAAGGCGTCGAGGCCCTCGCGCGCCTTGGGGTCGCTGTACACGGCTCCGTACTGGTCGACGGGAATCGTCTTGATCGTGACGGGCACCCCGAGCGCGTCACCGGCCGCCTTGAGCAAGCTTCCGGTCTGCTCGTGCACCGCCGAGCTTCCCTGGACTCCGATGGTGATGCCGGCCGAGGTGCCCCCCGCCTCGGCGATGAGCTTCTTGGCCTCCTCGAAGTTGGCGTTGTTGGCGGGCAGCGCGTCGTAGGCCTTCTGGAAGACCTCCGCCCCGTAGCTGAAGTACGCCGGGTCGGTGAGCGACTTCGCGGGTGAGGCGGTGTCTTGGAACACCACCTTTGCTACCGCGGGCCGGTCGATGGCGAGCGAGAACCCCTCGCGCACCTTGGGATCGGCGTAGGGGCCCGTCTCCGAGGCGCCTACCAGCGCCCAGAACACCAGCGACTTGCCGAGGTACAGGGTTCCGGTGTCAGAGTTCTTGAGTTCGTTGATGCCCGCGGGTGGGAGGTAGAA
>CALQEM020000351.1:0-3245 GCA_943329595.2 Bifidobacterium breve
ACCCGCGGTGGCGCACCAGTTGCTGCGCCTGCTCGGAGTCAACGCCCGCAAGGCAGACCGGCTGACCAGTGCGCCTCAAGAGTTCTCCCCGTGGCGCCCCCTTCCACTGTCCTCGATTCAGGAGTCGTGACCATGGCATCACAGCCCCAGGCCGTCGGCCGAAGCCTCGCTCGCGGCGACGTCGACTACGACGCAGCGCGCCGCGACACCCTCTGGAACGCGAACCTGCCCGATCGGTTTCCCGACCGCATCGTGCAGGCGAACTCCATCGACGACGTCGTGACCGCGGTGCGCGCGGCCAAGGCTGCGGGCCAGAGCGTGGGGGTACGTTCCGGCGGGCACAGCTGGTCGGGCAACCACGTGCGCGACGGCGGCGTGCTCCTCGACCTGTCGCGCCTCACCAACTTCACCGTCGACAAGGCCTCGATGACCGCCACCGCAGAGCCGGGCCTCGGGGGCAGCGACCTGATCGCCGCGCTCACGAAGCAGGGCCTGTTCTTCCCCGTGGGCCACTGCCGGGGCGTGGGCCTCGGCGGCTACCTGCTGCAGGGTGGCTTCGGGTTCAACAGTCGCGCTCTGGGCCCGGCGTGCGAGAGCGTGGTCGCCATCGACTACGTCGACGCCGACGGCGACCTACGGCACGCGAGCGAGACCGAGAACAGCGAGATGCTGTGGGCGGCGCGCGGATCCGGGCCGGGCTTCTTCGGCGTGGTGGTGCGCTTCCACCTGCGCGTGTACCCGGCACCTGGCTTCATCGGCAACGCGCTGACCCAGTACTCGGTGGAGCGGCTCGACGACCTGGTGCGGTGGATGGACCGCATCGGCCCCAACGTACCGCCTCAGGTCGAGCTGCAGTTCGTGATCTCGCGCAACCCGTCGTTTCCGCCCGCGCTCCGGAAGCCCACCGGCACCTCACCGGTTCGACTCGAGCTCGTGGCCACGGTGATGGCTGAGTCGCGCTCGGCTGCATCGACTGCTCTGGGGTTCCTGTCGAGTCGCCCCCGGGGAGCGCGGAGGCGGCTGCCACTCGTGCCCACGCCGTTCGGCCCGATGTTCTCGGGCGTCATGCAGCACTACCCCACGGCCAAGTGGGAGACCGACAACCTCTGGACGCACGCCTCGGCCGACGAGCTGCTGCCCCACCTGCTGCGCGTCGCCGCAACCGTGCCACCGCCGCCCGCCCACATGCTCTGGCTGAACTGGGCCCCGCCCGCTCGTCGTACCGACATGGCGTTCTCGGTGGAGGACCGCACCTACCTCTCGTTCTACGGCGGCTGGTTCGACGACGCCCAGGCCGCGGCCACCACCGAGTGGTCGCGCGGCAACGTGGCGGCGATGGAGTCGCTGTCGACCGGCGTGCAGCTGGCCGATGACCCCGGGCGCCCGTCGCGCGGGGTGTCCGAGGCCGCTCGGTCACGGCTCGCCGCGCTTCGCGCACAGCACGACCCCGACGGACGCTTCCACCCATGGATCGGAGAGTCATGAAGCTGCCAGCCCCCACCCCGGTCGCAGGACGCCAGCTCGGCTGGTCGGAGGCCGAGCTGGCCTCCCTGCCGTACGCCCGCTTCTGGAACCCCGCGATGGCCGACATCTCAGCGGACGCCCACCGGGCGGTCGCCAACAGTCCGGTGGCCGAGGTTCTTCTGCCACCGATGCGTGACGCCATCGTGAGCATCGTCGACGCGGAGGTGCAGAACGGGTTCACCG
This sequence comes from Bifidobacterium breve, assembly GCA_943329595.2. GTDB lineage: Bacteria > Actinomycetota > Actinomycetes > S36-B12 > CAIYMF01 > CAIYMF01. The sequence continues at coordinate 1,708 of CALQEM020000351.1, forward strand.
TGACCTCCGACGGCGCGATTCACGTGAGCCTCCTCACCGAGCTGCCCGACGTGACGCCCGCGATGGTCGACTGGTGGTTCGGCTGGCACAGCGACAGCCCCGAGCGCTACAAGCTCTGGCACCCACGTGCCCATGTGCACGCGCAGTGGGACGCTGCGCCGCCGTCGGGCACCACCGGGCGCGCACGCTACGTGGGCTTCACCTCGCAGGTCGACGAGTACCTGGGAAGCGCGATGATCCGCGGGGCGATTCAGTTCCGACGGCCCGAGGAGTTCGGGCTCGTCGACACCGCGGTGGCCAGGGGGGTTGACGCCACGGCGGTGTGCGCCCGCATCGGTCTGGTTGACGTTCCGGTCGACCTTGGCTACCTCGCCCACCACGTGGCATCTGTTCCCGGCGGCAGCGTCATGCGCTCGCGGTTCTGGATCGGCGGCCCCAACCTGGCCGCTCGCGCGACTCCGCTGCGGGCCGTGGTGCCCGTGGTCAAGCGGCTGGTCTCGCTCACCGAGCTCGACGCCCGAGCGCTTCTCGTGCACTGCTCGCAGGAGATGACGCACCTCGCGACGTTCCTCCCCGCCCTCTACGAGCAGGAGTCCTGACATGGCGATCGACCCGCGCGGCGCCGACCTCAAGCGACTCATGGCCGAGGACGACGGAGGCCCCCTCGTGATGCTCAACCTGCTGCGCTTCACCGAGGGCGGGCGATCGCAGTACGACGAGTATGCGCGGCTGTTCGGGGAGACGTTCCTCGAGCGCTACGGCGCCGAGGTGCTGTACTTCGGCGAGGGCTCCACGGTGCTCGCGGCCGAACCGGGCCAACAGTGGGACGCCGTCGTGCTCGTGCGCTACCCCAACCGCGAGGCGTTCAGCCGCATGGTGGCCGACCCCGAGTACCACGCCATCTCGCACCTGCGCGGGGGTGCGCTGGTTGAGGCCGTGTTGCAGGCGACCATTCCGCGCGGCCTGCAGCCCCACTGAGCGTCGCCGCCTCCGCAGCATGTCGGCCCCACCTCTGGCACCGAGCAGTACAGTGACGCATGTTCGCCCTCCTGCTGGCCTTCGCGGCCGCCATCTGCTGGGCAGTGAGCACGGTGTCTGGGGCCCATGTCAGCCGCGGCATGAACCCCTACCGCGCGCTGGCGTGGAACATGGGGCTGGGCATGGTGATCCTGGTCCCCTTCGTCGCGGTGTCGCTGTCGCATGTGCCCGTGGGGTCCGAGTGGCTGTGGCTGCTCGTCGCCGGTGCGGCGACCGTGCTCGCGTTCCTGTGTGACTACCAAGGGGTGCACTACGGTCCCGTCGGACTGATCGGAGCGATCGCCTCGACCGAGGGCGCCGTGGCCGCGATGCTGGCCATCGCCTTCGGCGAGCGGCCGTCACCACTTCTGCTGTTCGCGATTCCAGTGCTCACGGCCGGCCTGCTCATGGTGATGCTGCCTGCCGAGTTCACCCACCTGCATGCGTCGAACTGGCCACGAGCGATGGTGCTGGCCAGCCTCGCGGCCGTCTTCTTCGGCGTGAGCGTGTATGCCGCAGGA
>CALQEM020000352.1:0-3203 GCA_943329595.2 Bifidobacterium breve
CGCTCGCACCGCGGTGAGAACGCGCTCACGAGCCGCGTCGGTGGGAGGGGGCACGGGGTTCGCTGTGGGCACGGTTCGACCCTAGGCGACCGTCGCCCGGCCCCACACTCCGATTTCGGACACTCCCCGGACGCTACTTGTGTCAGAACAAGACATCACAGGCCTACTTGTGTCAGAAAGTGACACCGCCGGGCACCACCTCCGCTGCGGTGGCGCGACCCTGGCTCAGAACGAGCACTCGCCCCCGTCGCAGCAGGGCTGGATGTAGTGGCAGCGCGGGCACATGTCCTTGCCGCCACGACGCTCGAGGTCAGCCGACTCGCAGGCGGGGCACGGGCCCGGGTTTCCCATCACGGTCCACCATTATCGAGCACTGTCGAGCATGCGGCGCAACACATTCGACACGACACGCCTCAGCGGCGCATCGGGGCCTTCCACCACCAGGCAGCCGCTCGCCGTGATCGCGCTCGTGGAAAACACCAACCCTCCGGCCTCGGTCTCGGCCATCACCATGTGGGCGGAGACCCTCGGGTGGGGCGCTCGGGATCGGCCGTATTCAAGGACGCCAAAGTGGTCAGTTGTTTGCGGATGCGCGGTGGCCACGATGGTGAGTCGACCAGGCGATGGTAAGTCGGTGTCGACGCGGTCAAATTCATTGCCCGCTCCGGTGTTGATTCCCTCGGTCCCGAACCGCGGGCCCTCAACTCCATCGAACATCCACGACCACTCCGGTGTGTAGCTCGCCTCCGTTCGCTCGTACTCCAGAGAGTCTCCCGCGCCGAACCCCGTGAACGCGACACTGACCGATTCATTCGGCGGGCGTCCGGCCTCGGCCCACAGGCCCCCCGCGACCGGCTCATACTGGTGAGTCCGATCGACCTGAACAACTGACGAGACCTGAGATCCGCCCCATCGGCGCACCTCCATGAGATGCGGCTTGGTCGGGTGCAATGACGTGACCCAATACAGGCCATTGCCCCCGAGATAAATCACGTGACCCCCACGGTCGAGGTGGCCTTGGAGAGCGTCGAGCATCTGCGTGGTCCAGTACTCGGGATGGGCCGAGAGCACCAGAACGTCGACGTCCGATAGAGCCTCAGCGCCTGCGTGATGGAGTTCACGATCGTCGAGAACTGCAGGGTGCACGCCTTCCGACACGAGCCAATGCCATGCGTAGAGGTCAGCCATCATCAGATGGGTAACAACAGCACCGTCGGCAAAACCGTCCCCACCCTCAACCTGCAGTCGGGCGTGCGGCGAGAAGGTATCGCACGGACGTCGGCTGCTGGTGACGAGCACGGGCGAGCCATCAGAGTGCAAGGAGTAGTGCGAGCGTCCCGGCCACTGCTCCGGCGAGCGTCCCAGGTTGCCGTAGGCCTGCCACGTGAGCGTCGGCACCAGCAGGGTTACCCGTGCCGAACCCATCACCAGAAACGGTAGGTCGCGCTCCTCATCGGCCGTGGTGATTCGCAGGCTGTAGAAGCCTGACGGCGCATCTGCCGGTACCTCAATGGTGGCAGCCAGCGGCCACTCACAATCGTCAACATCGTCACGATGAAGGTGGATCGAGCCTCCGAGAACCAATGGACGACCTGTTGACTCGACCGGCGGCGGAATGAGAGTGCTCCACGCAGGGGCGCCGAAGAGAGTCAGCGCCGGAGTGCCAGCGGCCACAGGTGGAGCAGAGTCAGGGTCAGATCGGTCGTCGAACTGCCACTCGTGGTCGGCGGCGTCCCCCAGCCCATTCATGAGATCCATCAATTCGACGATGTCGAGAGACCGCAGGTGAAGTCTCGCTCCGCCGACATTTCCGTCGAAGGCGCCATTGGCTACGCCGACGGCACGCCCCACCATCAAACAACCGTCGTCGTCACGCGGTCCCACGTGCTCCACGACGAACTCGCGCACGAAGGGCCCGCCCGTTCGCCCCCACGGGGCCGAAAATAGGGTAATACCATCTCCTGATGCGTCGACCACCGCACCCACGAAGTGCCAGGCTCGCTCACGCAGCCTCTGCCCGGTAGCCAGATCATCGACGCGATCGTCGCGCCACCGTCGCAATGTCAGTTCGCCTCCCACCGCGACCAAGGCCACCGCACCCACGGGCGTCAGCCAGCTGCAGATCACCGAGTCCGCTGAGAGGTCGGTGGGTCTCAGCCACGCTGAGAAGGTGAACGGTGTTCCGCCGGCAAGAAGGCCCTCGGCCTGAAGCCAGGAGCCCATCTGCGTGGGGGTCGAACCGGCCCGGACTTCGGTTCGGCCCCAGTCACAGTCCTTGACCAGCACGCCGGGCCCCCGAGGATTCGGATCAGAATGCTGCCACTGACGAACCGACACGACCCCCTGCACGTCGTTGGCATGCAGCGCGAGTGAGTCACCCGACCGGACTGCCATTGACATCAAGTAGGCGTCGACCATGGGCAGAGACTAGCGGCAAAACCGTTGGAACATCCGCTTGTTCGAGATCATTCCGCCACAGCATGAAGGGTCGCGACAGACTGCCTGCGGATTACCAACGGCTCGGGCTCGCGTACCGTGACCGCCTTGGGACCCGGCTCGCCGATGATCTGCCGATGCAGCATCTGAACTGCTTGCCGGCCAAGTTCTAGAAGCGGCATCGCGATGGTGGTCAGTGCCGGCGCAAGGTAGTCAGCAAGGGGTGAGTCATGAAACGCGACAATCGAGAGCTCGTCAGGAATCACGACACCTCGCTCTCGAGCGGCCGCCATGGCTCCCACCGCCCCGGCAAGACTCGCGGCTGCCACCGCCGTGGGCGGCCTCGACACATCGAGGAGCCGGAGCATGCCCTCGTGTCCCCCGGCCTCGTCGAAGCTGGTGTGAACGACAAGTTCGGGCGACGTGGAAATTCCGGCCTCACGAAGTGCCTTGCGGTAGCCCGCGACCCTTCTTCGGGATGTGTCGACATCCTTGGGTCCGGCGAGGCATCCGACGCGCCGATGACCAGCCCCGATGAGCTCGCAGGTGCCGAGGTACATGCCCCTCTCATCGTCTTCGATGATGCGGGGGATCTTGCTGGCGATCTGTCGGTTGAGCACCACGATGTTGCCGAAGACACTCGCGAGATCATCGGTGACCTGGTCGGTCAGGGTTCCGCTGGCGAGGAGCAGTCCATCGACCCGGCCCTCAAGCACCAGGGTTCGGATGGCGTCATTGGCGCGTCCCATTTCTGACCCGTCAGCGAC
>CALQEM020000353.1:0-3186 GCA_943329595.2 Bifidobacterium breve
AACTGCAGAGCGAAGCGCTCGTCTGGGTCGGTGAGGTCGTGCGGCAAGGTTTGGGAGATCTGTGCCATTCGATAGACCACAGCGTTGCGGTGCACGTTGAGTCGAACTGCTGCACGCTGAAACGACCCGTGCTCGTCAAGATAAGCATGCAGAGTCTCGATCGCGATCGCGGCCTTCCTCGGCCCCAGAGCATCGAGTGGGGCCAGCAAGTCACTCACCGTGTCGCGAGCGGTGTCGGTCACCAGCCACTCGGCGAGCATTCGTTGCAAGCCGAGCGAATCGAAGGCCACGATACTGACCGGATCGTGCAGTAGGCGGGCGGAAGCCAATGCGGTGCCGGCTTCTGCGGTGGAGGTGCGCAGCCCGCTGGCGCCCTGATGCGGCGTGCCGAGACCCACTCGGAAGCGCGCCCTGGGGTGCCGACTGCTGAGTTCGCTGAGCAACTCGTCGATCGCCTCACGCACGAGATGGTCAGAGTCACGACCGGGGTCTGAACGTGTAGTCCTCACCAGTACGAGGGAAGAGTCAGGGTGTGCCGCTGTCCAGACGGCACGGTACTCGCCTCGTCGCTGCGCGATGATTGGGATGATCGGAATGAGGTCGTCCTTGAGCTGCGACAGCAGGGCGTCGTCATGGGCGGTGGCGTCAACGCCGATGCGGATCGCGGCGTGCCAACCGTGCACCTCGAAGCCACCATCGACCGCCCGCTCAGATACCGCGGCGAGGTTAGCTGGGGAGCACAGGAGTATTTCGCTCACCGCGCTTGACCTTGACCGAATCGGTCGCAAGGTCTCGCGCTCGCGGGCGGAAACGACTCGGGAAATCATCGCGGCAGCGAGCCGCGCTGCAATCTGCGGACCATCACCGAGATCGGCCGAGATGATCCACCAGCGACACGATCCGTCCACCTCAACGGGGGCACCCCCGGTGTCGGTACTGCTGCTGACAAGTCGCACACCAGCTAACCGCGAGAACTCCTTCAGCATCTCCCCTTCGTCAGCGGACTCCTCCGGCTCGTACGCCGCGGCTGCGGCCAGCCACGCCAGCGCGCTGCGCGAGTCTCCACTCACTGCCGCTCCCAGCCAGTCCAGCACCTGAAGTGGGTCTGCGGCATCGCTCACCTCGAGCAGGGCGAGCCGGCCACGCTGCGCCAAGCTATCCCCGGTCACCGACGAGGGAGTGGGCTGTCGGAGGACCAAGCCAGCGACCCCGCGCTCGACTGCCCGTCGCACCAGCACGTCAAACCGGTAGCCGCCAATCTCGGCCCCAGCGGTGCGGCTCACGATCGCTAGGGCACCTGCTCGCAGCGCTTCCTCCTCTCCGATCACTTCGAGAAGTGTCACCTCGGTGATCTCGTGAGGATGCTCGGGCATGACGCGGCCACTCAATGCCGAGCCACGTGGCCCATCGAGCAGTCGCGCAAAGGTGATGGCCGTGGCTCCTCCTTAGCATGTGAGTACATTTCAGCATCAATTTTCTGTATTGATAGTACAAGCAGTTTGTCGTGGGGAACTCTAGGCTCAGCCACATGCTGATCGAAGCGAGCGACATCGACGCTCTAGCTCGGGGCTGTGCTGTGCTGGGCACCGGCGGCGGCGGTGACGTCTCGACCGAAGCACTGGTGGCCCGCCAGGCGATCGAAGAGCATGGCCCTGTTCGTGTGGTCACTCTCGCCGATCTCCACGACGACGAGATTGTGATGCCGGTAGGCGGCATTGGAGCACCGTCAGTCAGCGCCGAGAAGATCGGCTCGGGCGACGAGGTTGAGTTCCTTCGGACCATTGTTGAAGGTGTCCTTCAGCAGCGAGTCGGAGCGCTGATGGCGGGGGAAATCGGCGGGGGCAACGGCCTCTATCCGATTGCAGCCGCAGCCCGGATGAACCTGCCGCTGGTTGACGGAGACGCCATTGGTCGCGCCTTTCCCGAGGTGCACATGGTCTCGATGCACGTGCTCGGATTGATGCCTGAGTTCATTGTGGTGGCTGATGAGCGGCGCAACAGCGTTGTCATCCGCCCCATGAATGGTGAGTGGGGCGAACTGCTGGCGCGCGCGGTTGCTGAGGTGTTCGGTGGCTCCGCCGCGATGGCCGACTACGTCATGCCGGTGTCTCGTGCCAGGGGCGCGATCATCGAAGGAACCGTCTCACAAGCACTGCGCATCGGCCGTTCGGTGCACTCGGTGACTGATCCAGTCACCGCCCTGATCACGGCAGTTGACGCAGTCAAGCTCATCGAGGGCAAGGTCGCGGACGTCGAGAGACGCACCGCTGGCGGTTTCGTGCGCGGCAGCGTGATTGTCGAGGGCTACGGCCCGGATGCCGGCCGACTCGTGCGCGTGGAGATTCAGAACGAAAACCTGGTGGTGCTCGAAGACGGCGCCGTCTTAGCCAGTGTGCCGGACCTGATCACCCTGGTCGACAGCCATAGTGCAGACGCGGTGGCCACCGAAGTGGTGCGCTACGGCCAGCGGGTCGCCATCCTTGCGTTCCCATGCGCGCCGATCTGGCGATCACCACGAGGCATCGAGATCGCAGGTCCGCGTGCCTTCGGATACGACTTCGACTACACCCCCCTCGAGGTGAGCCATGTCGTCCGGACTTGATCTGCGGCTGGGTATCGACGTTGGTGGCACCCACACCGACGCGGTCATTCTCGATCTCGCCAACAGCGTGATCGCCACAACCAAGCAGCCCACCTCACTCGATGTGACATCAGGGGTCCGTGCAGCGATTGCGGCCGTGATAAGCCAGCCCGGAATCGACAAGGCGCGCATCAGCCACGTCATGCTGGGTACGACTCACGCGACTAACGCGGTGCTGGAGCGCCGCCGGCTGCACTCGGTAGCGGTTCTTCGGGTTGGTGCGCCCTCCTCAGTTGCGGTCCGGCCACTGTTTGGCTGGCCCGCTGATCTCGTCGCAGCCATCGGTAACCATTACACAATTGTTAGCGGCGGATATGAATACGACGGCCGCGAAATAGTGCCGTTCGATGCCGACGCCACTCGCGCGTTCTTCACGTCAGTGAAGGGCGAGGTCGAAGCGGTGGCCATCTCAGCGGTGTTTTCGCCCATGTTCGCTGTGCACGAACTTGCTGCCGCAGACATCGCGCGCGAGGTTCTCGGTGCCGACATCATCGTGTCGCTCTCACATGAAATCGGTTCATTGGGCCTGCTCGCTCGGGAGAACG
>CALQEM020000354.1:0-3165 GCA_943329595.2 Bifidobacterium breve
AGATCAGCAACGAGGGAGGAAGCGAGCAGTACGCGATCGAGTTGCGCAACTACCTCGATCGACAGGGGAGCCGAGCCCAGCGCACCCCGGGCGCGACCCTCGCGTACGGCAACACGATCATGACCGTCTCGGTCATGCTGCGCACCTCAGCCCTGCGCCGCGAGGTGTTGCAGGCGATTCATGATGTTGAACCCGAGGACTTCATCCTCTTCGCGCTCGCCGCTGAGTCAGGTGATATCGGCTTTCTACCTGAGGCAACAGCGCGCTACCGGCTGCATGGCAGCAACTATTGGTCAGGGCTCACGCCGCTCGAGCGGCAGAGTCTAGAAATCGAGTCGCTGTGGTTCATGGCTGCGCACCTGCGCGGTGACATCCAAATGCCGATCCGCGAGCGGCTGCTCGAGATTCTCTTCGCAACGGAGGGAGACGCCGCGCTCGCGCCAGTGCGACGAGTTCTCGCCGAACTCTCGCAGGCTCAGGCGCATGAGGCGGCGCTTCAGCAGCGGCTCGTGGCTGCCGAGTTGGTAGTGAGTCGCGTGCTCTCTCAGTTTCGGGCAGGCGAGAAGCTCACAGAGTCAGTGGTGCGCGACCTGATTTCTTTTGACACCTCCGCGCTGTAGCGAGGCCGCTCACTCTGCATCGCCGAGAGACGCTGATACCTGACATGCCGTCACAAAAAGTTGACACAGCGTCAAGCGCCAATTAGCGTCTTGTCTCGGCGTCGTCATGGGGACGACGTCATGGCGAAAGTGAGCAACTCGATGAAGGCTGCGATCGTGAAGAGAACTGCTGTCGTGGGACTGGCAGTGGGTGTGTGCGCCACCGCAGGCTTCGGATCGGTGGCCTCGGCCAGTGTGGCTCCGGAAGGGGTAGCCGCGGCCGCGCAGCGTCAGCCCCTCGGCGATATCGCCGCGAAGCCGTGGGTGCCCACAACGCTTCGATCTGCCACGGCCAATGGCATCAAGATTGGTCCGATGATCATGGACGGGATGGCCATGTCGCCAGGCCTGCAAAGTCCGGCCCGCAACTCCCTGTACGTCTGCCAGAGGGTTATCCCGATGCCGGGTGGCAGCACCATTCCGGCACCGGACAAATTCACCTTGGCCAAAACCCCGTGGGTAAGCAACGGCAACACGATTACAATTTCGAAGATCAAGACGGTTCCAGGTGCGGTGCAGTTGCCTCATTCGTTCAAGGTGACGACCACCAAGACAAAGCGAAACTTTAAGGGTAACGGCATCCCTAACCACCCGATCGGCACGTTCCCCATTCCGTCAAACAGTGCCGCCTACGGCTACTACGCCCCGATGCCATCGAGTCCGCCCTACGCGAATGCCGCGGAGATTCCGGTGCTCCCGTACGACCTCAATGTGACGGTGCCGCGCAATCCCAAGGCCAACTCCTCCCCGACGTGCATCAACCAACTCACCGTGGGCATCGCCACGCAAACCGGCGGTGCCTGGCACGCCGAAGTGGCCCCCAACGCGCAGCTGCAGATCTTCGACCCCAATGCAGCGCTTCCGACTGACCGCTGCTGGGGTCACCCCTTCGCGGGCATGTACCACTACCACGGCTACTCCTGGAAGTGCTTCCCGAATAAGGGAGTTGCTGGCCAGCCGTCGCCCCTCTACGGCTACGCACTCGATGGCTTCGGCATCTACGGGCCATTTGGCGAGAGCGGAAACCTCGTTCGCAACAGCCAACTCGATGTGTGCCACGGACACCGCGGCTGGGTCATGTGGGATGGCGTGCGGAAGTACATGTACCACTACCACGTGAACAACGAGTTCCCGTACTCGATTGGTTGCTTCCGCGGAACTCCGGCGGAGCTTCCAGCCAGCATGGTCATGAACTAGCGATCGCGGGCTAACGAGAAGGAATGGGAGTCGACATGTCCAAGGACGATGCCCCTACGTGGAATCGCGGTCGATACTGGGCTGCCACCATCGCTCTGTGTGCCGTGCTGGTCTACTCGAGTGTTTTGACTCTGCGCGATCCCACCTCGTCCGCCCGGCTCGCGGGTGAAATTGGTGTGCCCACCTTCATTGGCACCTACGGTTTGGCGACCCTCAAAATTGTCTGCGCTGCCATCATTCTGCAGCGGGGTTTGCCGAAAGTGCGATTGGCCGCCTACGCGGTGGTGCTGACGTACCTCATGCTCGATCTGATCGGGATGCTCAGCGTCCAGGAGTGGTACAACGTCACCACCGGGTCCCTCAAGCTGGTGCTGTTGGCGATTGCATTCTGGTGGGATCGCGATCGAATTCATCGGCAGCGGAAGCACGTCGCGGCCGTCGCGTAGATCCGTGAGTGACAACGAGTCAGATGTAGCGCACCCGTGTGGAAGACTCACTTCATGGGCGAAGCCACGGTGACCAAGAGGGAACGCACACGTGATTCCCTGCTGGTAGCTGTGCAGGAACTCCTCCTCGATCCTGAGGTGACCGTTCTCTCGGTGCCGCAAATCGTCGAACGGGCCGGTGTGGCTCAGGGGACGTTCTACAACTACTTCCAGTCCCTAGGCGAGGCTATCGAGGCGGTCGGGGTCGTCGCTCTGCTTGAGCACGCGCGGGTGCTTCAGACGGTGATCGAGGGCGCTGCTGACCACACTGAGGTGGTTGCTCGGTCGGCGAAGCAGACGCTCATGATGTCGTCATGCCAGCCACATGCTGGGCGGTTGCTCTTTGAGTCGGGGGTCCCGATCGACCTGCTCATCAGCGGAATGCGTGCTCATCTGCTTCAGGACATCGCGGTAGGCGTTGACGCGGGTGTGTTCACGGTCTCCGACTTTCAGGTCGTGGCGACCATCTACGTAGGAACGGTCGTGGGTGCCTCGATGGATCTTTACCGAGGCCGGCTTGAGCTCGATGCCATCCCTGCGGTCGTCACCCACTTACTTCGGTTGCTGGGCGTGAACGCACGCAAGGCCGAGCGGCTCGCAGCAGTGCCGCAGGAATTCGCTCCGTGGCGCCCATTCCCGTTAACGCTGCTCGGGCTGGAGTAGCAGTGGCTCATCGTTCACCTCTCGTTGGCCACACGCTCGTTCCCGGTGACCTTGGCTACGAGGCAGCGCGACGAGACACCATGTGGAACGCCAACGTGCCTGATCGATTTCCCGAGCGCATCGTTCAAGCCAACTCGATTGACGACGTCGTGTCGGCGATG
>CALQEM020000355.1:0-3164 GCA_943329595.2 Bifidobacterium breve
CTGAGGCCCGTCCCTGCGATGGTGCAGGTGCCACCTCGCACCTTGCCGCCGTTCCACGCCAGGCGCAGGCAGGCCTGCAGTGCCTGCTGGCCCCAGTAGTTCGGGTGCACTGACTCCTGAATGAAGTAGGGCGAGCCGAGTGTGGTGACCGTGCGCACCTGCGAGGCCCACTCCGTGAGGTCCACAGCGTTGGTCGCTGTCCACGAGCTCAGATTCTTCTCCTCGAGCATGCCCACGCCCTTCTCGCAGACGCGGTGTCCATCGAGCGCGCGCGTGGCGTCGAGCACGTGGATGCGACGCAGACCCGACTCGGCCACGGCCTCGCGTGCGGTGCGGCTGACCAGCGGGAGGTACGTGCGCGCCAGCCAGTCTGCGTCGGCATTCCAGAACGGGCACCCGCCGATGGTGTATCGGTCGTAGCCGCCTTCGTTGTAGCGCAACTGCTGACCCGGCGGAACCGGACTGGGGTTCAGCTGCACCACCACGTCGTAGGAGCCATCAGCTCGCCCTGCCTCGCGCATCGCCTGCCGCACATTGCGCAGACCAGCGACGATTCCAGCGCGTACGCCGTCAACGGCCACCGTCGATGTGCTCGTGCGCACTACCTCGTCGTCGTGGCAGTAGTTGGGGAAAATCTGGGTTGATGTCAAGAAATCCGTGACGCATGCCGTGACCACGCCGCGGAAGTTGAAGTCGTTGAGCCCGATGGAGATCGCAATCAGGCGAACATCGGCGGAGGTGGCCACATCCCGCAGCAGGGCGGCCTGCCCGCGGTTCCCGTTGCCGTCGTCGAAGAAGTCCAGGCCCGGTTTGAAGTCGGGACCATCCCATTGCGTGCCTGCCGTGGCGCCGCCGCACGCGAGGTTGATGGAGGTGACCTTGCCGCCGATATGCACGGCCGACGTGCGCGAGCGGTGGCACATCGGGATCTGCTCGGCTGTGGCCGTGGCGTTATCGAAGTACGCGGTAGGCCCGAGGGCATCCACATCGGCGAAACTGCGGTTGGTGTTGCCTGCCCAACGGCCTGCCTCGCCGGCGATGAACGAGTCACCAAGGCTTACGATCGCGGGCTGCTGCTTGGCTCCTTGTGAACCCTTGGCCGCTGCTGGCTGAACCGGGGCCGCGAGCACGACGACCGCAACCGCCCAGGCTAGAACGCCTGCCAGTCGCGTGCGGGTCACAGGGGCATCATAAGCCAGCCCCGGGCCCTCACCCAGTGACGCCTCACGAGCGCCGTGTCGGCGCGATGCCGTGATTCGGGGCCAACCGGGTACAGTGACATAAGTTGCCGATCAGGGTTGCCACTGACGCCCCGGCCGCTCCCCTTTCCCTTTTGGGGCTGTCCACGGTTCTCGAATCGGAGGCACGCCCCTTGCGCCCGGCCCAGTGACCAGGCGCAGCGCTTCCTCATCGGAATCGCGCAAACCCGAAGGACACCCATCACATCGTGAGCACCACCACCCCCTCATTTGCCATGCTCGGAGTTCCGTCGAAGCTCGTCGACGTCCTCACCGCCCAGGGGATCGACAGTCCCTTTCCCATTCAAACCGCCACTCTTCGCGACTCGCTAGCCGGCCGCGACGTGCTCGGCCGAGGCCGCACCGGAAGCGGCAAGACCCTGGCCTTCGGCATCCCCCTCGTGGCACGACTCGCGGCAGCGCCCGGCCGCACCTCGCCCAAGCGCCCCCGCGCGCTCGTACTGCTTCCCACCCGCGAGCTAGCCACCCAGGTGCACCAGGTGATTAGCCCCCTGGCGCAGGCCGTGGGCCTCACCACCACGACCGTGTTTGGCGGCGTGGGCCAGCGACCCCAGGAGGTCGCCTTTGCCCGTGGCGTCGACATCGTGGTGGCCTGCCCCGGCCGTCTCGAAGACCTGATGAAGCAGGGATTCGTGCGCCTCGACGAGGTGCAGGTCACCGTGCTCGACGAGGCCGACCACATGGCCGACCTCGGCTTTCTGCCTGGCGTCAAGCGAATCCTCGACACCACTCCGAAGGGCGGCCAGCGCCTGCTGTTCTCGGCCACGCTCGACAACGGCGTCGACGTGCTGGTGAAGCGGTACCTCACCTCGCCCGTCACCCACTCGGTCGACGACGACGCGAGTACCGAGCCCGATATCGAGCACCACGTGCTCACCGTCGACGCGGCCGAGAAGCCCGCGGTCGTGCGCGAGCTCGCCTCGGGAGTGTCACGCTCGATGCTGTTCACGCGCACCAAGCACCACGCCAAGACGCTGGCCCGTAACCTCACCAACGCGGGCATTCCGGCTGTCGACCTACACGGCAACCTCAGCCAGGGCGCCCGCGACCGCAACCTCGCAGCCTTCCGCGACGGAGAGGTGCGGGTGCTGGTGGCCACCGACGTGGCGGCCCGCGGCATCCACGTCGACGACATCGCCCTTGTGGTTCACGTCGATCCGCCCACCGAGCACAAGGCCTACCTGCACCGCTCGGGCCGCACCGCTCGGGCCGGAGCTTCCGGAGAGGTCGTCACCCTGCAGACCCACGACCAACGCGGCGATGTGCACGCCATGACCCGCAAGGCGGGCATCAAACCCATCACGGCCAAGGTGTCGCCCGGCGCCCCCGAACTGCTCGAGCTGACCGGCCCGCGCGCCGAGCACGTCACGCCGCCGCCGCGCGAGGCAGCGCCCCCGCAGCAGCAGGGTGGCGGCCGTGGCAAGGGCACGCCGCGACGCAAGTCCGGCACCTCGGCGCCTACAGGCGGCGGCTCGGGGTCACGTTCACGCCGCGGTGGCAGTGGCTCTGGCGGCTCCAGTGGTTCGGGTCGTTCAGGTGGCTCTGGCGGTTCTGGGAAGTCGGCCGCCAGCCCAGCAGGAATGTCGGCCGCGCAGTTCTCGGCTGGTGCTGGCCGCGCCCGAGGTCGGTAGCACGTGGCGTAGGGGCCGAGCCCGCTGGCTGCACTCCCCTGATGAGTACGCCCACCTGCTCGAGGTGTCTAGCGCCTTGAGGCCGCGCGCTTTAGGTCACGCGGAAAAGGTCGAGCAGCACGTTGTTTCCTTGACGCACGCCCGACGACACGAAGAGGTGTCCGTTGAGATCGGGGCGGTCGTGGTGAGCCGTGAACGTGACGCCCGCGCGGAAGTACACGCCCTCGTCGTGCTGAGCGCGCACTCCGGCAGATCTGACCGTGATGGGGGTGCC
>CALQEM020000356.1:0-3153 GCA_943329595.2 Bifidobacterium breve
CGGCACGACAGCGCACGCCCCACATCAGCCGACTTCGGCGTGTACGTCTTCGAAGTGGCCCCGCTGATGATCGATCCATTGCGCAACCACTTGTAGGCCAGGCTCGCAGCTTCCGACCAGGCCGAACTGCACGCCACTGCCTGGCCCTTTCGCGGAGCCGACTTCGACAGCGTCGCCTTCGACCGCACAAACGGTTTGGGCAATGTTGAGGTGCGCACGTTCAGGTTCGCCGTCGGGCCGACGTACATCACCGTGGTGCGGCCCGACGCGTTCACGAGTGCAGCGGCGACACCCATCGACATCGTCTGTCCCATCACCGGGCCATCACTCATGAGCCCGGTCCATGATCCGCGGGTCTGGATTCCGAAGCCAGCCACTGCCGTTTCCGGAGGTCCGGGGTCAACTAACGGCTGAAGCGATGGGGTGACATACGTGCCGTCATCGAGCAACATCGGCCGGAACCTCGACATCGAGTAGGACGACAGTGGATCAAGGACCGAAGAAGCATCGACCATGGTCGGTGCCGTCCAACTTCCAGCGGCCCCGCGTCGCTGCACAAGGAAAGTGCTGATCTGGTAGGTGGTAGGGGTGCCGACGACTCCTGTTTCAAAGTCAGCGAAGCGCAGGACGGCACTACCGTCGGCGGTCATCGACAGCGCCGGTGATGTCGCGTAGCGACCGGGTCCGGTCAACACCTGCGACGTCAGAGTCCAGTTGGTTGAGGATGACGTGCGTTGCAACACCCGCACCGATAACGGATTCGTATCAGCGTAGTTCGACGTTCCTGACATGTCTTCGATCACGGCCAGCACTGTCGACGTGCCACCAGCAGTCAGTGACGCAAGATCGGTCAGACTCGTGAAGGCTGACGAATTGAATGAACTCGCGACCACCGGAAGACCCCAGTTCGACCCAATGCGCGACCTCACTCGGAATTCGTACAAGGCCCCACAGATCGACATCCAGATGGCTGAGAGTGAATGGGTGCTATCCAGAGCCACCTGATAATCGAAGGGCAGTGACGTTATTCCCGCTGTACTCGCAGCCGACCACGCGCCAGTCACTCCGGTTCGCTGTGACACACGCAGGCTGTAGCCGCCCCCCGATGTGACCAACCATCCAACAGCGGCACTGCCATCGGGCAACACCGCAAATGTCGGTTCAAAGGTCGTTGCAACATCTGATCCCGACACTTTCACCGATGCCGAAATACTCGCCGCGGCCACTCCCAGCGTGGTCACCTGTACCGAGCATGCGACACCCACACAGTCAGTCCAACCGAGAAGGAAGGTCGTTGACGTCAACGCCTCGAGTTTGATGACTGGTGAATTCGTCGGCGACCAAGAGATTCCGAGAGTGTGACCCGCGGCCAAAGTCTTCGTCATCGTGGCACCGAATGAGGTGGCGCCGGCGCGACGAATGCGCACACCGAACGAGTCGCCCGTTGGCTGCCACACCACGGCCACCGTGCCATCGGTCAATTCCGCAGCCGCCGGACCGAACTGAATCACACCCGTTGCCAACTCCAGTGCAGGCGCGAATACACCGGGAGCGGGTGACGCCTGCGCGGGAGGAACGGCCAGACCGACAAGGAGCGCACCTGCGGCAAGCCCCGACACAAGAAGTCGCTTCATGGTCAGGCCACCGTCCGCTCGAGTGAACCGGAGATGGAACTTCCGGTGGGATTAACCGCCTTCACTCGGCACGACAATTCATTGCCCCGATCGGCCCCTGTGGGCTTGTACGTCGATGACGTCGCTCCGGCGATCACCGACCCATTGCGCAACCACGTGAACGTGCGAGATGCCGCGTCGGTCCAGGCCGAACTGCACGCGACTGACACACCCTTCTTCGGCGCCTTCGACAACGTCGCTCGACTCAGCAGGAATGGTTTGGGCATCGCCGTTGTGCGCTCGACGACTCCGGCGGGGGAACCTATGTCGATTACTGCAATGGTCGTGCGACCAGAGGGCGCAATGGCCGCGGCGCTGAAGGCACCCGGCAGTGCCCACGACACCGATTGCGAAACCGGCAACCCCCACCCTGCACGCACTGTTGAAGCGAAGGTGATTCCGATGGGCGCGAGGCCAGTACTCGACTGAATGCCGCCAACCACCAGACTTCCGTTAGGGCCAAACGCAACAGCCGCAGTGGTAAATAGTTGAGTCACGGATGACAACGAGACGGCTGCTGCTGCCACAAGCACTGGCTGCGACCACGTTCCAGTAGCACTTCGATCGACCACATACGTTTCGAAGGTCGCGGCATTGGAACTACTTGTCGATCCGACCGAACCCTGTAGCCGTTTGTAGGTCAGTACCGCTCGACCATCATCGGAACCGCCGAGCACCGGTTGCAAAAGCATCTGCGCATCCGGACCAACCAGATGCAGACTTGCCCAGGTGCCGGCGGCCGAAGGCAGACTGAACATGACGATTTTGCTGGCAAAGGGAGCTCCTACCACGGGTGCCGTGCCCGGCATCGCCGCACTCAGTGCCGAGGTGAAGGAGTTGCCCGACGCCGCGATACTCGCCCAAGCGGCGATGCCCATGACAATGTCCGAGGTCACAATCGGTTTCGCTGCAGGCACCCCCGTGACCCACGTTGCAGGACTCGTCGGCGGCGCCGTTGACGTGCGGCACCGCGCCCAGAGTTTGATGGTCGAACCACTCAGGGGCTCGGTCCACTGCACACAGAACGTTCCATTCTTCGCCACTGCCACTTGCGGGTAGTAAACGTTGGAGGGTGCCAGAGTCGCCGGCGTACTCCACGAGGACGTGGGGCTGCCCAGCACTGCGATGCGCCCTGCTTGGGCACCACTCGTGCGCCACGCCACGACTGCCCGGCCGGCAGCATTTACTGACACCGACACCGTCTCACCATCGGTGTCGCTTCCGGAGATCACCGACGGCGAAATCGACCCGGAGGCGGCCGCGACTCGGGCTGCCTGCACACGGTAGTGACTCCCGTTCTGCTCCTTCCACACCAGCAGGAAGTTGCTTGACCCGAGCGGAAAGAGGTTCACCACGGGTTGGTAGATGTCTGAATAGAGTCCGTAACCACCACTCGGCACGTACTCCTTCATGGCCCCCCAGGTCGTGCTGCCCGATGCTCGCACCCGCAGGTACAACGCGGCACCAGAGGCGCTCGACC
>CALQEM020000357.1:0-3147 GCA_943329595.2 Bifidobacterium breve
ACCGTGGGCCCGAGGTAGTCGAGGTGGTCGAGGTCGATGGGCGTGACCACCGACACGCCGGCGTCGACCACGTTGGTGGCGTCCCACCCGCCGCCCATGCCGACCTCGATGATCGCGACGTCGACCGGGGCCTCGGCGAAGAGCGCGAGGGCGATGCCCGTGACGACCTCGAAGTACGACATCGCCGGACCACCGCTGGTGACCGACTCGGCATCGACGATCTCGACGTACGGCGCGATGTCGTAGTAGGTCTCGACGAAGCGCTCGTCACTCACTGGCTCGCCATTGAGCATGATCCGCTCGGTCACGCTGGCCAGGTGCGGGCTCGTGTACAGGCCAGTGCTGAGTCCGAAGGAGCGCAGGAGCGACTCGACCATGCGCGCCGTCGAGGTCTTGCCGTTGGTGCCCGTGAGGTGGATCGCGGGCGTCGAGCGCTGGGGGTCGCCGAGCAGCTCCATCAGCCGGGAGATGCGCGTGAGGCTCGGCTCCATGCGCGTCTCTGGCCAGCGCGCCATGAGGTCGGCGTGCAGGGAGGCGAGGACGGCTGAGGGGTCGGGCGACGCGGTCACATCAGCGAGCCTAATGCCGCTCCCTAGGATGGGCCGCATGGAGCAGAGCACCCCGCCCTCGGGCGCAGCAGGCCTTCCCGAGAAGCCCACCATCGACGGCATCGAGTCACGCTGGTCGGCGGCGTGGGAGCAGTCGGGGGTCTACCGGTTCGACGAAACCACTCCCCGGGCCGACGTGTACTCCATCGACACCCCTCCCCCCACGGTCTCCGGGTCGCTGCACGTGGGCCACGTGTTCTCGTACACCCACACTGACCTCATCGCCCGCTACCGGCGCATGCGCGGCAAGCAGGTGTTCTACCCCATCGGATGGGACGACAACGGCCTGCCCACCGAGCGCCGGGTGCAGAACTACTACGGGGTGCGCTGCGACCCGTCGATCGCGTTCGACCCCGACTTCGCGCCGCCGGCCGAGCCCGGCAAGGACCAGGTGCCCATCTCGCGCGGCAACTTCATCGCGCTCTGCGAGCAGCTCACCGAGGAGGACGAGAAGGCGTTCGAGGACCTGTTCCGGCGCCTCGGGCTCTCCATCGACTGGAGGCACACGTACCAGACCATCGACACTGCCGCCCGCACGGCGTCGCAGCGCGCCTTCCTGCGCAACCTCGCCCGCGGCGAGGCGTACCAGGCCGAGGCCCCCACCCTGTGGGACGTCACCTTCCGCACCGCCGTGGCCCAGGCCGAGCTCGAGGACCGCGAGCGGCCCGGCGCCTACCACCGCATCGCCTTCGCGCGCCCCGGCGGCGAGCCCGTGCACATCGAGACCACGAGGCCCGAGCTGCTCTCGGCCTGCGTGGCCCTCGTGGCGCACCCCGACGACGAGCGGTACCGCGACCTCTTCGGCAGCACGGTGATCACCCCCGTCTTCGGGGTCGAGGTGCCGATCGTGGCCCACCCGCTCGCCGACCCCGAGAAGGGCTCGGGCATCGCGATGATCTGCACCTTCGGCGACCTCACCGACGTCATCTGGTGGCGCGAGCTGCAGCTGCCCACCCGCCCGATCATCGGCTGGGACGGCCGCATCCTGGCCGAGGTCCCCGAGTGGATCACCTCGGCCGAGGGGTCGGCCGCCTACGAGTCGATCGTCGGCACCACGGCCTTCACCGCCTCCGAGCGCACGGTCGCGATGCTGCGCGAGTCGGGCGACCTCATCGGCGAGCCGCGGGCCATCACACACCAGGTGAAGTTCTTCGAGAAGGGTGACAAGCCCCTCGAGATCGTCACCACCCGCCAGTGGTACCTGCGCAACGGAGGCCGCGACCTGCCCCTGCGCGAGGCGCTGCTCGCCCGCGGGCGCGAGCTCCGCTGGCACCCCGAGCACATGGAGGTGCGCTACAAGAACTGGGTCGAGGGGCTCAACGGCGACTGGCTCATCTCGCGCCAGCGCTTCTTCGGCGTGCCCATCCCGCTGTGGTACCGCCTCGACGAGCACGGCCAGCCGCAGTGGGACTCCCCCATCGCAGCGTCGGAGGCCTCCCTGCCGGTCGACCCGTCGTCCGACGCCCCCGAGGGCTTCAGCCCCGACCAGCGCGGCGAGCCGGGCGGCTTCATCGGCGACGCCGACGTGATGGACACCTGGGCCACGTCGTCGCTCACCCCGCAGATCGCCGGCGGCTGGGAGCGCGACCCCTCCCTGTGGGCGGCGGTGGCGCCCTACGACCTGCGCCCGCAGGCCCACGAGATCATCCGCACCTGGCTGTTCTCCACGGTGGTGCGCGCCCACCTCGAGGACGGCACCCTGCCCTGGACCGACGCCGCCATCAGCGGCTGGATTCTCGACCCCGACCGCAAGAAGATGTCGAAGTCGAAGGGCAACGTCGTCACGCCCATGGGCCTGCTCGACGAGCACGGGTCAGACGCAGTGCGCTACTGGGCCGCCAGCGGCCGCCCCGGCGCCGACACCGCGTTCGACGTGGGCCAGATGAAGATCGGCCGACGGCTGGCCATCAAGCTCCTCAACGCCTCGAAGTTCACTCTGACCTACACCGACCGCGTCACCGACGACCCTGCGCTCATCACCGCGCCCCTCGACCGCGCGCTGCTCGCGCGGCTGGCCATCACGGTCGACGACGCCACCAAGGCGTTCGAGGCCTACGACTACACCCGGGCCCTCGAGGGCGCCGAGAGGTTCTTCTGGGACTTCACCGACGACTACGTCGAGCTGGTCAAGGACCGCGCCTACGGCGGCCAGGGCGAGGCGGGGGCCCTGTCGGCCAGCGCCACGCTGGGGGTGGCACTCGACACGCTGCTGCGCCTGTTCGCACCGTTCCTGCCATTCGTGACCGAGGAGGTGTGGTCGTGGTGGCGCGAGGGCTCGGTGCACACCGCCACGTGGCCTGAGGCCGACCGGCTGAGGCTGCTCGCCGGCGACGGCGACGCCGAGGCGCTCGAGCCCATCGCCAGCGTGCTGGCGGCCGTGCGCAAGGCGAAGTCGGAGGCCAAGGTCTCGATGCGCCACCAGGTGTCGAGCGCCGTGGTGGTCGCCCCCGAAGGTCAGGCCGTCGCAGTCGAGTCGGCGCGCGGCGACCTCATGGCCGCCGGATCGGTGGCCGCCTTCGAGGTTCGATCCGGCGACAGC
>CALQEM020000358.1:0-3138 GCA_943329595.2 Bifidobacterium breve
GAACCACACAGGGCCCCGCCAGTTCGAGTTGCCCCCGTAGATCGGGGTGGTCGACTCGGCGGGCTCGTAGTCGATGCGGAACTCGCGACCGTTGACCGTGACCGAGAAGGGCTCGTCGCGGTGACGCTTGGACAGTGAGCGGATGCCGTGGTCCGACAGCAGCGACTCCTCGCTGAGCACCTCGGCGAGCACCCGACGGAGCCGCTGCGGGTCGACCACCGAGAGCAGCATCTTCCCTCCGTCGACCACCTTGCCGGTGATCGACACGAAGCCCGCCCGACTGGGGTCGTCGCTGGCACCACGGTGGTGGAGGAAGTTGGTCCATCGACGCTGGAGGCGGTGCGTGTTGACCACATCACGGCGCTCACCGGTGATGAAGGCTGCCGCGAGCACGGGGATGACCCCCACGACCGACTTCACCTTGAGGGGAATGCGCTCGCCGTCGGGCTGCACGAGCTGGTCGTAGAAGAAGCCGTCGGCGGGGTCCCACATCCCCGAGTCGGCCATGCCGTCGGTGATGTCGACGAAGTGCTCGAGGAACTTGGTGGCCATCGACTGGTAGACCTTGTTGCTCTCCGACAGGCGCAGCGACATGCGCAGCATCATGAGGCAGTAGAAGGCCATCCACGCGGTGCCGTCGGCCTGCTCGACGAGGTAGCCCTCGGGCACGTTGGACCGGTCGATGGGCCCGATGTTGTCGAGTCCGAGGAAGCCGCCCTGAAACACGTTGTTGCCCTCGGCGTCGACCCGGTTGACCCACCATGTGAAGTTGATGAGCAGCTTGTGGAAGATGCGCTCGAGGAAGTCGTAGTCGTCGCCCCCGCTGATCTCGAACACACGCATCGCGGCCCAGGCGTGCACCGGTGGGTTGCGGTCGTCGAACGACCACTCGTAGGCGGGAATCGCCCCGTTGGGGTGCATGTACCACTCGCGCAGCATCAGGACGAGCTGGTACTTCGACCACTCGGGGTCGATGTGCGCGAACACCACGGTGTGGAAGGCGAGGTCCCACGCGGCGAACCACGGGTATTCCCAGGGGTCGGGCATCGAGATCACGTCGTAGGCGTCGAAGTGCCGCCAGTGGGCGTTGCGCACCTGGGAGTGCCCGGGCGGCGGCTTGGGCTGGTCGTGGTCGCCGTCGAGCCAGTGGTCGACGTCGTAGCGGAAGAACTGCTTGCCCCAGATCATGCCGGCGAAGGCCTGCCGCATCACCTTCACGACCTCGGGGCTCGCGCCCGCCGGGGCGAGGGCTCCGTAGTAGTCGTCGGCCTCGCGCTCACGGGTGATCATGAGCCGGTCGAAGTCGGCACCCTCCCAGCCCGGGTGGCTCAGGTCGCCCTCGGTCGGCGACCACAGCCGCAGGCGCAGCTCGACGGTCTCGCCGGGCTGCACGGTGACGCTGTACCACCACGCGGCCTTGGTGCCCTCATGGTCGGGGTTCACCGTGGCGGCGCCGTGCAGCACCCGGTCGTTGATGCCGTCCTTCGGATAGGGGGTCGTGGCCTTCGCGTCGGGGCCCCACACGCGCGGCGCGTTGGTCTCGTTGTCGCAGAAGAGCGCCTCGGGCATCGTGCCGTCGGAGGCGGGGGCGGCCGCGAAGTTGTACACCCCACACCGCCAGTGCTCGCCGCGAATGGTTCCACCCTCGAGGCTCAGCTGCGGCTTGTCGCCCCGGGTTCCGCCGAAGTTCCAGGTGTCGCGGTACCACACCTGCGGCAGCACGTGCAGCGTGTCAGCCTCAGGACCCGCATTGGTGATTCGCACCCTCATGGAGATGTCGGTGGGGTGGTCCTTGGCGTAGTCGACGTCGACGACCCAGTAGCGGTCGTCGTCGAAGATGCCGGTGTCGAGCAGCTCGTACTCGGAGTCCTCCCGTGAGCGCGCGGCGTTGGTGCGCCTCAGGTCGTCGTAGGGGAACTCGGCCTGCGGGTAGTGGTAGCGGCAGCTGAGCCAGGAGTGCGACGGGGTGGCGTCGCGATACCACCAGTACTCCTTGGCGTCCTCGCCGTGATTGCCCTCGTGGCCGCTGAGCCCGAAGAGCCGCTCCTTGAGGTGCGAGTCGCGTCCGTTCCAGAGGGCGAGTCCCACGCACATGTCCTGGAAAAGCGTCGACAGGCCCGCGAGACCGTCCTCGTTCCAGCGGTAGGCGCGCGAGATCGCGTGGTCGTACGGGAAGTACCGCCAGGCGTCGCCATCGTCGGAGTAGTCCTCGCGCACGGTTCCCCACGCGCGCTCGGCGAGGTAGGGACCCCACTGATACCAGGGTCCGGCCTCGGTCGGGCCGTGAAGAAGTCGGCCCGGACTGGCCATGCGCTCGCTCTCGCTCATGACCAGATCATGCCATCGGAACGCCCGGGCCCCGCGCGGCTCGCCAGCCCTCGGCTACCAGTAGACGTAGACGGGGGTGCCGACCGACGTGTGCTGGTAGATCCAGTGCACGCCGTCCCAGTCGCGCACGTTGACGCATCCGTGGGAGTTGCCCCAGTAGCCGTCCTGGTTGAAGAAGTACGAGTAGTGCACGGCCTGGCCCCCGTTGAAGCGCAGCGTCCACGGCATGGGCGTCTTGTACTCGGTGGAGATGTGGCAGTGGGCCACCAGCGACTCGTAGGACGACGGGCTTGCGCCGTCGGAGCACCCGTCCTTGCTGTCGACCGAGAACAGCCCCTCAGAGGTGCTGAGGCCCGCGCTGCCCTCAGGGCCGAAGCGTGCGTCGACGGTGCGCACCACCACACCGTTCACGACCTTGCGCAGAATCCGCTGGGTCTTGGAGATGCACAGCGAGTCGGGGATGCACGACGCCGGGAGCACGCCCTTGTCGCGCGTGATGCGGGTGAGCAGCGACCACGTTCCGGGGCCGACCACCCCGGTCTGGTCGTAGAGGAACTTCCCCTGCAGGTGCACGACCTGCTTGCGCGTCTCTGAGTCGAACTGGCCGGTGACGTGGTCGCCGAGCCCCGCCCACATGAGGCGCTGCTGCAGGGCGGTGATGCTGCCCCCGCGCATGCCCATCGAGAAGGGCGGGCTCACCACGGTGGGCTGAATGGGGGCGGTGCGGCCCGAGTTGCCCGACTGCCCCACCACGTTCGCTGCCCGCACCCGGAATCGGTACGAGTGCTCAGGGCCGAGGTTGCGCACGAC
>CALQEM020000359.1:0-3114 GCA_943329595.2 Bifidobacterium breve
CACAACTGCGTCATGCTTTCAATCGTGGGCTCGCGGTAGCACTTGAAGAGGATCTTCAATCCCTCGGTGGGACCGTCTCCCGGGCTGAACAGCTTGGGGGCGCGCGACGAGCCAGACCCCATCGTGATGACATGCGACACGCGGTCGGGGTACTTGGTCACCATGCCCAGAGCCGTGATGCCACCCATCGAGTTGCCGACCACGGCCGCCTTCTCGATTCCGAGAGCGTCCATGAACTGGATGTGGGCCTCCACATGGTCGAGACGGTCCCACGTGACTGCCTCGGAGCCTCCCCAGCCCGGCTGGTCGATGGCGTACACGTGGAAGTTCTCGGCCAATGCGCCGATGTTCTGGCGGAAGTTGCCCCAGCCGCTTGCGCCGGCGCCGCTGCCGTGGAGCAGAAGAAGAGGGTGACCCTCGCCAGCCTCGTTGTAGTGGATCTTCCAGCCATCGGTCTGGACGGTGCGACTGGTTCCCTCGAAGGTCAGTTCGGTCACGGTGCTCCTCGGCGGCATCTGTGGATTCACTAGAACGATCGTTCCAGTGAAGAGTGGCACGGAAGGCCCGGTTGGTCAAGAGTCTCTGGAGTAACAATTACGGACCGTTCCGCGGAGCGGGTTCCGACAGGCGGCACGTCGCGGTGGTGGGGCTCGACAACAGGGGACCGCCCCCCATCGTTTTTCGCAGCGATAGTGCACGGCACGTCCACTTTTCCTGAGAAATTCGATGGGTTCACGCTGACTGAGTGCGGGAAGCGACGGCCTGGAGGATCTCGAGGAGCACGCGCTCGGGCTCCTCGATGAGCTGCTTCCAGGTGAAGCGCAGAATGAGCCATCCGTCGAGGATGAGGGCGTTCTGTCGACGTCGGTCCCGCTCGAACTGCGACCGACCCGAGTGCGCGACGAGACCATCTACCTCGATGCAGATCTTCAGCTCGGGCAGGGCGGCGTCGAGCTCCGCCAGCGGGCGGCCGTAGCCGTCCCTCAGCACCCAGTTGAGCCGCCACCCCCCGAGGCGAGTCTTCCCAAGAATCCTCTGCAGGCCGCGCTCTGCCTCCGAGTGCGCTCCCCCCAGGGCGGAGTCGGCGAGCGTGCGTAGCCTGGCCGCTCCGCGGCGACCGTGACCCAGACGGGGCAGTACGAGCTGCGCCCACCCCTCGGCTGTGACCCAACGGCGCTGGAGGGCGTGGTCGAGGAGCGCGCGACCGCGGAAGCTGTCGACCACGATGATCAGGTCGACCAACGCGTCAGCCCGAGCGACGGCGCGCAAGCCGCCCGGAGTCACCACGCTGCGCTCCACGTCATCGCGCAGGATCGTGACTCCTCCAACGCCTGGCCGCTCGGGGCCGGGGCACCAGACGATCAACTCCTGATCGGGAACCGCCCATCCCCCCAGCCGCATGGCGGTGGCTCCCGAGATAGCAGCGCGCTCACCGAGCCTGAGGGACAGCGCGATCGCGTCAGTTCGGTCATCGGAGCGTCGGCTCCCGGGAACGACCATCGAGCCGAGGTGTCGTCGCCACTGCCCGGAGTCGCAGAGTCGCCTCTGCATGTGCATGCTGATGCCGGCCTCGCGCGCCTGCGCGGGACTCAGCGCTCCCCACTGCTGTCGGGCGGTGCGCTCGGCTGCGGTGAGGGCAGCCGGGGCAACTCTCATGGGCACAGGATGGCCCCGATCGCGAACTCCCCGAGCGATCCATCCACAGGCAGTTGTCCACGGAGGGTCACGGACGCCGCCCCACGTCGAACTTTTCAGCGAAAGTGCACGCCTCGTCGACTTTCCGTGCGAAAAACGATCAGGGGTGGTGATCGATGCGGGGGCCGGCTACCGGCTAGGCAGCGCGCGAGCGGTTCCGCACGATCTTCGCCAGTGCGACGGCCACCACGAGGCCAGCCCCGTAGAACACGTTCTGAATCCAGCCGGGGAAGCCCATCAGCTGGAGGCCGAAGATGCCGGTCTGGAGGAAGAAGATCGCGATGAGGGTTCCGATCGGATTGAACTGCCCCGGCTGCACGACGGCGGTGCCGAGGAACACGGCGGCGAGCGCCGGCAGCAGGAACGAGGCCGACGTCGCAGAGTCGAAGCCGCCGAGCGAGGAAACGAGGATCATGCCGGCCAGGCCCGCCAGGACCGCACCCACGAGGTAGGCGCCGAAGCGGATTCGATTGACGCGGATGCCCGCGAGCCGGGCCACCTCGCGGTTCGCGCCCACGAAGAGCATGTGGCGGCCGAGCGGCGTGAAGGCGAGGACGTAGGCGATCAGCAGCGTGAGGCCCACTCCGTAGTAGAGCGACACGGGCAGTCCGAGATAGTGGGTGATGGACAGGCTGCTGAAACCCTCGTCGATGAGGGAGACCAAGCTCGAGTCGGACACCCACTGCGTCACGCCCAGGATGAGAGTCGCCGTGCCGAGGGTGACCACGAACGACGACACGTCGAGCACCACCACGAAGTACGCGTTGACCGCCCCGCAGAGGAGTGCGGCCACCAGCGCGCCCACGCACGCCAGCGGGACGCTCCACCCCCTGTACGTCACCAGCACCGGAACCATCACGGCGGTGAGACCCATGATCGAGGCAACCGACAGGTCGAACTCGCCCACGATGAGTGTGACCATCGCCGCCATCGCCAGGAAAATGAGCACCACTGCCTGCTGCGACCCGAAGATGGCGCTGAGCGCGGGCGCCGAGCCGAAGATGTCCGGCATCTGCTGGTAGAAGAACAGCGCCATCAGCGCCCACACGATGATCAGCGCGTACTTGCTCAGGAAGGTCTGCCACCACGCAGGCCCCCGCCGCGCATCGATCGGCACGTGCGTCGAGGGCTCATCGGGCACACCACTGTCACCGATGATGCGGGTGGCCGCATCATCGTCGCTGCTCAGCCGCGCTGCCGCGCTGTCGCCCGCAATCTCGTGGCTCACCGGTCTCCTTCAGGTACTGCGATGGGCCCGGCATAGACAGCCTCGAGCACGTCGTCGGGGTTGGTGGTTCTCAGCTCGAGCAGGGGCTCGCCGGCGCGGAAGACAAGGATGCGGTCGCACGCCTCGACCAGGTCGGAGGGCTCGATGCTGCACAGCAGGACGCCCACCCCCTGAGCCGCGATGTCATGCAC
>CALQEM020000360.1:0-3112 GCA_943329595.2 Bifidobacterium breve
GCCACCGACGTCGCCGAGCGCTACCAGCGACGCTTCGGCATCGACCTCGTGCGCTTTACCAACTCGGGCACCGAGGCCACCATGTACGCGGTGCGCACCGCAAGGGCCTACACGATGCGACACGGCATCGTGAAGATCGAGGGCGGCTACCACGGCGGCTACGACGCCCTGTCGGTATCGGTCAAGCCCGACGTCAGCGAGGCTGGCCCCGAGCACGCGCCCATCGCCGTCACACCCTTCGAGGTCGAGGCCGGCACCGTGCACGTGGTGCCCTACAACGATCTCGACCGACTCGAGCAGATCCTGTCGGCCAGCGCGAGCGAAATCGCGGCGGTCGTCATGGAGCCCGTGCTCGAGAACATCGGCATCGTCGTGCCCGACGCCGGGTATCTCGCCGGAGTGCGCGCCGCCTGCGACCGTCACGGTGTGCTGCTGGTCTTCGATGAGGTCAAGACCGGCCTCACCGCAGGCCACGGCGGTGCGGCCCAGCGCCTCGGCGTGATTCCCGACCTCGTCTGCCTCGCCAAGAGCATCGGCGGCGGACTGCCCTTGGCGGCCTTCGGTGGCAAGGCGGAGGTGATGGCAGCTGTCGTCGACAACCGCATGGCGCATTTTGGCACCTACAACGGCAACCCGCTCGTGATGGCGGCGGCCGTGGCCGTCGACGAGCTGTGCACGCCTGAGGCGCTCGCTGCAGCCGAGTCGCTCAACGAGGAGGCTATGCGGTCGATCGACGCCATCATCGCCGAGTTCCAGCTACCGGCCCACACCGTGGGCTTCGGCGTCAAGGGCGCGGTCACCTGGGCGCCCACTCCGGTGCGCAACTACCGCGACTACAAGCGCACCGACTTTGGCGTGGCCGAGCTCAGCTGGCTGTGGGGGGTCAACCGCGGAATCCTCACTCCCCCCGGTCTCGACGAGCAGTGGCTCGTGTCGCTCATGCACACCAGCGCCGACCTCGACCTACTGGTGCAGGAGTTCTCCGACCTCGCCGAGGCACTGCGCGCCTGACCTTCACCACCGGCTCCACTTCCGACTCCGGCACCCGGCCCTAGGCTGCGAGGGTGCCGGAGTCGTGGTCGTTTGGGGTGGTCGCGCTCCTGTCGCTGGGCGTGCTCACCTACGGCGTGGCCAAGACGGCGATGCCCGGTGCGGGAATTCTTGCCGGAACGCTGATCGCGGCTGCGATAGGCCCGGCCGCGGGCTCAGGCTTTTCTCTGCCGCTCCTCCTAGTGGGCGATGTCATCGCCCTGACGCGCTACCGGCGGGGGGCGAACTGGACCATCATTGTGGCGCTGTTGCCGTGGGTGCTCGTCGGGCTGTGTGTCTCGGCGGCTGCCTTCGCCACTCTCGACCGCGGGATGCTCACACGGTTTCTCGGCGCGCTGATCCTGCTGTCGGTACTTCTCGAGGTGCGACGCCGCAGGCGCGGCGAGGTGGCTAGCGTCGAGGCACCCCACGTTGCGCACGTGGAGAGCTCGACTCTTGGGCGGCGAGTCAGCGTTGGTTTCTACGGAACCCTGGCCGGAATGACAACCCTGGCTGCCAACGCGGGCGGCGCGGCCATGAGCCTCTACCTCCTGCGCATGCGCGTGCCGATGCTGGCCTTTCTCGGCACCTCAGCGTGGTTCTGGGCCATCATCAATGTCACGAAGGTTCCGTTTGCGATCCCGCTGGGCCTCATCACCGGCGACACCCTGCGGGCCGACGCGCTGTTCCTGCCCTTCCTGTTAGCGGGCGCCGCCCTCGGCGTGTGGCTGCACCCGCGCATGAGCCAGGCCTTCTTCTCGGCAGCCGTGCTCACCCTCAGCGGCGTCGCATCGGTGTGGCTCCTGGTACACGGCTGATCCGACTCGACAGACCACCGTGGAAGCACGGTGGTGCGCACGCGATAAAGCCCTACGTTGAGGTGCGATTCCCAGCGAAAGGGCGCTCGACATGATCTGGACCCTCTACGGCGACGGCAAGACTCTCCTGCCCGGTGAGATGGTCGCGCCGAACCAGCGGCTCTCCTGGCCGCGAACGGCCGGGCTCGGTGCCCAGCACGTCATCGCCATGTTCGGCGGCACCTTTATTTTCCCGATTCTGCTCGGGCTGAGCCCCCAACTCGCGCTCATGATGTCGGGTGTAGCAACCATTGTTTTCCTGCTCATGGTGAAGGGACACGTGCCGAGCTACCTCGGCACCAGCGCCGCGTTTATCGCCTCGGTTGCCGCCATCAGGGCACAGGGCGGCAACTCGGCGTCGGTCACGGGAGCGATCCTCGGCGCGGGCGCGATCCTCTTGCTCGTCGGGGTGACGGTGCACTTCTGGGGCTCGGCGTGGGTAGGCGCACTGCTGCCCCCGGCCGTGACGGGCGCTGTGGTCATGCTCATCGGGTTCAGCCTCGCTCCGGTGGCGGCGGTCACCTACATGCAGCGCGACCCATGGGTGGCGTTGATCACGATGTCATTTGTCATTCTCGCCTCGGTGCTGCTTCCAGGATTCCTGTCGCGCATTGCCATCTTTCTCGGACTGGTGTTCGGGGTGGTGCTGTCATGGGTGCTCGACACCCTCACCGGACCCATCACCACCATCAACTCCGCCACGGGCGCGGCGACGTCGGCGCTCCGCCTCAACCTCGAGGGCGTCGTCTCGGCGCCGTGGATCGGGCTTCCGCCGGCTTCGGTGTTCAGCGCCACCGGCGCCGACATCTCGGCGGGGTGGCACCTGCCGAGCTTCAACGCAGCCTTCATCCTGCTGGTGGTACCCGCCGTGATCGCTCTCGTGGCCGAAAACGCTGGCCATGTGGTCGCCGTGGGCGAGATGACGGGATCTGACCTGCGGCCCTATATCGGCAGGGGGCTGATGGGCGATGGACTCGGCACGGTGATGTCAGCGGCGGTGGGTGGCTCACCCACTACGACGTACGCCGAGAACATCGGCGTGATGGCGGCAACCCGCGTGTACTCGACTGCGGCGTACGTGGTGGCCGCCGCAGTGGCCTTCAGCCTCGGCCTCAGCCCCAAGGTGGGCGCCTTCGTGAGCGCCACCCCCGGAGGGGTCCTTGCCGGCATCACCCTGGTTCTTTACGGTTCCATCGGGCTCCTGGGCGCCAAGATCTGGAAGCAGC
>CALQEM020000361.1:0-3105 GCA_943329595.2 Bifidobacterium breve
CGTGACGAGGGCGCAATGACGTGGGAACGCGGACGATCCGTCGTCGACCAGTTGATGGTGGTGATCGGGGTGATCAGTCACGTCGAGCACCTCGTTCCCCGGATCGGCCTAGCGGCGGTGATCGCCGCGATTCTCGCGCCACTCATGTGGGCAGCCAACGTGATCCCAACGGCCATGGATCCCACAGACGTCGAGGCATACGGCACGTTCGGGCACTGGTGCGTTGGAGTTGCCGGCCTGCTCGGGGCCCTCGCATGTGCCCTCGCGTTCGCGAAGAAACTCAGCACTGATCGCTGATCCTCCACCGACGACATGGGTCTAGTTGCCCGGCCTGCGCCACGTTGAAGCCGTGTTCGGGTGACTGAACACCCCTTCAGATGTGCCACGGCGGGTGATGGGCTGCTGGGTGAATTCGGCGGAAGGGCGCGCGGCCGGTACCACTGCTAGCCTCCGAAAATGAGAATCGTGGTCATCGGCCACACCGACGTGGGGCGACGTGCCTGCGGCGCACTTCAGGCGCGTGGTGTCAGCACCGTGCACCTAGACGACCCCAGTGACGCAGAGGTGCGTGATGCGCTGGCGGGCGACGTCGACGGTGTCGCGGTTCTCCTGCATGACGACATTCGAGCCCTGCGCTACTGCCTCGTTGTTGAGCACGCGCGTCGGGGCATCCGCCTGTTCGTGGCGATGTTCGACCGAACCGCGCGCACCCAGATCGAGGCCGCGATTGAGAACTGCCTGGTGCTGTCACCGGCTGCCATTAGCGTGCCGAGCATCGTGGCCGCTGCGATCGCGCCCGACCACCATGCCGTGAGGCGGGAATTGGCGTCGACGGAGCAGCGGTGGGTCAGTATCAGCAGTGCTCCTGCCTCCGCCGCCTCCGAAGGCGAGTCTCAGATTGTTCGCCCCTATTCGGTGCCTTCGCGGGTCCGCTTCAGAGGCCTGATGGGTCGGCTGGCCGGGCAGTTCCGCCCGTACGACTCCGGCAGTGCCGTTCTTGTCGGTGGCGCCGTCGGGCTGCTGGTCGTGCTCCTGATCGACACGCTCATCGGGTTACGGCACCACTCGCTCGTCCGTTCCCTCTACGACGCGGCTCGAACGACGTCGACGATCGGTGCGCCCGAACTCGCTGACGAGACCTGGACCCTGCTCTGGGCCACTCTGGCGGCGCTGCTTGTGATGGGACTCACCGCGGCCTTCTCGGCTGGCATCGTGCAGCACCTGCTCTCGGGGCGTCACGTCTCGATCGTTGGCCGCCGGGTGGTTCCGCGGCGAGGCCATGTGGTCATCAGTGGCATGGGGCAGGTGGGCGTTCGTGCAGCGCAGGAGTTGCGCGACCTCGGAGTCGCAGTCGTGGGCATCGAGCGCTTCCCCGGAGCTCCGGGACTGGCGCTGGCGCGCGACCTCGGCATCGCCGTCATCGTCGGAGACGCGACCTCACGCAGAGTGCTGCGTCGGGCCGGACTGGGGCACGCGGCGGCAGTGGTAGCTGCGGGCAGTGACGAGCGCGACAACATCGCCGTCGCTGTGTCCGCGCGTGCTCTGCGCGAGGACATCCCCGTGGTGCTCCGTGCGGGTGCGGATGACGCCATCGATGAGACTCGGTCGCTCTTCCATATCGGCTCGGTGGTGGATGTGAACGGACTCACGGCCGCTTTCGTCGTGCAGTCGATGACGTCTGAGGCGCCGTACGCGGTGTTTTCGCGCGAGGGTGAAGTGGTGGCGGTCGACGCCAAGGGTGTGGCTCTGAGCGTCTGGCCCGCCGCCGCCGCGCGCTGCGCCTGCTAACCCGGGGGAGACTACGGGTGCGACGGTGGCGTCAGTAGGTGGTCGCTGACCTCTCGAGTTGGCCGCTCGCGAGGGGTGGCTGCCGGGAAGCCCACGGCCACGGCTCCGAGCGGCACCAGATGGGTGGGCAGGCCGAGCGCTTCGGTGACCACGTCGGGGCAGAACATGGTCGATGACACCCACGCCGAGCCCAGCCCGAGCGAGCCGAGGGCAATCAGCAGGTTCTCGACCGCCGCACCGCCTGAGACGAGGAACAGGTCTCGCTCGAAGGCCGCTCGTCGGTCGTCGGGATAGGTATGGGCGGCGTCCTGAAGGTCGAGGAATGGCAGCACCAGCGCCGGTGCGTCAAGCAGGAGGTCGCCGCGTCGCACTCGGCGCGCGATGGCGTCGTCGGAATAGTCGTCGACGGTGCGGAGGTCGTGCTCCCAGCGGTCGCGCATCGCGGCCAGCAGGCGGCCCCGCACCGGCTCGTCGGACAGCAGCATGAATCGCCAGGGCGCTGTGTGGTGCGGCGCCGGAGCGGTGATGGCCGCTGCCACGGCCTCGACCAGAAGCTCCCGTGGCACAGGTTCGGGAGTGAACCCGCGCACCGTGCGTCTGTCGCTGACCGCCCGACGGCGACCGAGTGCGATCGCCTCGGCGGTTCCGAGTGAGAACAGGTCGAAGTCGGGGGCCCGCACGAGGTCGCGCGCGGTCGCGTGAGTGTCGACCACGTGTGCTGAGAGTCCACGCACCAAGGCCGCGGGATTGCCGCTGAGCTTGCCCTTCACGAGGTCGGCTGCCGCTGCCACCTCGTCAGCGATCGCGGTGATGGTCATCTCGAGGGTGTGGCCCGCCGTGTCGGTGCGGCCCCGGTGGTCGTCGAGCACCCTGAGCCCGGCCGATCCGATTGCCAGATCGGTCAGCCCCTCGCGCCAGGGGCGCCCCGAGGTGTCGGTGATGACCACCGCGATCGACGTGGGGCCAAGCCGGTCGGAGAGCTCGGCGCGCAGCGCGGTGGCTGAGGCGTCGGGATCGAGCGGCAGCAGGGCGACGTGGGCCGTCGGAACGTTGCTGGCATCGACGCCGGCCGCGGCGAGGACGAGTCCGTGGCGGGTCTCGACGATGCGGGTTCGATCGCGGGTTGCCACCACCCGAACAGTCTCGGCGGTGATGGCGTCCTCGCGGTCGTGGGCTGGGATCAGCCGACCCTCAACCTTGCTCACCACCTTGCTGGTGACCACCACGACGTCGCCGTCGGCAAGCCCCACCGTTCCGTCGGGCCACTGCGCCCTCCCGATTGCCTCGGCGAGATGAGCCGCGAGATCGTCGCCGGCC
>CALQEM020000362.1:0-3103 GCA_943329595.2 Bifidobacterium breve
TCGATGCCCACCCAGCCCGGGAAGAGGCTGACGTCGACGTGGTGAATCACGTCAGTGCCCACCACCTCGTAGGGGCCGGCGTACGCCACATAGGTCACGAAGGCTCGCGCACGCTCTGCCTCGGTGGGCACGCCCTCGGCGTCGCGGGCGAGCGACGTGCGGCCGCGCACGGCCATGTGGCACGACATGCGCCCGCCGCCGTAGCTGATGATCCCCACGGGGTCGGCGCCGAACGGGCTCGACGTGGTGCCGTCGAGATGGTCGGCCTCCCACGAGACGAGCGACCAGTTGCCCTCAAAGTCCTCAGGTGTCATGGCACGGAACCCTAGCGGGCGGGCAGGGGCTACCGAAGCGCTGAACCTGCCATCCGGTCTGCGACGACGCGCAGTTGGGCCGACCACTCGTGCTCAGGGCTCACCAGCGCGAAGAGGTCTCCCGACGCATTGCGCACCACATCCTCCGAGAGAGGAAGGATCGCCAAGGTCTCGGCGTCGTAGGTCTCCTGCATCTGTGCCACCAGGTCGTCGAGGTCGACACCGGAGGGCACCTTGTTGAGCACGAGCAGCAGTTCTGGAATCTTGAGGCGACGCGCCACCCCCACCGTGACGGCGGTGCCCTCGAAGTCTTGCTGGTCAGGCCGCAGGATGAGCAGCAGCACATCACTGATCATGATCGAGAGGAGCGTTTCCTCATTGAGGCCCGGGTGAGT
Organism: Bifidobacterium breve; assembly: GCA_943329595.2. Lineage (GTDB taxonomy): Bacteria > Actinomycetota > Actinomycetes > S36-B12 > CAIYMF01 > CAIYMF01. The sequence continues at coordinate 710 of CALQEM020000362.1, forward strand.
GTCGATCAGCAGGAAGTCGAGCGAGAGCTCACGCGACAGGGCCCGGAAGCCCTCCTTGAGCACGGCGACGTCGTATCCCTCGTGCAGCACGCGGGCGATGTCACTGGCATTCACGCTCGCGCGCACCAGGAAGAGAGCGCCCCCCTCGACCACCTCGCGATGGGCCGCCACGCGATGGGTCACATCGAGCGTGACCTCGCCGATGTCCTTGCGCCCCCACAGGAAGTCGTTCAAGGAGGGTCCGGTCGTGTTCGCGAGGCCGAACAGCACGTGGATTCCGGGACTCTGGATGTCGGTGTCGACGATGGCGACCCGAGCCCCACCGGCAACCAGCAGGGCTCCGAGGTTGGCCACAGTGTTGCTCTTGCCCGTTCCACCACGAAATGAATGGACCGAGACCGTCGTCGTCACAGGGTGCTCCGCAGAGCGTCTGGCGCCATGAAGCGAATGCTAGCCCCACGCCCTAGGCCGCCCACCGTGATCGTGAAACACTGCCCGTATGACTCTTGCGCCCGACGCCCGCGCCGTGTGCGAGCGCGTCAAGCTCGCTGGCGCAGGCGGATTCGCGGGTCGAAGCCTTCCCGAGATTCGCAAGGTCGGGTTCGAGCTCGCCCAGATGTGGGGCCTCGACGAGGCTCGCCTCGCCCTGGTGTCGCACCTCAATCGAGTCGGACCCAGCAACGTCGACGAGATCGCCGGCGCCCTCAGCTGGGACACGCTGAAGACTGAGAGCCACCTCACCTCCCTTCTGCACACCGGGTACGCGCGACGTCGTTTCGTGGCCGCGGAGGTCCAGTGGCGGGCCATCTTCTCCGGAACTCGACGCGGACGCGCCGACACGCTGGGGGCCTTCGCCCTGCTCGAGGACGAGTCGGTGGGCGAACGGCCCCAACGGATGTCACACCACGAAATCGACCACCTCGTCGCGCCTGACGTGTGGCTGCGCGTGTACCTGCCCGAGCACCCCACCACCGACCTCACGCCGGTGGTCGTCTTCTGCCACGGTGGCGCCTTCGTGTCAGGCTCGCTCGAGTCGTACGACACCCTCTGCCACTCGCTCGTCGAGCTGTCGGGGTGCGCGTTCGCGAGCGTGGGCTATCGGCTGGCGCCCGAGAATCCCTTCCCTGCGCAGATCGACGACTGCTACCGCGCGATCGAGTGGCTTCTCGAGAACGGTGAGTCGGTCGGTGTCGACAGCACTCGACTTGCGATCATGGGCGACTCCGCGGGCGCAAGCCTTGCTGTGGTCACCGCGCGCATGGCACACGAGAATCAGTTGTGCACGGTCTCGTCGCAGGTCCTCCTGTACCCCGCGCTCGACGCCACCATGTCGTCGCCCTCCATCGAGACCAACACCGACGACCCCCTCTTCTCGCCCGCCGACGTGGCCTGGATGTACGAGGCCTACGGCGCCCCTCCCGATGACATCCGGGCGTCGCCGCTGGGGGCGCCCGACGTCTCGAACTCGCCGCCCACGCTCATCATCACCGCCGACGAAGACCCCCTGCGAGACGACGGGGCGCGCTACTTCCAACGGCTCACCGACTCGGGCGTGGAAGCGAGCCAGCAGAACTTCGAGGGGATGATGCACGGGTTCGCCATGTTCGCGCCCGCGCTTGAGGCAGCCTCCACGGCACGCGCACTGGTTGCCGCCGAGTTGCGCCGCCGACTGATGCCCGACGATTCCGAATGACCTCTCGATGACCTCGACCCCGCGCACGCGCGGCTCGCTGTGGACCTCGATTCCCTCGCGGCTGGCCCTCATGGTGGTCGTCCTCCTGCTCACCAGCAGCGTGGTCACGTCGGTATATGCGGCGGTCACTCTCCGCTCCTCCGACGAGGCAAGCGCCAACAACGCTGCCGTCAACTTCCACAGCGCGACAGCGCTCTCGATCCGACAGATGACTGCCGACACCCGCGACTACCAGGCCGACACCCTCAACCAGCGCAAGGTTCTGCTCAAGGACCTCACGGCTGCGCAGATCTCCGCCATCGATCAGTTCCGGCAGGCCGCCGACGCCGGGAAGATCACCCAGGCAGAGGCCCGAGCCCAGGCTGAGGCGATGCTCAACGAGTTCCGCTACGGCGATGGCAACTACTTCTTCGCGTTCTCGCCCGACATGAATTCGATCGTCGAGCCCAACCCCACGTTTCGCGGCAACATGCTCAACTACCGAGACGCCAACGGCAAGCAGTTCTTCCGCGACTTCCGCACGGTGGCGCTCACCACCGGCGACGGGTTCGTCGACTACGTGGGCACGCGGGTGGGCTCCAGCCTCCCCGCCGCGAAGGTCAGCTACATCAGCTACTACAAGCCGTGGAAGTGGGTGGTGGGCACCGGCGTCTACCTCGACGACATCGCTGCCGAGACCGCCGCACGCCTCGATCGGGCAA
>CALQEM020000363.1:0-3093 GCA_943329595.2 Bifidobacterium breve
GTTGTCGACCAGGGTGGTCTCAGTGATGCGGAAGCCCATGTACTTGCTGTAGAACCCATTGCCGCCGTTGTACGAGAGGTTCGACTTGTCGATCTGAACGGACGTGACCGGGGGCTGGAACGACGGCGAGGACGTCGCCACCCCGGCCTCGAGGCTGGGGGACGCGGACACCCCGTTCCCGTAGTTGGCGTTGGCCACCCCCCGATAGATGCGGATCGCGTCAGAGTTGTTGACCGCTAGGCCGCTTCCCCCGTCGATGCCGTTCGCTCCTCTGGGGGCACTTGCCCCGTCGAGGCGCTTGAAGCCGTTGTGCGACATCGACGACCTGTTCACCTGAACCGAGTTCGAGCCATCGATCACGAGGCCGTCAGCACCATTGGCGTCGAACCGCGACTGGTTGATCTGCACCTTGCTGCTGCCCTCGATGAACATGCCGGCGTAGAAGTTCTTGGAGAAGGACGACTTGCTGACCGACACGTCAGTGGAGCCGGAGATGGACGCACCGTTCCCATCGCTGCGCACCGACTCGACGTTGGTCAGGCGCACCTTCGAGCTGTCGCTCACCCACACCCCGGCGATGCCGCCGCCATTGACTGCCTTGGCGCCCAGACCACCGACGCCGGTGTCGGTGATCACGAGGTTTTCGAGCGTGACGCGGCTGGAGCCCACCACGTACACGCCGATGAGGCTGGCCCCGGGGGCAGTGGGCTGGAAGTTCGCCACGACGCCACCGATCGTGCCGTTTCGCACGGTCACGCCGGTGTGAGACTGGATGTCGATCACCGAATAGAAGCCCCCGGTGTTCACGATCGAGAATCCGTTGAGGTTGATGGTGATCCAGTCGGCACCCGCTGTCAGTGCCGCGGAGCCGGAGGAACCGTCGCAGTTGAGGTCGCCGGTCAGCACGACGCTCGCGGTGAGGGTGTCGCCGCACACGGGGTCGGGGACGGCATGAGCCGGGGCCATGAGGCCGAGGGACGCGACGGCTGCCACTGATGCGGTCGTCACGAGTCTGATGAGGGTCGTTCGCAATGACGTCATGGAGGGGTTGTATCCGTTCACCGGACCTCGCCGGCACCCCCGAAGCACCCGCCGGAGTGACGCACCTGCTCCATCGGGGGAACTCATCGCCCGAACGGAGGTGCCGACCAGCTCGGCGGGACCTATCTGGCCAGACAATGCGCGGCATTCGCGTCGCGCCGGACTGATGGCAACCGGCGTCCTGTTCGGGGTTCTTTGCATCTGATCGACGCACCTTGCGATTGAGAAGGCACGTTGAACCCAAATGTTCACGCGCCATCTCCACTCGGACCGCAGGCGAGCACTAGGGTCACCCACATGGAGATCGTCACCATCACCGACGCCAGCCATGCTGCAGACGTGGCACAGCTTGGCAAGGAGTACACCGACTGGCTCGTCGCAGCTTTTGCCGAGGAGCACCAGCACGAGGTGCCGGGCCACGTGGTTCACCCTGTGCCCCACCTTGATGGCGACGACGGCCTGGTCCTGGGCGAAGGCGGCCGCCTCTTCCTCGGGCTCGTCGATGGCCAGCCAGCGGCCAGCGGCGTGCTGGTACGGGTGACCGACACGCTCTGCGAGGGCAAGCGGCTCTACGTGCGCCCCGAGTTCCGCGGCCGCGGCTTCGGACGGCAGATGCTCGAGCGGGTCATGTCCGACGCGCGCGACATGGGCTACACCCAGTTGAGGGCCGAGGTGTCGGTGCTCATGCGCGAGGGCATCGCGCTCTACAAGTCCTACTCCGGCGAGAACCTCGAGTCGCACGAGCCGTTTGAAGGCCACGAGGGCGCGTCGTGGGGCGTGACGCAGCATCAGGTCTTCATGACGTATCAGATCCCCGCCGAGGGTGCCGCGATGGAACGGACCTCCTGAGACGCTCCGATCGCCGACGGGCCTGTGCTGCAGCGGGTTGTGCAGCGCCACGTTCCTCCAGCGGAACATTTCGCCGGGAGCAGTGCACACCACTCGCTAGGTTCACCTCACCAGCCACGAACGCTGACCGAGGGAACACCTGATGACCGCAACTCCCCCCGAGAACGGCATGGGGCCCGAGGCTCCCGTGGCCACTGCCCGATCGGCCCGCCGCACTCGTCGACTGGCCATCATCGGCGCCCTGGCACTCGTGCTCGTCGCCGGCGCAGTGCTCGTGGGCGTCATCGCCACTGGCCCAAGGTCCGGCACTCTCTCGACGCAGGCGACCAAGGTCAGCACGAGCCTGTACTGCTTCAGGTCGTACAACGCCGAGTACGCCGGTGACACCAGCACTCCGGCCGTGTGGCTCGCCTGGAAGTTCCCCGTCGGCACCCCTTCCACCACCACGTACAGGGCCTACCAGCGCACCGGCACGTCGCCCAACTTCGTCTACGGCGGCGAGTTGGCGTCGACGGTGCAGTCGAGCGCGGCAAAGATGGCCGACGGGTCGATCGCCGTCGGCTTTGAGTCCCCCGACACCACTGCGCAGACATTCGTCATCACGTGGGGCAGGACTACCCCAACAGGCGACGACACGTACTTCAGCGAGGCGCCCTGCGCCGCTAGGTAGCCGAACGAGAGAGCGGTCGCCTGCCGCCTCACTCCCTGCTGCCTCAACCCCACCAGCCGCGAACGCCGATCGAGGGACTCCTGATGACCGCCACACCGAACGACACCGGCATGGGGCCCGAGGCCCCCGCCGCCACTGCCCGATCGGCCCGCCGCACTCGTCGTCTGGCCATCGTCGGCGCCCTGGGACTCGCGCTCGTCGCCGGCGCAGTGCTCGTGGGCGTCACCGCCACTGGCTCCAGGTCCGGCACTCTCTCGACGCAGGCGACCAAGGTCGACACGAAAATGTGGTGCAGCAGGTCGTACAGAATGGAGTTCGAGGAGGACTACAGGTTTCCGAATGTGTGGCTGGTATGGACAATTCCCTCCGGAACAACTGCCGGAACCGCGTTCAGCGCCTACCAGCGCACCGGCACGTCGCCCAACTTCACCTACAGCGCCCTCCTGGGATCGACGGCGCTTTCCTCGATCAACTTTGATGTCGCCACGCACCAGACAGGGCAGACCTACGTCATCACGTGGGGCAGGGCCACA
>CALQEM020000364.1:0-3083 GCA_943329595.2 Bifidobacterium breve
CCGTCGATCGGGACCAAGGAGATGGTGGCACTGCTGCCGACCCTCCTCGGCCTGGGCGCGTCCGACGTGGTCGCGGTGCCCCGCGTGGCCTACCCGACGTACGCCGTCGGGGCGCGGCTCGCAGGCTGCGCCGTCGTGGAGGCCGACTCGGTCGACGAGCTGGAGGCCGCGCGACCGGCCCTCGTCTGGCTGAACTCCCCCTCCAACCCCACTGGCAGGGTTGCCTCCGCGGCCGAGATGGCGGCGATCGTCACCTGGGCGAGGTCACGCGGGGCTCTGGTGGTCAGCGACGAGTGCTACTTCGACCTCGCCTGGACCGCCGCGCCGGTGTCGGTCCTGCATCCGTCAGTGAGCGGCGGCTCGCACGACTCGGTCCTGGCCCTGCAGTCGCTCTCGAAGCGCTCCAACCTCGCCGGGTATCGCTTCGGCTTCGCGGCGGGCGACTCGTCGGTGCTCGCGCGTGTGCTCGAGGTGCGCAAGCATGCCGGCCTGATCGTGCCGGGCCCGGTGCAGCAGGCGGCCATCGCCGCACTCGACGACGACCTCCATGTCGTGGCCCAGCGGGCGGTCTACGGCGCTCGCCGCGACCAGTTGCTGCCGGCGCTGAGGTCTGCCGGGTTCCGCGTCGACCACTCCGAGGCTGGTCTCTACCTCTGGTGCACGAGGGACGAGCCGTGCTGGACCACGGTCGACTGGCTGTCGCAGCGCGGCATCCTGGTGGCGCCCGGAGACTTCTACGGGAGCGCCGGAGACCACCACGTGCGGGTCGCGCTGACGGCCACCGACGAACGAATCTCGGCCGCGGTGACTCGTCTCACACCCTGAGTGCCCACCGGGCGCAGACTGGGTCGTCATCGATGGGTACGGTTTCCCCATGAGCGATGTGTCCCTGACCCACCCGTCCGGCAGCCTCACCCTCCCCGTGGTCGAGGCCACTGTGGGCAGTAGCGGCTATGACATCTCCGACCTGCTGAAGACGACTGGCAATGTCACCCTCGACGGTGGCTTCGTCAACACCGCGTCGTGCAGCTCGGAGATCACCTACATCGATGGTGATGCCGGAATCCTGCGCTACCGCGGCTACCCCATCGAGCAGCTGGCGAAGTCGAGCAACTTCGCCGAGGTGTCGTACCTCCTCATCTACGGCAGCCTGCCGTCGGCCACCGAGCTCGAAGACTTCACCCAGCGCATCACCAAGCACACGCTGCTGCACGAGGACCTCCGCCGGTTCTTCGACGGCTTCCCCGCCGACGCGCACCCCATGCCGGTGCTGTCGAGCGCGGTCTCGGCGCTCTCGACCTTCTACCAGGACTCGCTCGACCCCTTCGACCCCGAGCAGGTCGAGATCTCCACGGTGCGACTGCTGGCGAAGGTGCCCACCATCGCTGCGTACGCCTACAAGAAGTCGGTGGGCCAGCCCTACCTCTATCCCGACAACTCGCTCAACCTCGTCGAGAACTTCCTGCGCATGACCTTCGGGGTACCTGCCGAGCCCTACGAGGTCGCCCCCGAGATCGTCGCGGCCCTCGACATGCTGCTGGTGCTGCACGCCGACCACGAGCAGAACTGCTCCACCTCCACGGTGCGGCTGGTCGGCTCCTCGCACGCCAACCTCTTCGCCTCGGTGTCGGCAGGCATCAACGCCCTGTTCGGACCGCTGCACGGCGGCGCCAACCAGGCCGTGCTCGAGATGCTGCAGACCATCCACGCGTCGGGCGGTGGCGTCAACACGTTCGTGCGCCAGGTGAAGAACCGCGAGGACGGCGTCAAGCTCATGGGCTTCGGCCACCGCGTGTACAAGAACTACGACCCTCGTGCCGCCATCGTCAAGGCATCGGCCGACAAGGTCTTCGCCCAGCTGGGCATCAGCGACCCGCTCCTCGACATCGCGCTGCGCCTCGAGGAGGTCGCGCTCGCCGACGACTTCTTCATCGAGCGCAAGCTCTACCCCAACGTCGACTTCTACACCGGCCTCATCTACAAGGCGATGGGCTTCCCGCAGAAGATGTTCACCGTGCTGTTCGCCCTCGGCCGCCTGCCCGGCTGGATCGCACAGTGGCGCGAGATGATCGCCGATCCCACCACGAAGATCGGCCGCCCCCGCCAGGTCTACGTCGGCGAGCCTGAGCGCCTGTACGTCCCCATCGACCAGCGCTGACCGAACGGAGTCACTCCCATGACTACCCCCCCGATGCCCCCGATGCCCCCGAGTAGCAGTCCTGTGGCCGCCACAGGCGACCGTCCCGGCTGGGCGATGCCGATCATCGGAATCCTGATGATGCTGGCCGCTGCGACCCTGGTGCTGGTGTCGGGCCTCCAGATCGCGGGAGGTGTCGTCAGCGCGCTCAACGTCCCCACCTTCGCGGTGCCGGGGACCGTCACCCAGAAGCTCGATGCCGGCTCCATGTCGGTGTACGCGCAGGTGGGCAAGGCGCAGACGCCCCCCTTCGACGCGGGTCAGGTGAGTGTGGTCGGGCCCCAGGGGAAGGTCGCCGTCCGTAGCGTGGGCGCCTCGGAGACCGTCAGCGTCAACGGCGACAACTATCAGGCGGTGGCCTCCTTCGACGCTCCCGTCGCCGGCGAGTACACCGTGGTGGTCGGCGAGGGGTCCCAGCCTGGCCGGGCCGCGGTGTCGGTCAGCCTGCTCTCGACCATGGGCGCTGCTGCCGGGTGGATCGTGGCGATCGTCCTGGCCGGCCTGGTCGGCCTGGTGGGACTCGTGCTGCTCATCGTTGGCCTGGTGCGGCGCTCAGGGGGCCGCTCGCGGCCCGTGACGGCCACAGGTGCTCCCATGGTGGCTCCGGGCCCGGTCGTCGCTCCTGGCGCCGTGGCAGCCGGCTGGTACTCGGATCCAGAGCTCCCCGGGGGCCAGCGCTACTGGGACGGCTCGGCCTGGACCGACAATCGCGCCTGACGCGTCAGTCGTTGGCGTGCAGTGCGGCGTTGAGCCCGCCCCAACTGCCCGATCGGGGCACCACCTCGAGCGCTCCGCTCACCGAGTTGCGGCGAAACAGCAGGTTCGAACCGCCTGACAGCTCGCGTGCCTTCACGATCTGGCCGTCAGGCGTTGTCACCTTGGAGCC
>CALQEM020000365.1:0-3071 GCA_943329595.2 Bifidobacterium breve
AACGAGCAGGTGGTCGAGGGCCGGTGCGAGCGCTGCGACACCCTGGTGACCAAGAAGAAGCTGACCCAGTGGTACTTCAAGATCACCGACTACGCCGACCGGCTGCTCGACGACATGAAGCAGCTCGAGGGCGCGTGGCCCGAGAAGGTGCTGCAGATGCAGCGCAACTGGATCGGCCGCTCCCGCGGGGCCGAGGTCGCCTTCGCGATCGAGGGCCGAGCCGAGCCGGTCACCGTGTACACCACTCGGCCCGACACCCTGTACGGCGCCACCTTCTTTGTGGTTGCGGCCGACTCCGACCTCGCGGCCGAACTGGTGGCGGGCACCGAGGCCGAGGCCGAGTTCGCCGAGTACCTCGAGACCGTCAAGCGCACCTCCGAGGTCGACCGCATGTCGGCCGACCGCGAGAAGACCGGGGTCTTCCTGCACCGAGTTGCGATCAACCCGGTTAACGGCGAGCGGCTGCCCATCTGGGCGAGCGACTACGTGCTCGCCGACTATGGCACCGGCGCGATCATGGCAGTGCCGGCGCACGACCAGCGCGACCTCGACTTCGCGCGCACGTTCGGGCTGCCGGTGCGCGTGGTGGTGGCCTCCGACACCGATCCACTCGAAACCGGTGAGGCCACCGCCGACGACGGCCCGCACGTCAACTCGGGCCCGCTCGACGGGATGGCCAAGGCCGAGGCCATCGAGGCGATGACCGCTGTGCTGGAAGCCGAGGGGCGCGGCCGGGCTGCGACCAACTACCGCCTGCGCGACTGGCTCATCTCGCGCCAGCGCTTCTGGGGCACCCCGATTCCGATCGTCCACTGCGCCGACTGCGGCGAGGTGGCCGTTCCGCAGGAGCAGCTGCCGGTGGTGCTGCCCGACTCGGGCGACCTCGACCTGCAGCCGCAGGGAACGTCGCCGCTGGGGGCTGCCGATGCGTGGGCGATAGTGCCCTGCCCGCGATGCGGCGAGCCCGCGCGCCGCGACTCCGACACCATGGACACCTTCGTTGATTCGTCGTGGTACTTCCTGCGCTACCTCGATCCGGCGAAGTCCGACGGCCCCTTCGACCAGCAGGCAGCGCGCGACTGGCTGCCCGTCGACCAGTACGTGGGCGGCGTCACGCACGCGATCCTGCACCTGCTGTACAGCCGCTTCTTCACCAAGGTGATGCACGACATGGGCCTGATTGACTTCACCGAGCCCTTCACCCGCCTGCTGAACCAGGGCATGGTGCAGATGGACGGCTCGGCCATGAGTAAGTCGCGTGGCAACCTCGTGCGACTCAGCGACGAGCTCGCCAAGCACGGCGTCGACTCGGTGCGGCTGGCCATGGTGTTCGCCGGCCCGCCCGAGGACGACATCGACTGGGCCGACGTCTCGCCGGCGGGGGCGCGCAAGTTCCTAGCACGAGCGTGGAGGCTGTCGGGCGACGTCACATCGGAGCCCGGTGTCGACATCACCGCGGGCGACCTGGCCCTGCGTCGGGTCACCGCCCACGCGCTCACCGACGCCTCGGTCGCGGTTGAGTCGTTCAGGTTCAACGTGGCGGTCGCGCGCACCATGGAACTGGTCAACGCTGCCCGCAAGGCCGTTGACTCGGGCGTCGGCCCCGCCGACCCCGCGGTGCGTGAGGCGGCTGAGGCGGTGACCATCATGCTCTCGCTCGTCGCCCCCTATACGTCCGAGGACATGTGGGCGCGGCTGGGCCACCAGCCCAGCGTCGCCCTGGCCGGGTGGCCGGAGGTTGACCCCAGCCTGCTCGTAGTCGACAGTGTCACCTGCGTGGTGCAGGTTGGGGGCAAGGTGCGCGACCGTCTCGAGGTGTCACCCGACATCAGCGAGGATGCCCTGCGCGAACTGGCGCTCGCGTCGCCCACGGTGCAGGCCGCGATCGAGGGGCGTGAGCTGCGCACCGTGGTGGTGCGCCCGCCCAAGCTGGTCAACATCGTGCTGGTGCCGCCCGTCGCCTGAGAGTAGGGTCGGGCCATGCCATCAGGGCTGGTGACTGACTCGACCTCGAACCTCCCTCTGACACTTGCAGCGGCACTGGGCATCGAGGTGGTGCCCATGACCATCGTGGTGGGGGACGCCTCGTTTCACGAGGATGTTGACGTCTCAGCGGGGTTCATCGCAGAGCAACTGCGTCAGGGCCATGTGGTCACCACCGCCCACCCCGGCCCCGAGTCGTTCCTCACCGCCTACCGGGCGCTGGCCTCTCGTGGTGCCGACTCGATCGTGTCGATGCACGTATCGTCGAAGCTCAGTAGCGCGATCAATGCGGCGCGCCTTGCCGCCGAGTCGTCGCCGGTGCCGGTGCGGGTCATCGACTCACACTCAGTGGCCATGGGACTCGGTTTTCCGGTGCTCGCGGCCGCCGCAGTCGCCGAGGCGGGCGCCGGGCTTGACGACGTGGGTGCCGAGGCGGTGCGAGTCGCCGGGGGGGTACGCGTGTGGTTCGTGGTCGACGACCTCGATTTCCTGCATCGGGGCGGGCGCATCGGTGGTGCGAGCGCGCTGCTGGGCACGGTGCTGTCGATCAAGCCCCTGCTCACCATCTCGGACGGAGAGGTGGTGGCCTTCGACAGGGTGCGCACGAGCGCGCGAGCTATCGCGAGGCTGGCCGAGGTCGCGGTCGAGCGGGCGGCAGCCGCTCCGTCGCAGCTCGCGGTGCACCACACTGACGCCGCTGACCGCGCGGAGGCGCTGGCCGCAGTGTTGGAGGCGGCTCTCCCCGGGCATCGGGTCCCAGTGTCGGAATTAACCGCGACCGTCGCGGTGCACAGCGGGCCAGGAACCATTGCCGTGGTGGTGGCCCCTGCCGCGGCCGCACTCGAGGTGTGGCCCGCGGACCCGGCTTGACCGCGGTCTCGCTGCCGCTCTATCTCGCGGCCGTCGTCGCCGGCTACGTGGTGGGGTCGCTGAACCCCGCAGCGACCATCGCGCGCATTCGCGGAGTCGACCTGCGCGCGTCGGGCTCGGGTAACCCCGGGGCCACGAATGCCGCCCGCACGATGGGCAGAGGGGTTGGGGTCGTCGTTCTCGTGCTCGACCTCCTCAAGGGGTTCGTTCCGGCGGTG
>CALQEM020000366.1:0-3066 GCA_943329595.2 Bifidobacterium breve
CACCAGCGTGTGCAGCGCGCCGAACCGCGCCACCACCGACTCGACCGCGTGAATCCACGACTGCTCGTCGGTGACGTCGTGGTGCACGAAGTACGCGGTGCCGCCGAGCGCCTCGATTTCGGCGACCACGGCGGCGCCCGCCTCATCGACGATGTCGGTGACAGCCACCGGGCCGCTCTGGCTCAGCCGTATCGCCGTGGCACGACCGATGCCGCTGGCAGCACCGGTGACCAGCGCGACCCGCGCCGCGGGCTCCACCGGCGCGCTCACTTGATCGCCAGCGCGTTGGGCGGTGACCCCACACCGCCGAGGAGGTTCAGCGGCGCCGACGTGAACAGAAACTCATTCACGCCGTCGGCCGCGCAGTCGGCCGCGAGGTCCTCGACGAACCACATCTCGCCCATCGGAATGCCCAGCAGCGCGATGAGGCGGTAGTGCAGGTACTGGTCTACTTCGAGGGCGTGCGGCCACGCTTCGAAGGCGGGATTATCGGCAGCCACCGCCGAGAAGTGCTGATTCCAGAGGTACTCGGCCATCGCCTCGCCGCCGATGACTCCCGGCGTCTTGAGCCGGGCGAGCGAGTCCTCGGCAAGGTCGCGCTTGGTTGCCTCGTCGGCACCGAGGTACCACTGCATCCATCCGGTGCGAAGAATGAGCACGTCGCCGGGCTCGAACTCGAGGCCCGCCGCAACTCGAGCCCGCTCGAGGTCGTCGGGGGTGAACTCCACCTGGGTGCCGCCGTCGATGGGATGGCCCTCGGCCTCGAACAGTCGCGCCATGTCGAGCAGCACCCCGCGGCCCACGAGTCCGCGGCGTGCGTAGTGCTCGATTCCGTTGCGAGTTCCGGGCGTGCCCGTGAAGTCGGCGTCGACGCGGCCGTTGTAGAAGCCGTGCTCGGGGTGGCCCACGTGACACAGCGCATCCCACTGGCTCGATGCCTGGGTGAAGAACGTGTCCATTGAGTCGTCGAGGATCGGCAGCCCTGGCAGTGGTCGGTCGATGTGGTGCACCAGCGGCTGGCGGCCGTAAAACGGCGGGTTCGGCTGCTCGAGCTCCCAGTTCAGCGGAAACACCCGACCGTGCCGGGCCAGACCGAGACCGCGCACCGCGCGCTCCTGGGTGAGCAGATTCACCGTGCCAAGCTCGTCGTCGTCGCCCCACAGCCCCCACGACGAGCGCGGCGGCTGGTCGGCGCGCACAGGCAGTTCCGAGTACGACGGCAGGTCGGTCATGAGTCCCCCTCAGAGGCATCGGCATAGTGGTCGGCCAGCATCTCGCGCAGCACGTTCTTCTGAATCTTGCCCGTGGCCGTGCGCGGGAAGTCGTCGATGATCACCACCGACTTCGGGCGCTTGTACGCCGGCAGCGAGTCGCCGAGCGCCGCCAGCACCCCCTCGGCGCTGAGGTCGGTGCCCGGGTGGGCGATCACCAGCGCGGTAACCCCCTCAATCCAGCGCGGGTGCGGCAGGCCAACCACCGCCACCTCCTTGATGCCGGGCTCGCACTCATACAGCGCGCGCTCAACCTCAAGTGACGCCACGTTCTCGCCCCCGCTCTTGATCACGTCCTTCGAGCGGTCCTCAAACCACAGCACGCCGTCGTCGGTGAAGTGCCCGAGGTCGCCCGAGTGGAACCAGCCGTGCCGGGTGGCCTCGCGAGTGGCGTCGTCGTTGCGCAGGTAGCTCTCGAGAGCGTGCGGGCCGCGGTACACGATCTCGCCGCTCTCGCCGCGCGGCAGGAGGTTGCCGTCGTCGTCCATAATCTCGATCTGCACATTGATGACCTGGGTACCCACCGAACCGTGATGCGTGAGCTGCTGTTGGGGCTGAAAGATCGTGGTCATCGGCACCATCTCGGTTTGGCCAAACCCCAGCGAGAAGTCGCAGCCAAAGGTGGCCATCGCGCGCAGCAGGTCAGCCCGCGGAATCGGTGCCATGGCGTAGCCGCAGCGCCGGAGGCTGCTGAGATCACGCGTCTGCGAGTCGGGGTGGTCGAGCATTTCGCGGTACATCAGCGGTAGGCCAAAGATCAGCGTGAGGCGTTCGCGCTCGACTAGCTCGAGCAACCCGGGCGCGTCGAAGCCGCGCTTCATCACCAGGGTGCCGCCCACCATGATCGTGGGCGTTGCGAAGGCGTTGAGCTGGGCGATATGAAACAGCGGCAGCATCGCCGACAGTCGGTCGTCGGCCGTGATGCGCATCTCAACCGCGGCGGTGAGCGACCCTAGGTACAGCGCGAGGTGGCTGCTCACCACGCCCTTGGGCGCCGCGGTGGTACCGCTGGTGTACATGTACGACAGGGGGTCGCGGTCGGCGATGAACACCTCCACCGGGCCGGGATCATGCCCCGCCATGACCGACTCCAGCGAGGGATGGATGGCCTCGGCCACGGCACGGTCTTCGGGAGTCGCGATGCCCGGGGCCACGATCACATCGGTCACGCCTGGGCACTCTGCAAGCACCGGAAGCACCCCCGCGTGCAACTGCGCCTCAACCACCAAGCCGCGCGCGAGCGAGTGCTGCAGCACGTAGGCAATCTCGCGGTGCCGCCACACCAGGCTGATCGGCACCGCCACCACGCCGATCTTGGCGCACGCGAAGTAGGTGATGAGGTACTCGTTGCTGTTACCCGACATGATCGCCAGCGAGTCGTGCCGGCGGTAGCCGCGCGCGAGCAGCGCGTGGGCGAGCCGGTTCACCTCGGAGTCGAACTGCGAGTAGGTGAGCCGGCGTTCGCCGTCGACTAGCGCCTCTTTGTGGGGAAGCCGTGCCGCTGTGCGCGTGAGGGCATCACCTAGATTCACGCGCTGAATCAGGTTGAGTCCGAGTTCGGCCGGATCGTCAATCGGGTCAGTCGGATCAGCCATTACATGTCCCCTTCCATCGCCTCGGCCAGCGCGGTCGTAAAGCGCGCAGCAGTGGCGCCGTCGAGAGCCCGGTGGTCGAACGTGATGGCCACCGTACACACGTCGCGAATGGCGAAGCCCTCACCACGCACCACCACCTCGCGGCGGGTGGCGCCCACAAAAACGATTGCCGAGTACGGCTCAACCAGCAGCGCAACACC
>CALQEM020000367.1:0-3060 GCA_943329595.2 Bifidobacterium breve
CAAGAGTGGGATGTCACCCTCCGGTGCGGGCGACGAGTTCGGTTATCGTAACCGCACGCACACCGATCCCACAGCCCTGTCGTGCAGGCCACGGGAGTCGCGATCCCAGATCAGCGCGGGCACGGCGAGGCACAGCAGCACCGTGCGCACCACCGATCGCCAGAGTCCCAGCCGTGAGCCGTCGAGGCGGGTCACCCCCACCTGTGCGATTCGCTGGCCGAACGACGACCCGACGAGCCAGGTGAGGGCAGCGACCTCGAGCCCGAACACCCCCAGCACGACGAGGCCTGTGTCGGACGTCGACCCCGAGCCCCCGACCAGCGGGAAGAGCAGTCGCACCACCAGCATCGAGGCGAACCAGTCGATGACCAGCGCAACGAGACGTCGGCCGAACTGGGCCACCGACCCGCGACCCGAGGGCGGAAGCCCGAGCCGCTCGCCGCGGTAGCCGAGGTCGATTCCCTGCTCGGCCAGCGCGTCGCGGGGTCCTGAGAGCCACGAGCCCACGTCCTGTCGGTCTACCATGACTCCACGCTACGCGGCGGCGGGCCTGCGCGCGCCCCGGCGCATGGTGCGGACCCCGACGAAGGCCCACACCGCCACCACGCCAACCGCGGCGATCAGGCTCAGGCCCGCGATCGGAGGGCTCTCGAGGGTGGAAGCGATGACCGTGAGCGACAGAGCGACAGCGGCCGTGGGGAAGACGAAAGCCCACCAGCCGGGGGTCCGGCGGATGGGGCCCGCCCGCAGGGCCACCCTCGTTTGGAGCGTGGCGCTCACGGCCCACCAGAGGCTGAAGCCGAGCCCCATCGCGGCGACCGCCACCGGCAGGGCACCGAGGTCGACCCCGGTCAGCCCCGCAGTCTTCGAGGCCGAGCCCAGCGCCAGCAGCGCCGCACCGAGCAGGGCGCCCGGGGCGAGCGGCACCCACGCGGTGGCCACAAGGTCCGGCGGCAGCGGCGGCCGCAGGATCAGTCGCGCCACGATCAGGCTCTGGACGAAGAGGAACAGGAGCAGTCCGAGGCCGGCGAACGCGAGCCCCACCAGTGCGAGGGGAAGTGCCAGCGGTCCGCCCGCGGCAATGACGGGGGCGAGGGCGATCGGGACCAACAGGTGCATGACCGCGGGGATGAGCCACCCGCCATTGACCAGGTCCAGTGGGGTGGTGGCCGCGATCAGGGCGCCGAGCCAGAGCTGTCCGAACCACAGCACGGCGACGATGCCCACGACACAGAGCACCGCCGCCACCGCGAGCGCGACGCTCGTGGGCACGATGACGGGGCCAACCCGGCCCCAGGCGCTGGCCAGCATCATCACCCCGGCCGGGAAGGTGGCCAGCAGCGCTCCCTCCGGCGAGGCCAGTTGGCCGCTACCGCGGACATCACGAAGCCGGTGCGCGTAGCGGGGCAGCAGCAGGACGGCCAGCACGCTGGTCACCAGCAGCAGCAATCCTGCGACGGGCACGAGCCAGTCCCAGCCCCACAGCGCAGCTTGATTGTTGAGGAGGATCGCGACGCCGCCGGTGCTCATCACCGACCCGTACCAGGCGGGGTGGGACCACAGCTCTGCCCCGGGATCGGCGGCGGGAGAAACGCTGAGTCCCATGCGCCCGGACACTAGCAGCGCCCCGCGCTCGACACCCCATCACGAAACATTGCGGAAACAACCCCCTTACTGCCGAGAAATGCCCACTGGCTAGGTTTGCCTCAGCCCCCGAGGGACCACCACGGTGACGGCCACGGCCCCGGAGAGATCCCGGGATGCGCGAGGAGGATGAATGTTCAGCAACCCCGATGAGGTGCTTGCCTACATCAAGGACAACGACGTCGTGTTCATCGACGTGCGGTTCTGCGACCTGCCCGGAGTGATGCAGCACTTCAACGTTCCGGCCAAGAGCGTCGACGCCTCGTTCTTCGAGGTCGGCCAGATGTTCGACGGATCGTCGATCCGCGGGTTCCAGGCCATCCACGAGTCGGACATGAAGCTCGTGCCCGACGTCAAGACCGCCTACCTCGACCCGTTCCGCGCCGAGAAGACCCTCGTGATCAACTTCTCGATCCTCGACCCCTTCACCGACGAGCCGTACAGCCGCGACCCACGCCAGGTGGCCGCCAAGGCCGAGGCGTACCTCGCCAGCACCGGCATCGCCGACACCGCCTTCTTCGCCCCCGAGGCCGAGTTCTACATCTTCGACAGCGTGCGCTTCGAGACCAAGCAGAACGCCGGCTACTACTTCATCGACTCGGTTGAAGGCGCCTGGAACACCGGCGCCGAGCAGGGCGGCGCCAACCTCGGGTACAAGCCCCGCTACAAGGGCGGCTACTTCCCGGTGCCCCCGGTTGACCACATGGCCGACCTGCGCGACGCGATGTGCGTGGCCCTCGACCAGGTGGGCCTCGACGTCGAGCGCGCGCACCACGAGGTGGGCACGGCAGGCCAGCAGGAGATCAACTACCGCTTCGACACGCTGCTCAAGGCGGCCGACGACGTGATGAAGTTCAAGTACATCGTGAAGAACGTGGCGTGGGAGGCCGGCAAGACGGTCACCTTCATGCCCAAGCCCCTCTTCGGCGACAACGGCTCGGGCATGCACGTGCACCAGTCGCTGTGGACCAACGGCGTGCCCCAGTTCTACGACGAGCGCGGCTACGGCGGCCTGTCTGACATGGCCCGCTGGTACATCGGCGGCCTGCTGCACCACGCGCCGTCACTGCTCGCGTTCACCAACCCCACCGTCAACTCGTACCACCGGCTCGTGCCCGGCTACGAGGCCCCGGTCAACCTGGTGTACTCGCAGCGCAACCGCTCGGCCTGCATCCGCATCCCGATCACCGGGAGCAACCCCAAGGCCAAGCGCATCGAGTTCCGCTGCCCCGACCCCTCGAGCAACCCGTACCTCGCGTTCTCGGCGATGCTCATGGCCGGCCTCGACGGCATCAAGAACAAGATCGAGCCGCGCGAGCCCGTCGACAAGGACCTCTACGAGCTTCCGCCGGACGAGGCCCAGGGCATCCCCCAGGTTCCGTCGAGCCTGTCCGAGGTGCTCGAAGCCCTCGAGGC
>CALQEM020000368.1:0-3050 GCA_943329595.2 Bifidobacterium breve
ATCGACATCTTCGGCGGCCCGGTCTCCTAAGACCGAGACGACATCAGACCAGACACCACCGGACGAGAGACCAGGACACCACCATGGGAATCCGCAAGTACAAGCCGACGACACCGGGCCGCCGCGGCTCGAGCGTCGCCGACTTCGTCGAGATCACCCGCGACGAGCCTGAGAAGTCGCTCGTTCGACCGCTGTCGAAGAAGGGTGGCCGCAACAACTCGGGCCGCATCACCACCCGTCACCAGGGCGGTGGCCACAAGCGGGCCTACCGCCTCATCGACTTCAAGCGGGCCGACAAGGATGGTGTGCCGGCCACGGTCGCGCACATCGAGTACGACCCCAACCGGACCGCTCGCATCGCGCTGCTGCACTACGCCGATGGTGAGAAGCGCTACATCATCGCGCCGAACAAGCTCAAGCAGGGCGATCGCGTCGAGACGGGTCCCTCGGCAGACATCAAGCCGGGCAACAACCTCCCGATGCGCAACATCCCCGTCGGCTCGGTCATCCACGCGGTGGAGCTGCGACCGGGTGGAGGCGCCAAGATGGCGCGCTCGGCCGGAACCAGCATCCAGCTCGTCGCCAAGGACGGTCCCTACGCGCAGCTTCGTCTGCCGTCGGGCGAGATCCGCAACGTCGACCTCCGCTGCCGGGCCACGATCGGCGAGGTCGGCAATGCCGAGCAGTCGAACATCAACTGGGGCAAGGCCGGACGTAACCGCTGGAAGGGCAAGCGCCCGACCGTCCGCGGTGTGGCCATGAACCCGGTCGACCACCCTCATGGTGGTGGAGAGGGCAAGACCTCAGGTGGTCGCCACCCGGTGAACCCCAATGGAAAGCCCGAGGGTCGTACTCGCAAGCACAACAAGCCCAGTGACAAGTTCATCGTCCGCCGTCGCAAGACCGGCAAGAAGCGATAGAGGATCACCATGCCGCGCAGTCTTAAGAAGGGCCCGTTCATCGATGGCCACCTCCTCAAGAAGGTGGACGTCCAGAACGAGAAGGGCACCCGCAACGTGATCAAGACCTGGTCGCGCCGCTCCATGATCATCCCGGCCATGCTGGGCCACACGATCGCGGTGCACGACGGTCGCAAGCACATTCCCGTCTTCGTGTCCGAGAACATGGTCGGCCACAAGCTCGGCGAGTTCGCTCCCACGCGTACCTTCAAGGGTCACGTCAAGGACGATCGCAAGGCCAAGCGCCGCTAAGAGCAGACAGCACCACGGGTGACGGGGCGCCGCCGCAGGCGCCCGGCCCCGCACGACATCAACGACTGAACGGAGAGATCGATGGAGGCCAGGGCTCAGGCGCGTTTCGTGCGCGTCACGCCGATGAAGGCCCGTCGCGTGGTGGACCTCATTCGAGGGATGTCCGCGTCGGAGGCCCAGGCGGTTCTGGTGTTCGCGCCCCAGGCTGCCAGTGAGCCGGTGGGGAAGGTGCTCAACAGCGCCATCGCGAACGCTGCGAACAACCACAACCTTGACCCTGCCACGCTGGTCATCTCCGAGGCCTACGTCGACGAGGGCCCCACGATGAAGCGGTTCCGGCCGCGCGCCCAGGGCCGCGCCGCGCGCATTCGCAAGCGCACCTGTCACATCACCGTGGTCGTCGAGTCACGCAAGCCGGTCGCACCGAAGCCGGCAGCGAAGAAGGCAGCCGCGAGCAAGGCACCCGCCACGAAGGCCACCGCCACCAAGGCGGCCGCGTCGAAGGCACCCAGCACCGACGCAGGAGATGAGGACTGACATGGGCCAGAAAATCAATCCGCACGGCTTCCGGCTGGGCATCACCACCGACTACAGCTCGCGCTGGTTCGCTGACTCGACCAAGAAGGGCCAGCGCTACCGCGACTACATCGAGGAGGACGTCAAGATCCGTCGACTCCTCACCGATGGCATGGAGCGCGCCGGCATCGCCAAGGTCGAGATCGAGCGCACGCGTGACCGCGTCCGGATCGACATCCACACCGCGCGCCCCGGCATCGTCATCGGCCGTCGCGGCCAGGAGGCCGAGAAGCTTCGTGGCACGCTCGAGGAGCTCACCGGCAAGCAGGTGCAGCTCAACATCCTCGAGGTCAAGAACCCCGAGATGAACGCCCAGCTCGTGGCTCAGGGTGTCGCCGAGCAGCTCAGCAGCCGAGTCTCCTTCCGTCGCGCCATGCGCAAGTCGATGCAGGGCACGCTGAAGTCCGGGGCCAAGGGCATCCGGGTGCAGGTGTCCGGTCGTCTCGGTGGCGCCGAGATGAGCCGCACCGAGTTCTACCGCGAGGGTCGCGTGCCGCTGCACACGCTGCGCGCCGACATCGACTACGGCTTCTTCGAGGCCAAGACGACCTTCGGTCGCATCGGCGTGAAGGTCTGGATCTACAAGGGCGACGCACTCGGCACCCGTGCCGAGCGTGAGGCCGCGGCAGCCGCCGCGCGTCTGAGCGGTGGTGGGCCCGCGGGTCAGCGTCGCGACCGTCCCGCCGGCCGTCCGGTCGCGCGTCGTCGTGACGAGGAGTCCGGCGCGGTCGAGGCCGTTGCCGAGGTTCCCGTGGTCGAGGCCGTCGTGGTCGAGAGCGTCGCTGTTGACACTGTTCCCGTTGAGTCCGGATCGGAGGCCTGAGCCATGCTGATTCCCCGCAGGGTCAAGCACCGCAAGCAGCACCACCCTGGTCGATCGGGGGCCGCCACGGGCGGTACCCGCGTGACCTTCGGTGAGTGGGGCCTGCAGGCGCTCGAGCCGGCCTATGTGACCAACCGACAGATCGAGTCGGCACGTATTGCGATCACGCGGCACATCCGTCGTGGTGGCAAGGTGTGGATCACGATCTACCCCGACCGCCCGCTGACCAAGAAGCCTGCCGAGACCCGCATGGGTTCGGGCAAGGGCTCTCCTGAGTGGTGGGTGGCAAACGTCAAGCCCGGACGCGTGATGTTCGAGCTCAGCTACCCCAATGAGAAGACCGCGCAGGAGGCACTCAAGCGTGCTGCGCACAAGCTTCCGATGAAGTGCCGCATCGTGCGGCGCGAGGTGAGTGAGGACTGATGGCTGCCGGAACCGAC
>CALQEM020000369.1:0-3045 GCA_943329595.2 Bifidobacterium breve
GACGTCGAGGGCTTCGACGCCGCGGCGAAGGCGGCGATTCTCGCGTCGCTCGCCTTCCACACCCGAGTCACCATCGCCGACGTGCATCGCGAGGGCATGTCCGGAGTGACCGCGGCCGACGTGGAGGCCGCCCGTGACATGGGCTTCGTGATCAAGCTGCTCGCCGTCGCCGAGCTCACCGACGACGACGCCGGCGTGGTGGTGCGCGTGCACCCCGCCATGGTGCCGCGCTCGCACCCCCTGGCCAGCGTTCGCGAGGCCTTCAACGCCGTGTTCGTCGAGGCTGACTCGGCGGGCCAGATGATGTTCTACGGCCGAGGTGCCGGAGGCGCTCCCACGGCCAGCGCCGTGCTCGGCGACATCGTGGCGGTCGGTCGAAACCGGGTCAGCGGCCGCCGCGGCCCCGGCGAGTCGACGTATGCGGGCCTCGAGGTGCGCTCGGTCGGCAGCGCGTACACCCGCTACTACGTGAACCTCAAGGTGACCGACCGTCCCGGGGTGCTTGCCACCATCGCGCAGGTCTTCGCCGACAACGGTGTGTCGATTCAGGTCGTGCGACAGGACGGAAGCGGCGACGACGCGTCGCTTCTGGTGCGCACCCACCTCGCCACCGACGCCGCGCTGCAGACGACGATCGAGTCGTTGCGCGCGACCCCCGCGGTGCAGAGCGTCGTCGGAGTGATGCGAGTCGAAGGCGAGGCAGGACGCTAGATGGCACACCAATGGCGCGGAGTGATTCACGAGTACCGCGAGCGTCTGGGGGTCAGCGACTCGATGCCGGTGGTGACCCTGGGCGAGGGCGGAACCCCCCACGTGTATGCGTGCGTGCTGAGCGAGATGACCGGCTGCGAGGTGTACCTCAAGGTCGAGGGCATGAACCCCACGGGCTCCTTCAAGGACCGTGGGATGACCATGGCCATCTCGAAGGCGGCTGAGGCCGGAGCGCGCGCGGTGATCTGCGCCAGCACCGGAAACACCAGCGCCAGTGCCGCCGCCTATGCCGCGAAGGCAGGCATGACGGCCGCGGTGCTGGTGCCTGACGGCAAGATCGCGATGGGCAAGCTCGCGCAGGCGCTCGTGCACGGGGCGACTCTGCTGCAGGTCGACGGCAACTTCGACGACTGCCTCGTGCTCGCCCGCGACCTCTCAGAGGGCTACCCCGTGGCGCTCGTCAACAGCGTCAACCCCGACCGGATCGAGGGCCAGAAGACCGCTGCCTTCGAGGTGGTCGATGCATTGGGAGACGCGCCTGACATCCACTGCCTCCCAGTGGGCAACGCGGGCAACATCACGGCCTACTGGAAGGGCTACCGCGAGTACGCGGCCGACGGCCACGCCAGGCGCACCCCGCGCATGTGGGGCTTCCAGGCTGAGGGTGCGGCGCCCATCGTGCGCGGCGAGGTGGTGGCCAAGCCCGAGACGATCGCCACCGCGATCCGCATCGGCAACCCGGCGTCGTGGCAGCAGGCAGTGGAGGCGCGTGACGACAGTGGTGGTGTCATCGACATGGTGACCGACGAGCAGATCCTGTCGGCGTACCGCTTTCTCGCGGGCAAGGAGGGCGTGTTCGTCGAGCCCGCCTCCGCCGCCGGTGTGGCGGGGCTGCTGCTCATGAGCGAGCGGGGCCTGCTCGACCCTGGCCAGCGAGTGGTGTGCACCGTCACCGGCAACGGGCTCAAGGACCCCCAGTGGGCGATCGAGGGCGCGGCCGAGCCGGTGCGAGTGCCGGTCGACGCCGCGCGCGCGGCCGAAGCCCTCGGCCTGGCATGAGCGCCTCGCTGGTAGCCGGCCCAGTCGCCGTGGCCGTACCTGCAACCAGCGCCAACCTCGGCCCCGGCTTCGACTCGCTGGGCCTCGCCCTCGAGCTGCGCGACGAGGTGACCGCCGAGATCAGTGACTCCCCGGGGGTCGAGGTCACGGTGCGGGGCGAGGGGGAGGGGGTCCTCCCGATGGGCTCGCGACACCTGGTGGCCGCCACCGTGCTCCGTGCCCTCGCCGACGTGGGCGTGACGCCAGCCGGGCTGCGGCTCTCGGCCATCAACCGAATCCCACACGGTCGAGGCCTCGGCTCGAGCGCCGCAGCGATCGTCGCGGCGGTCGCCCTCGCGCGTGAGCTCACCGGCGGAGCCGACTCGCCGATCAGCCTCGACCGGGCGTTCGACCTCAGCGTCGCGATCGAGGGGCACCCCGACAACGTGGCGCCCGCCCTGCTCGGCGGCCTCACCATCGCATGGCCCGACGCCTCGACCGGCCTCTCGCGAGCGGTCACCCTCGCCGTGCACCCGAGCATCCGCGCCATCGTGTGCGTGCCGGCCGATCGCATGTCGACCAAGGCCGCGCGAGGGCTGCTCCCGTCAACGGTCACCCATGCCGACGCGGCGACCAATGCCGCGCGATCGGCGCTGCTGGTGCACGCTCTCACGTCGGACCCGAGTCTCCTGCTCGACGCGACGGCCGACCTGCTGCACCAGCCCTACCGCTGTCCGGCGATGCCGATCACAGGTGCGCTCCTCGACCGACTGCGCGCCGACCGACTCGCTGCGACCGTGTCGGGATCAGGCCCCAGCGTGCTCGTGCTCACTGACGCCGACGCCCTCGAGCGGGTGCGCTCGCTGGCCGAGGGCTTCGAGGTGCGCGAGCTGGCGATCGCCTCCGAGGGCGTGCGCGCCACCCGCTGATCGGGCTGTGGGGGAGGCGCGTGCTACTGTCAGCGTGTTCCACCCGCTCGTGTTTCCCCACGGGCACCGGGTCGAGCGGCCCTCCTCAGATTCCTCATCCTTGAGACGCTGAGCGGGGCGGAACCACCTCATCCCAACCGGCCGACCTAGCGCCGAGCAATCGAGCCTGGCGGCCTGCGTGCACTGTGCACACTCTGCACGCTCATCCCTTCGGAAGGATCCGGTCTGTGACCGAAACCACCACTGGCCTCACCGCGATGAAGCTGCCCGAGCTCAAGAAGCTCGCCGGCGAGCTGGGCATCTCGGGGGCCTCCGCAATGCGCAAGGGCGACCTCGTGGGCGCCATCTCCACCCGGCAGTCGAGCGC
>CALQEM020000370.1:0-3037 GCA_943329595.2 Bifidobacterium breve
ATCGATGACCGTCTCGGGGTTCTTCGGTCAATCGGTGACCTCTCGTGACTGCTCGGCACCCGGCCGAGCGTCACTCGACGGCGGTGGGGTCTCCCATGGCCGCGCGTGCCTCCTGCGACTTGGCCGGGCCCCTCAGCACGTATGCCACGGCCACTGCGATCGCAGCCCCGGCCAAGGGGCCGACGACGTAGACCCAGTAGGTGCTGAGGTCGCCCAGCGCGACATCGGGCCCCAGCGCTCGGGCCGGGTTCATGGCCGCACCCTCGAAGGGCCCGCCGAGCGAGCCCAGGGCCATGATGTAGGCAGCCACGGCGAAGGGCACGTAGGCGCCGTCGAGCTTCGGGCCGTTCGCCATGCCGAGCACCATGAGCACCAGGCCGAAGGTGAGCAGCGCCTCGAAGGCCACTGCCTGCCAGGCCAGGCCCTCCGGTGGCCGGGTGGCCGCGAGGTTGCCGCCGGTTCCGAAGAACAGGCGCGCCACGAGCGCGCCCGCGATGGCAGCGACGCACTGGACCACCCAGTACACGCCTGCCATCGCCCAGCCCATGTCGCGCCGCAGGGCGAAGGCGAAGGTCATCGCCGGGTTGAAGTGCGACGAGATGTCGCCGAGGAAGAGGATGGCGACCAGCAGCCACAGTGCCGCGAACGACGACAGCACCAAGGCCGCGACGTACGGCGGCGGGTCGCCGCCGCCGTACTTCGCCAGGATCGCTGCGCCCGCCGAGAGCACGAACATCAGCCCGAAGGTGCCGATGAACTCGGCGAGGAGGCGACGCACCCGATGGGAGTGGCTGGTCCACGAGGCCGTGAACTGCCGGTTGCCGACCTCGCGGGCGAGAGCCGCCTTGCCGACAGGCTCTCGGGTGTCGACCGGCTCCGGAGTCACTTCGCCGCTCGAGGACGTGCCACGGGCTTGGCGGGGGACTTCTTCGCGGCGGCGCGCTTGGTCTTCGGCGCGGCACCGTCGGGGTGGGTCATGTTGATGGGAACGACGACCCGGTCGAAGAGCTCAGCCGTGACGCCGTTCTTCAGCGCAGCCTCACGCAGGGTGAGGTTGTTGTCGATGGCGTAGTGCGAGATCACTGAGGCCTGGTCGTACCCGATGATCGGCGAGAGGGCCGTGACCATCATCACCGACTTCTCGATGTTCTCCTTGATCTTGGGCTTGTTCAGCTGCGCGCCCTCGATCATGAACTCTCGGAAGTGGTCGCACATGTCGGCCATGATCAGCGCGGAGTGCAGGTAGTTGTTGATGACGATGGGCCGGAAGGCATTGAGCTCGAAGTTGCCCTCCGCGCCGCCCATCTGCACCGCGACGTCGGACGACATGATCTGGATGCAGACCATCAGCATCGCCTCTGCCTGCGTGGGGTTGACCTTGCCCGGCATGATCGACGAGCCAGGCTCGTTCGACGGGAGGATCAGCTCCTGGAAGCCGGTGCGAGGGCCAGAGCCCAGCCAGCGCATGTCATTGGCGATCTTGAAGAGCGTCACGGACGCGGTCTTCAGAGCCGCGTGGGCGCGGACCATGCGGTCGAGGGTGCCCTGCGCTGCGAACTTGTTGGTCGCGGTGCGGAAGGGGTAGCCGGTGAGCTTGGCGATGACTGCTGCAACCTCGTCGCCGAACCCGACGGGGGAGTTCAGGCCAGTGCCCACTGCCGTGCCGCCCATGGCCAGGTCGAGGAGCCCGCGGGTGGCGTGCTCGACCTCGGCGATCGCGTCTTCGAGCGCCGCTGCGTACCCGGACCACTCCTGTCCCACCGTGAGGGGAGTCGCGTCCTCAAGGTGCGTGCGGCCGATCTTGACGACGGAGTCCCACTGGCGGGCCTTCTTGTCGAGGGCCTTGTGCAGGCGCTTCAGCGCGGGGATCGTCTTCTCGGTGGCCATCGTGTAGGCGGCGATGTGCATCGCGGTGGGGAAGGTGTCGTTCGACGACTGCCCCATGTTGACGTGGTCGTTGGGGTGGATGGGCTCCTGCGTGCCGAGCTTGCCGCCCACCAGCTGGATGCACCGGTTGGAGATGACCTCGTTCAGGTTCATGTTGGACTGGGTGCCTGACCCGGTCTGCCACACGTACAGCGGGAAGTTCTCGTCGAGCGCGCCGCTGATGACGTCGTCGCACACCTTCTCGATGAGGCGGCCCTTCCACTGCGGCAGGCGTCCGTGCTTGGTGTTGACGATGGCCGCGGCCTTCTTGACGTACCCGTAGGCGTGGTAGACCTCGTGCGGCATGCGGTCGTGGCCGATGTTGAAGTGCAGGAGGCTCCGCTGGGTCTGGGCGCCCCAGTAGCGGTTGGCGGGAACCATCACGATGCCGAGGCTGTCGAACTCCTTGCGCTGGCCAGAGCCCTTCAGGCCGATGGGCAGGTCAAGGATCTTCGGAGCAGCGGAGCCTGAGCTGGAAGTCGCCATGTAACGTCGCCTCTCGGGTGTGCGCGGTCAAAAGTAGACCAAGAGTATAGGGACGCCCCGCTCGCGACAAGCCGGAGCAGCCGGTCTCTCACCGCCCGGGCCACGGGACCTTCGCCCCTGCGACACAGGACCCTCGGCTGCGTTGGGGGGCTGCCCGTGGGGCGAGACTGGGGGTGCCGTCCGACCCGCTGGGGGGTCGGACGGCAACTCTTGGGTGATGCGGGAAGAGCAGGAAGAGGAGACGTCCATGAGCCACCACAAGCTGGCCGTGCTGGAAGAGTCGGGATTCGTGGTGCTCGACTCGCACTCCGAGGTAATGGACCCCGCCGAGTGGCAGAGCCTCGCCTACGTCGACTGGAAGTCGTCGGGCGACACTCGCTTCGCGCCCCTCAAGTCCGCCTACGGCGACGTCGAGTGCAATGGCTTCTGGCACCACTCGCCGCCCAAGCCCGACAAGGATGGCGTCGACGTGCCCGTGAACGCGCAGCGGGCCCCGAACCTGATGAAGCGCGTGGCCGAGGTGGGGGCGCGGGTGGGCCGGTGCCGAATCATCGAGCTTCAGCCCAACACCTACGCCGACGCGCTCTACAACTCGCACCTCGACGACAACAACCGGCTCAACCCC
>CALQEM020000371.1:0-3032 GCA_943329595.2 Bifidobacterium breve
TCCGGTCCAGCCTCGAACCACCAGGCGTGGGTGCACACGACCAGGCCCTCGGCCGTGCGCACAGCGGTGGAGATGTCCTCGACCGTGTGGCCCGGCGTGCGGATGAGCGCGATGCTGTCGGAGAGTCGGCGACCCTCGGCGTCGGAGTCGGTCCAGAGGTCGTCGCGGTAGATGGCGGCGTAGTCGTGGAAGCGCGCGCGTGGGAAGAGGGCCGCGTTGAGGGTGTGGTCGAGGTGCTGGTGGCTGAACACGACGTCGGTCACCTCGGCCGGGTCGACGCCCAGGGCGCGGAGCGGGTCGAGGATCAGGGTGCGGTCGGAGACCATGCCCGGGTCGATGATGATGTGTGCGTCACCCTCGGTGGCGTAGGTCACGGTGGAGCCCACACGCATGCCTTCGGGACCCTCTGCTCCGACGTACCCTGCGTGCAGCACATGCAGTGAAGCGGTCACGGTTCCTCCTCGACGTGGGCTACGCCGCAGCGTAGTCGCAGAAAGGCCTAGTCCACAGGGCGTGCGTTGACGACAGGCGGAAGCTCACCGGAAGGTTAATGTGCTTTACTCAAATAATGTTTCCGACCTCGTGGCTCCCGCAGCTCGGCACGCTCTTACCTCGCGATGCCTCGCGATACGCGGGTGCGATGGTGGCGTGGTGGGGGGCCGTCGTCTGCCTCGTGGTGGTCACCGGTCGAAGTCTGGTGCACCTGCTGTCGCGTGACGGCGGCGCGACAAGCATTGCGACCATTGACACAGACGTGGCCGGCGGGAGCAACATCATCGCCCTCTTCGGTCAGTGGGGTGCCAGTCAACTGCTGCTCGCGGTCTTGCTGTGGGTGCTGCTGCTGAGATATCGCGGGCTGACTTCGCTGGTGCTGCTCGTGTTCTTCGTCGAGCCGATTCTGCGCTCACTGTCGGGACACCTCAAGCCATTGGAGACTGTGGGGACCGCTCCGGGCGCCGCGCTGAACTGGCTCGCTGTCCCGGTCACGGGAGTGCTCCTGTGGCTGTCGTTGTGCCCTGGGCGCCGGGAGCGGCGTTCGGGCTAGGGCAGGGCGGGGCGCATCACGCCGAACGTGCGTCTGTGATCGCAGCGATCCTCGGTATGGGGAGAGTGAGCCGACAGTTCAGCGCCTCATTCATCGGCGAAACCTAGCGCCTCCTGACATAGCCGTTCACCATCAGCCAGTCGAGGGCGAGGCCGTGGGGAGTCGTCGCCACGCCACAGTGCCACCTTTCCGTGTGGAAAGGTGGCATGCCTCAGGCGGGTCGGTGAGGGAGTGATCGGCAGGTTGACAGGCGAGCAGGGCGCTACCGGGCGTCGACGGTGAGGTCGCTGCCCACTCGGATGCAGTCGACGAGCCGCTCGTCGGCACGCACCACGCCGCCGGGCCACACCACCACGCGCTCGAGGTGCCCCTCGACCACGGCCCCCTCGCCGATCACGCTGAGCCCGCCGCTGGCGAGCATGTTGGCGCGGAGGTAGTCGGCCGGTGTGCCGCAGTCGACGAACTCGCCACTGGTCATTACCAGCTCGAGGTCGTTCGAGTCCCAGGCGGGCTTCCACACAATGTCGTAGAGGCTCGCGGGCTCCGCTGACAGCGCAGCCACCGATGCCGCCGGCAGTAGGCAGGCGCCCACATACTGGGCGGTGCCGAAGTCGCTTCGCCCTGGCCGCTCACGGGCGAGCAGTCGCGGACGGCTGCCGTCCCAGCCCTCAATGAGCTCGTCGAGGTTGGCCGTGAGGTAGGCGTCAACGTTGCGCACCAGCACGGCTCGACCACCAATCCAGTGGCGTAGTTTGCCGAGGGCGCCCGCGCTGGCGAGGATTTGCTCGCGCTCGTCGGAGATGTGAACGTCCTCATCGCCCAGATGGGCGAGCACCGCGTCGGCGAGGTAGTGAATGTTCACGGCGATTTCAGCCACATGAGGCCGCACCGAGCGCAGTGCCAAGTCGATCAGTGGCACGTTGTTGATGGGGCACAGGGCCTTGGGCCGGTGCAGGGTGAGGGGTTGCAGGCGCGTGCCATACCCCGCGGCGAGCACCACCGCGCAGAGGTCGTCTCGCGCAATCGTCATGGCCCGCAGCGTAGTGCGCAGGTCGCGATAGCGTCTGGGCCATGAGCGCAGAGGTGAAGGGTCAGGGAGGCGCGCGGGCCAACATGCTGCGCGGTGTGCTGCTGTGCGGTTCGCTCGTGTTTGCGGCCAGCTCGGTGTTCTTGCTCGTGGCGCCCGGAACCTTCGCGCTGCTGTTGGGCATCAGCGACACCCGCGACGTCACCTGGTCGCTGCAGATGGTGGGCGCGTGCTTGGTGGCGCTGTCGGGCCAGATGTGGCTGGTGCGCTCGGCCCCCGAGGTGTCGGTACGTCGCGCTGCCATGGTGATGGTGGTCGGCGGTGGGGTGATGACGCTCCTCACCCTCTTCGTGCCCGCTGAGTGGACCCCCCTGCGGTGGGGGTATCTGGCCTTCGGAACGCTGTTTCTCGCGCTGTACCTCGCCCTGCTGCTGATAGGTCGCTCGAAGCCGGTCGCGGGTGATGTCGCGGCGTCGGAAGCCGAGTCATGATTCGACGTATCGCGTGGGCCACGGCCGCCGAGGCGCGGGGGCTCGACCCCGACGAGCCCCTCGGAACGTCAGCGCTGCGCGACGCTGGCATCGAGGTGTCGGTGGTCAACTGGGACGACTCGTCGGTCGACTGGGCGTCGTTTGACCGCGTGCTGCCGCGCTCGACGTGGGACTACCCCGAGCGCCTCGACGAGTTCCTCGCGTGGGTTGATCGAGTCGACACCCTCACCGAGCTGCGCAACCCGCCCGCCCTGATGCGCTGGAGCATGGACAAGCACTACCTGCTCGACCTTGAGGGCATCGGTGTTCCGATCACTCCCACCGTGGCGGTCGAGGTGGGCCAGGCCCCGGCATTCCCCGACGGCCCCTTCGTGGTGAAGCCCGCCATTGGTGCCGGCAGCCGTGACGCGGCGTCGTACCGGGCTGACCAGTGCGAGCTGGCCGAGGAGCACATCGCCCGGCTCCACCA
>CALQEM020000372.1:0-3019 GCA_943329595.2 Bifidobacterium breve
CAGGACACCACCATGGGAATCCGCAAGTACAAGCCGACGACACCGGGCCGCCGCGGCTCGAGCGTCGCCGACTTCGTCGAGATCACCCGCGACGAGCCTGAGAAGTCGCTCGTTCGACCGCTGTCGAAGAAGGGTGGCCGTAACAACTCAGGCCGCATTACCACCCGTCACCAGGGCGGTGGCCACAAGCGGGCCTACCGCCTCATCGACTTCAAGCGGGCCGACAAGGACGGTGTGCCGGCGACCGTTGCGCACATTGAGTACGACCCCAACCGCACTGCCCGCATCGCGCTGCTGCACTACGCCGATGGTGAGAAGCGCTACATCATCGCGCCGAACAAGCTCAAGCAGGGTGATCGCATCGAGACCGGCCCCTCGGCCGACATCAAGCCGGGCAACAACCTTCCGATGCGTAACATCCCCGTCGGAACGGTCATTCACGCGGTCGAACTTCGACCGGGTGGCGGCGCCAAGATGGCGCGTTCGGCCGGCACCAGCATTCAACTCGTCGCTAAGGACGGTCCCTACGCGCAGCTTCGCCTGCCGTCGGGCGAGATCCGCAACGTCGACCTGCGCTGCCGGGCCACGATCGGCGAAGTCGGCAATGCCGAGCAGTCGAACATCAACTGGGGCAAGGCCGGACGTAACCGTTGGAAGGGCAAGCGCCCGACCGTCCGCGGTGTGGCCATGAACCCGGTCGACCACCCGCACGGTGGTGGAGAGGGAAAGACCTCCGGTGGACGGCACCCCGTCAACCCCGGTGGTAAGCCTGAGGGCCGCACACGCAAGCACAACAAGCCCAGTGACAAGTTCATCGTCCGCCGTCGCAAGTCCGGCAAGAACCGATAGAGGATTATCATGCCGCGTAGTCTCAAAAAGGGCCCGTTCATCGATGGTCACCTCCTCAAGAAGGTCGACCTGCAGAACGAAAAAGGCACCCGCAACGTGATCAAGACCTGGTCGCGCCGCTCGATGATCATCCCGGCCATGCTGGGACACACGATCGCCGTGCACGATGGTCGTAAGCACATCCCCGTCTTCGTGTCCGAGAACATGGTGGGTCACAAGCTCGGCGAGTTCGCCCCCACGCGTACCTTCAAGGGCCACGTCAAGGACGACCGCAAGGCCAAGCGCCGCTAGGCGCAACCCGCATACCCGCAACCCCCCTGCACCACGGGTGACGGGGCGCCGCCGCAGGCGCCCGGCCCCGCACGACATCAACGACTGAACGGAGAGTTCGATGGAGGCCAGGGCTCAGGCGCGTTTCGTGCGCGTCACGCCGATGAAGGCCCGTCGCGTGGTAGACCTCATTCGAGGGATGTCCGCGTCGGAGGCCCAGGCGGTTCTGGTGTTCGCGCCCCAGGCTGCCAGCGAGCCTGTCGGCAAGGTGCTGAACAGCGCCATCGCGAACGCTGCGAACAACCACAACCTTGACCCTGCCACCTTGGTCATCTCCGAGGCCTATGTTGACGAGGGCCCCACGATGAAGCGGTTCCGGCCGCGCGCCCAGGGCCGCGCAGCCCGCATCCGCAAGCGCACCTGCCACATCACCGTGGTGGTCGAGTCGCGTAAGCCGGTCGCCCCCAAGCCGGCACCGAAGAAGGCCGCCGCCAGCAAGACCACCGCCAGCAAGACCACCGCCACGAAGGCCACCGCCAGCAAGGCGGCCGCGTCGAAGGCACCCAGCACCGACGCAGGAGATGAGGACTGACATGGGCCAGAAGATCAATCCGCACGGCTTCCGGCTGGGCATCACCACCGACTACAGCTCACGCTGGTTCGCTGACTCGACCAAGAAGGGTCAGCGCTACCGCGACTATGTCGAGGAGGATGTCAAGATCCGCCGACTTCTCACCGACGGTATGGAGCGCGCCGGAATCGCCAAGGTCGAGATCGAGCGCACCCGTGATCGCGTTCGCATCGACATCCACACGGCGCGTCCCGGTATCGTCATCGGGCGCCGTGGCCAGGAGGCAGAGAAGCTTCGCGGCACGCTCGAGGAGCTCACCGGCAAGCAGGTGCAGCTCAACATCCTCGAGGTCAAGAACCCGGAGATGAACGCCCAGCTCGTCGCGCAGGGTGTTGCCGAGCAGCTCAGCAGCCGCGTCTCGTTCCGCCGGGCCATGCGCAAGTCGATGCAGGGCACACTGAAGTCTGGGGCCAAGGGCATCCGGGTGCAGGTGTCAGGTCGTCTCGGTGGCGCTGAGATGAGCCGCACCGAGTTCTACCGCGAGGGGCGCGTGCCGCTGCACACCCTGAGGGCCGATATCGACTACGGCTTCTTCGAGGCGAAGACCACATTCGGTCGCATCGGCGTGAAGGTGTGGATCTACAAGGGCGATGCCCTCGGCACCCGTGCCGAGCGTGAGGCCGCTGCTGCTGCTGCGCGCCTCAGTGGAGGCCCTGCCGGTCAGCGTCGTGATCGGCCGGCCGGACGTCCGGTCGCTCGCCGCCGCGACGAGGAGTCGGGCGCGGTGGAGGCTCCGGCCGAGGTTCCCGTGGTTCCCGTGGTTGAGTCCGTTGTGGTTGAGACCCCCGCGGTTGAGACTGTGCCCGTTGAGTCCGGAACGGAGGTTTGAGTCATGCTGATTCCTCGCAGGGTCAAGCACCGCAAGCAGCACCACCCGGGTCGATCGGGGGCCGCTACTGGTGGTACCCGCGTAACCTTCGGTGAGTGGGGGCTTCAGGCGCTCGAGCCGGCCTACGTGACCAACCGGCAGATCGAATCTGCTCGTATTGCGATCACCCGGCACATTCGGCGTGGCGGCAAGGTGTGGATCACGATCTACCCCGACCGCCCGCTGACTAAGAAGCCTGCCGAGACCCGCATGGGGTCGGGCAAGGGCTCCCCTGAATGGTGGGTGGCCAATGTCAAGCCCGGACGCGTGATGTTCGAGCTCAGCTACCCCAATGAGAAGACCGCGCAGGAGGCACTCAAGCGTGCTGCGCACAAGCTTCCGATGAAGTGCCGCATCGTGCGGCGCGAGGTGAGTGAGGACTGATGGCTGCCGGAACCGAC
>CALQEM020000373.1:0-3012 GCA_943329595.2 Bifidobacterium breve
GCCAGAGAAGTCACCACCGAAATAGACCATGCCGCCTGAGACGGCGACGGTGCTCACATTGTCATCGACAGACGGAGCCCACGAGGTCAGCGAGCCATCGGCCGCGAATGCAGCCAGATAACCACGTGGCGTCGACGCCATGGCGCCGCCACCCACGAACACCTTGCCACCGGCGACAGCAATGGAATTCATGCGTGCGTTCCATGAGGGGTCCCAGGCGGCGTCGACGGTGCCGTCAGTTCCAATCGCGGCAAGACGGCTTCGCGGCGTTGAATCGCTTGTCCCGATCGCGGCGAAGTCGCCCCCCACGTACACGGTCGACCCAGACACCGCCAATGCGGTGACTCCGGCGTCCGGATTCGGATCCCATGCGGTGGCCGTGCCATTGGAGTCGATGGCAGCCAGGTTGTTCCGGTCGCTACCACCGATCGCCGAAAAGTCTCCCCCCACGTACACGGTCGACCCAGACACTGCGAGCGCCCGAACGCTGGGTGAGTTGTTGACGTTCGCAACGTTCGGATTCCACGCGGCGAGGGTTCCGTCGGTGCCGATGGCGGCGAGATTGTTGCGAGTCGTAGACCCGATCGTGTCGAAGGTTCCACCCACGTACACCGTCGAACCGGACACCGCCAACGTGTTCACAGTCGGCGTGTCCGGCGACGTTTGCACCGATGCATTCGGATTCCACGGGGCGAGGGTGCCGTCCGTACCAATCGCTGCGAGATGGCCGCGCAGCGCTCCTTGGAACGTGATGTAACCGGAAGAGATTACTGATGTCGTCGCCTTTGACAGAGTCACGGAGGTACCCGACACAGCCGAGACCGTCGTGTTGGCCGCGATACCCGTTCCAGAAACCGCCGTACCCACTTGAATTTTGGCATTGGCGGCGTTCAATCCCAATGCTGTTGACGACGTCGAGGCCGAGCCGGTGGTAGTGATCGCGGCCATCGAGGTGAAGTCCCCACCGGCGTACACCGTTGACCCAGACACGGCCAACGCCCTCACGGGTCCGTTGACTTCGGGTTTCCACGAGGTGTTAGTGCCTGTGGAATCGAACGCGCATAGGAAAAGGCAGGAGAAGGGCTTTCCATAGTCTACGTCTCCACCCACATAGACGGTCGAGCCAGACACCGCCAAGGCGTACACCGTGTCAGCGTTGGATGACGATGACGCGGTATACGCGGTTGCCTTCCATGAAGGGTCCAGAGTGCCGTCGGCGAGGAGGTGGGCGAGGTTGCGACTCGTGCTACCACTGACGGTGAAGTGGCCACCGATGTACCAGCCCCCCGACCCATCGGGAGCGGAGGCGTAGATGGTGCCGTTCACTGCGGCGATCGTGCGGTCGAGGGTGGGGGCAGCGGCACCGCCGGCCGCGGGGAAAACAGCACCGGAGGTTTGCGGCCCGTACCCGGTGAAGTTGCCACCCACATACGTCACACCGTCGGCATCCGTGGCCTGGGCGTTCACCGGGCCATTGAGCCCGTCGAACACCTTCTGCGTTCCCACCGTGATCGACTGCGCTGACCCTGTCGCCGGATCTGTCGCACTGGCCGTCAGCGTGCACGTGCCTGCCGCGAGGTACGTGACTACTCCACTTGCCACCGAACACACACTCGTGGTCGACGACGACACCGATGCGGTTCCGGTGAAGGTGCCCGAGTAGGTCGGCGTGAACGTAGAGCCCACCATGCCGTTGATCGCAGGGATGTTCGAGATGGTGACCGTCTTGGTGGGCACAGCTGATGCTGGCGCTGCCAGGCCCACCAACCCCGCCACGGCCATCGCCAGGGCTACCGTGACGGCAGTCCACCTTGACGACACCCGAGTGAATCCACGAGCACCCCGCGACTCGCTCCGGCCCGCCCTCTCGATCGTGTCTCCAGTTCTTCGTGACACTGTCGCTCCTCGTCCGTCACTAGGTACGGGACACTCCCAGTACAACGTTAGGAACAGGTCGCCGGGAGACCTGGAGAAAGTACCCTCAGGGATACATTCCCGATCCAAGCAATGCGGAGCGTGACGACGTCGTCACGCTCCAAGACACACTGCTAGGTGCGTGCCGGTTGGGTCACTGGTGCGAGTCCATGAGACCGCTACCTCGGCGAGCGTCCGCGAGCCGAGTCCGGGCTGGGGATCGACCGGCAGCCCATTCCCGTCGTCGGTGACATGCACCCACAAACCGCCGTCGCGCTGCACGCCGATCTCGACGTTGACGTGGGCCGCGTTTCCGTGTCGCAGGGCGTTGCTGGTGGCCTCGCGCACCACCTCGATCACGACGGCCGTCAGGCCTGGGTCGTTTCCCAGTCGGTGGCTTGCCTGCGCTTCGACCGTGGTCGTGATGGTTGCCGATTGGCTCCACAGACGCGTCAGCGAGGCGAGCGCCCCAGTGAGATCGGGGCTTTCGACCTCGGTGTCAGCAATGGTCAACAGCGCTCGCTCGATGCGGATGCGGGCTTCGTCGAGGTCGCTGGCGGTGGAGTCTTCGCGTGACAGCAGCATCGCCGACGACAGCAGTGCCGATTGAACCGGGCCGTGCAACGTCAACGCCATGCTGCGTCGGATGAGCCATAGCTCACGCCGAAGCATCGCCACCAACGCGGCAAGTTCTGCGTTGATCGCGATGAGCTGTCTCTCGAAGGACTGCCGCTGTGCGGCGATGATGACGATGAGGGAGATGACGAGCGCGAGAAATATGCGACCGACGAGCGCGAAGGCATGCATGGCGTTCGACGGCCCATCGAGGTAAGGGCGGAAGGCGACGGCGACGGCGGGCAGGACTCCCAAGACCAGCAGGTAGATGCCGGTGAGGTAGATCAGGGCGTGGCCGAGAGGCATGACGCGATGGCGAGTCGGCCAACTCAAGCGAACGACAGTGAGCAGCCCCCAGATGGTGAGAGAAGTGACAATGGTCAACACGACCAACTGCCCCGAAGGAGTCACGAGGCCAGTGAAAGCTGAGGCGCCACTGGTGGCGACGGTGACCAGGGTGGTGAGCACGACGGCGGTAGGGGA